>DFDR01000003.1:4513-13270 GCA_002369295.1 Desulfovibrionaceae bacterium UBA3823
GTTCGCTCGACAAGGACTGGGTGATCATGCCGGCAGGAGCCAAGCAGGCCTATATCGGCATCCACGGCGGCACGGTGCCAGTGAGCCTTCTGACGACCATCGAAGGGACGAGCCTCGTCTCTTTTGTCGGGCGCACAGGCAACGACTTTCTTGAGCTGCTCCATAGGGAAGACCTGCGCATGCCCTCGCTCTTGAACGGCACGGTGCCCCAGGACAGCGGCGCCACGGCACACAGGAACCTCGATCTTGCCAGCTTCCGCGTGCGTCATCTCATGGCAGGAAACGCCACCAACAGCCTGCCGGTCATCTATCTGAACGGCGATTCACTCGCCAAATTGTCCTCAAATCTGGATGCGCTGAAGCCCTTTGGCCTGTCAGACGAGCCCTTGAGCATAGAGGGCGAAATCGCAAGGCCCGATCCTCTCCTGCTTGCCCCACGCTACCACATTCTCGTTGACCCAAAGTATCTGCAGCCTCGCCATCAATAGCGGGAGACCGCCTGCCTGATTTCGGGGGCTGTCCGCCCTGCGTTCGTGCGCCTCTGCGCAAAGAGGAAGGGCCGGCAGGCCGTGAAGCCTGCCAGCCCTTCGTCAAAGGATGTGCTGCAGTGCGCTAGCGGTTGGTTATCTCAGCCGCATCGACATCGACCTTGGTGGCCACCTGCTTGACAGCCGCAGGCTTGGGCTTGTTCTTCTCGGGGAAGATGGTGTGGCCGTCGGTGGTGAGTATGCCTATGGCCTGAGCCGGGCAGGCTTCCATGCAGGCGGTCATGGTCTTGCCGTTGGCCTTGCGCCAGTCGCGGCAGAGATCGCAGCGCACGGCGATGGTGCGGGTGGCGGGCTCTTCGCCTTCGGGCGTCTCGACGCCGTCAACGGCCGGGAAGGGCACCTTGTCGAGATGGACGGCGCCGTAGGGGCAGGCGTCCATGCACATCTCGCAGGCCATGCAGAGTTCGGGGTGCATGGAGATGACGCCGTTCTCGTCCTGCACCAGGGCGCCCGTGGGGCAGATGTTGACGCAGGGGGCAGGGACGCACTCGTGGCAGCGCACGGTGGTCTTGTAGTTTTCGCCCTTGACCACGCGGACGCGGGGACCGAACTCGCTTCTGCGCTTCATGGCCTCCTTCATGTCGAATCCGTGGTGGGCGGCTATGCAGGCGACCTCGCAGCGGCGGCAGGCCTTGCACCGGTCGGGGCGCATGATGACTTTTTCACGCATCTTGGTTGTCCTTTTGTTCTGCTTCCAGGCTGAGGAGGACGAGCTCGTGCCCGCCCTTGGCGGAGAGGCTGACGCCCCCGCACTGGGGGCAGACGAAGCGTCGCCTGGTTAAGGTGAACCTGGCTCCGCAGTCCTCGCAGCTGCAGGGGAGGGGCGTCAGCTCGATGTCGAGCTTCGCCCCCTCTGCCTCCGTTCCCTCGGCCAGCAGGCTGAAGCACCCTTTGAAGGTTTCGATCTCCACGCAGGAGAGCAGTCCCAAGCCAAGCTTGAGGGAGGCCACGCGGCCGGCCGGCTGGTCGGGGTGCTCGGCGTTGTGGGAGCGCACGCTCTCGCAGACGAGCTTGAGCAGGCCTTCGGCAAGGGAAGCTTCGTGCACCTGGCAAAAAGCCTCTTAGCGCTCCGTACAGGAGACGCAGGGATCGATGGTGTTGGTGATGAGGGCCGCGTCGGCGACCTTGGCGCCCTTGAGCATGACGCCGAGGGCCTCCCAGTTCATGTAGCTCGGCACCCTCCACTTGAGCCTGGAGGGGATGTCGGTGTTGTTGGTGCGGATGTAGTAGATGAGCTCGCCGCGGGGAGCTTCGCTGCGGGCCACGCCTTCGGCAGGCTCGATGTGGCCCATGTGGATGCGCACCGGACCGTCGGGGCATTCGCGCATGACCTGGCGGACCATCTTGAGGGACTCGACAATCTCGTGCAGGCGCACGCAGGTGCGGGCGTAGAGGTCGCAGCCGTCCCGGGTGATCACGTCGAAGTCCATCTTGCCGTAGGCGGCGTAGGGGCAGTCCCTGCGCACGTCGACGGCCACGCCGGAGCCGCGGGCCACGGGACCGACGAGGCCGAGGCGCAGCACGTCCTCCTTCGTGAGGATGCCGACGCCCATGGTCCTCTTGCGGATCATGGGATCGTTCTCGACGGTGTCGATGATCTCGTAGAGCTTGGGCTCGAAGGCGTCGAGGGTTTTGGCCGTGAAGTCAAAGCACTCGTCGTCGAGGTCGTACTTGCAGCCGCCGATGCAGTTGAAGCCGAGGTTCATGCGGTTGCCGTACACGGCTTCCTTGACGTCCTGCATCATCTCCCTGACCTCCATGATGTGCATGAAGAGGGAGGCAAAGCCGCACAGGTGCGTCTGGATGGCGATGTTGAAGAGGTGCGAGGCCATGCGCTTGATTTCCTCGGTCATGACGCGCAGGTACTTGGCGCGCTCGGGGATGTTCATGCGCAGGGCGTTCTCGACCACCATGGCATAGGTGAAGGAGTGGCTGTTGGAGCACAGGGAGCAGACGCGCTCGGTGAGGGTCTGGTCCATGATGAGGTTGCGCTTCTGGGCCAGGTTTTCCATGCCGCGGTGGACGTGGCCGCTCTGGAGGGTGGCCTTGGTGATGGTTTCGCCGTCTATTTCGAGGTGGAAGTAGACCGGCTCCTCAAGCGCCACGTGCACGGGGCCGAGGGGAAGCTTGAAGGTGCTTCCTGCGGTATCGGAAAGTGCCATTACCTGCTGCCTCCTTTCGATCCGAGGATGTGCTCCCACAGGTCGTTGGTGCAGGCGCCGTTCATCATCACGGAGAGCGGGACGGCGCCGTCGAGCACGCCGGCATCGACGTCGGGCTTCAAGAAGAGCCTGGTGGGGTTGGGCTGGTCCTTGACCATGATGCCGACAAGCTCCTGCATCTCGCGCTCGTGCCAGTCGGCGTTGAAGAACCAGGGCGTGATGGTCGGGGGCTCCGGCTGCTCGGCGGAGAGGCGCACCTTGACGTTGTAGACCACGCCGTCAAGCTCGAAGTGGTAGGCCGCGCCGAAGGGCCATTGGCCGCAGTCGGGCCTGTCCTTGCGGCTGTAGCCGGAGATCATGCACAGGCGCGCGCCGGCGGCTTTCAGGGCCTGGGCGGCCTGGGCCAGGAGCGGGGGATTGGTGATGACGAACCAGTGCTGCTGGTTGCCGTCCTGGTCGAGGGGGTGCCGGACAAAGCCGGGCTCCCCGGGACAGCAGGCTGCGATGGCGTCCACGAGCACCATGTTCCCCTTGATGACTTCTTCCATGGGTATTTCCTCTCGCGGAAGGGACGGGCCCTTCCGCGTCCATCTGCGGTTGGGGGCCTAGGCCTTGGCTTCGGCTTCGGGTGCGGCCGTGCCGGCCTTGGCCGGCTTCTTGGGAATGACATCGAGGATGTCGACGTGGGCCTCGGCGTCCTTGATCTGGCGGCAGCTGCGGCACATATGGCGCACCTGCTCCGGATCGACGCTGGGATCGTTGCGGTAGAGCTCCCTGGCCTTTTCCAGCGAGAGCACGCGCACGGGCTTTCCGCATACGGTGCAGGGCTGGTACTCGATGGTGTGCTGCTCGATGCGGCTGTACTTGTCCTCCTCGAAGTGGGCGGAGTGCCAGTCGGGGACGATGTCGACGGCCTTCATGGGGCAGTAGGTGCGGCAGGAGGCGCACAGGCAGCAGGAGTCCTGCCAGACCGTGATGGTCCAGCCCTTGGACTCGGCGTCCTTGGTGATGTCGATGGCGCCGGCCACGCAGGAGTTCTTGCACATCCCGCAGCCCATGCACTTGTCCGGATCAATGACCACCCGGCCCCTGAGGCGCTTGGGCTCGAAGGTGGGGCCGAAGGGGAAGGGATCGGTGGAGGGGCCGCCGAGGACGTTCTTCAAGAGGATGTTCAGAAAGCTGCTCATTGCTATCCCTCCAAGATGCCAAGCTTCTTCATCCAGATCTGCTTGGCGAGCACGACGCCCTCCATGATGGCCTGGGGGCGGGGCGGGCAGCCGGGGACGTTGACGTCCACGGGCACGAGGCGGCTCAAGGGTCCGGCAATGGCGTAGCTGTCGCGGAACACGCCGCCCGAGATGGGGCAGATGCCCACGGCGACGGTGACCTTGGGCTCCGGAATCTCGTTCCACACGCGGAGCACGTAGTCGCGCATCTTGATGGTCACGGGACCCGTGACGAGGACGATGTCGGCCTGCCTGGGAGAGCCGGTATAATGGCAGCCCAGGCGCTCGACGTCGTAGCGGGGAATGAGGGCGGTGGTCGCCAGCTCAACGTCGCAGCCGTTGCAGGAGCCTGCATTGATGCGGAACAGCCACGGCGAGCGGACCGACGCTTTCTTGAGGCAGGTGTCTATGTCAAGTCTCACGGCTGACTCCTTACAGGGCAATTACCAGCACGAGGCTGACGAGAGCCAGGGCTGCGGGGATTCTGAAGTAGAAGCGGACGGCCTGGTCGATGCGGAAGCGCCCCGTGGCAGAGCGCACCAGCGTCATGGAGAAGAACATCAGCAGGGCGCACTTCACGAGGAACCAGAGCAGGTTGACCGGCCAGAAGTCGCCAAGGGTGCCGGGGAAGAACAGGACCACGCCGAGCCCCAGAATGACGAAGGTCTTGAAGGCCTGGCCAATCTGGAAGAGGGCGAGCAGAGGTCCGCCGTACTCGAGCATGGGACCCTCGAGGATTTCCGTTTCGGACTCGGCGATGTCGAAGGGGGCAACGCCCATGGTGCCGGGCAGGAACATCAGGTAGGCCACCATGGCGGGCACCATGACGGGGTTGAAGCAGTAGGAGCCGTTCTCCAGCTGGTACTGGACGATGCTGACCAGGCTGAAGTCCGCGGTGCCGGCGCCGGAGAGCTTGCCGGTCATCATGGCGCAGGCGAGCAGCACCATGAGCAGGGGCAGCTCGTAGCTGAGCATGACGAGCATTTCGCGCGAGAAGCCCATGGCGCCGAAGGGCGAGCTCGAGGCGGAGCCGCCGAGCATGATGGCGATGGCGGGAATGGGCAGGAGATAGAAGAGCACGAGCAGATCGCCGAGGCCGGAAAGACCGGCGAAGACGCCGGGCACGGGAATGAAGGCGGCACAGGCCGCCATGCCGGCCATGCCGATGACGGGGGCCAGCAGGAAGACCGGCCGGCAGGCCGTTGCCGGGATGAGCTGCTCCTTGGTGAGGAGCTTGGCGATGTCGAGGAAGGGCTGGTTCAGGGGCGGGCCGACGCGGCTCTGCAGACGGGCGACCAGGCGCCTGTCCAGGCCTTTCAGGTAGAGGGCCACGAGCAGGGCGAAGGCCCCGCCGGGGAAGATGATGAGATGCACAAGTGACCAGAATAGCGACATGGCTTAGTCCTCCTGCTCCTGGGTGAACGGCTCGCGGGCGAGGTTCCTGAAGAACGCCGGCAGGCCGCCGTAGACGCTGGCCGGACGCATGCGGTCGGCGCTGGCTTCCGGCTCGAGACCGCAGTTGTGGACGTCGACGACGCGGAAGCGCACGAAGCGGTGGATGATCCAGAGGCCGAAGCCGAAGGGCACGGCCATGAGGACGAAGACCACGGCCGGGCTCCAGGCCGTTGCGCCGGAACCGATGGAGCCGAGGGTGAAGGGTATGGCCGGGATGCCGTACTGCTCCACGATGGCGCCGATGGGGCCGAGCATGAGGCCGGGGAAGAGGCCGGTGATGATGCAGCCGGCGCAGAGGATGAGCATGGGCACGCGCATGACCTGGGGCACGTCCTGGACGTTGTCGAGGTCGGGGTTGACCTGGCCGAGGAAGGCCGCGTGCATGAACTTGGCGATGTAGGCAAGGGTGAGGACCGACCCGAAGAGCGAGAGCAGGGCCAGCACGGGCTGGCCGGACTGCATCAGGGCGTGGTAGATGATCCACTTGGAGCTGAAGCCCGAGGTCGGCGGCACGCCGACGACGGAGAGGCCCGCCACGAAGAACATGAACATGGTGAAGGGCATCTTGCGGCCAAGGCCGCCGAGGTCGCTCAGGTGGTCTCTGTGCGTCATGCACATGATGGCGCCGCAGACGAGGAAGAGCAGGTCCTTGAAGAAGACGTGGTTGATGAGGTGGAGCAGGCCGCCGGTGAAGCCAAGCGCCTGCTGGGCGCCGGTGGCGAGCGCGTAGCCGCCGACCGCCACGGCGAGGACCATGTAGCCTATCTGGCTTACGGTCGAGTAGATGAAGACGAGCTTCACGTGGTTGGCGCGCATGGCCTGCCAGGCCGCAAGCACGATGGTGATGCCGCCGACCCACATGACGAAGCCGGACTGGCACACGCTGTAGAGGGCGGGGGCGCCGGCGCCGAGGATGAGGAAGAGCTTGCACAGGCCGATGACGGCGCTCTTCAGGAGCATCGAGGAGATGTAGCCGGACACGGGCGTGGGCGCCACGGAGGGATGCATCTGCCAGTCGATGCGCAGGGGCAGCTGCGCGGCCTTCATGACGAAGCCGATGGCAAGCAGGCCAAGGCCGGCTGCCAGCGGGGCGCCCTGGGGCGTCAGGGCCAGCGCGCCCTTGGCGCCGAAGACGCTCATGGGTGCAGAGCCGCCGATGATGCACACGCCGACGAAGATGAAGGAGGCGCCGGCAATGTTGAAGAGGAAGTACTTGAAGGCCTCGCGCAGGGAGACCTTGTCGCCTTCGTGGGCCAGGGCCATGTACAGGGTCCAGGAGCTCATGACTTCCCAGAAGACGAAGAAGCCGAAGAGGGTGTCCGCGCTCGCCATGCCGACGAGGCCGCCGCACATGGCGGTGAAGACGCTGTAGAAGCGCCACTGGGTGTGGCTGTGGTCCATGTAGCCTATGGCGTAGGCCATGTTCAGCGCGCCGAGCAGGGGCACGATGAGGGCGAAGGCGAAGGAGAGGTTGTCGAGGCCGCGTCCGCAGGTCAGCACCAGCAGGGCGGTGGCGAGCAGGACGGCGACGGCGGACCAGCCGGCGAGCTTCTTGGAGAACATGAAGCAGGCGGGGATGACCGCGCCGAAGATGGGAAGCATCACGTAGCTCGGCCAGGGCACGAGCAGGGCGGAGGCGGGAAGCGCCTGGCCCGCGGAGGAGACGGCCGCGGCGGCCGCGGCCGCGAGGCCGTAGGGCAGATCAGGCACGAGGCCGAAGAGCAGGGAGGCGGAGGCCAGGGCGACCATGGCCAGCTGCATGGAGCAGGGCGCTTCCTTGAGCTCGGGGGCGCCGGCCGGGCGCTTCATGAACACGATCGTGCTCAAGATGCGCGTATAGTAGATGACGCCGATGAAGGAGCCGATGAGGATGAGGGCCGCGATGGCCACCTGGCCCGCGGAGACGGCAGCCTGGATCATGGCGAACTTGCCGTAGAAGCCGGCGAAGGGCGGGAGTCCCATGATGGAGACGAGACCCACGGCCATGCAGGCGCAGGTTACGGGCATCTGGGAGGCGGCGCCCTGGAACTCTGCCAGCTTGCGGGATCCCGCGCGCAGGATGAGGGCGCCCGCTCCAAGGAAGAGCAGGTCCTTCATGATGGCGTGGTTGAGAATGTGGAAGAAGCCGGCCGTGGTGGCGAGCACGGTGCCAAGGCCGAGGACGATGGTGATTTCGCCTATCTGGCCCAGGGTCGAGTAGGCCAGCATGCGCTTGATGTCGTCCTGGCGCAGAGCCATGAGCTCGCCGTAGAAGAGGGTGGCAGCGCCGAGGAAGGCCAGGCCCGTGCCGAACCAGGAGAGGCCGAAGTAGCCGGGCTGGGCCGCCATGGCGTGGCCCATCTGGCCGCAGGCAACGGCGGCGATGCCGAAGAAGCCCATCTTGGTGATGATGCCGGAGAGGGGGCCGGAGACCGAGGAAGGCGCAGCCGGGTGGGCGTCGGGAAGCCAGGAGTGCAGGGGCACGATGCCGGCCTTCACGCCGAAGCCGGCAAGGCAGAGGGCGAGGGCGCCCTGGACCCAGGGCAGGGGCATGTTGACGATGCCCTTGAAGAGCGGGGGCGCCACCGTGGCGCCGACGGCCGCGATCTGGCCCTCGCCGGTCAGGAGCAGAATGCCGGGCAGCATGAAGAAGGCGCCGCCCGCGCACATGACGTAGTATTTGAGGCCTGCCGCCCTGGCCGTGGGATCGGCTTCATGGGCGACCAGGAAGAAGGACGCGAAGGTCATGAGCTCCCAGTAGCCGTAGAGGCTGGCGGCGCTTCCCGAGGAAACGATGCCGGCAAGGGAGGCGAAGGTGAGCAGCAGGAAGAACCAGTACCAGCCCTGGCGCTCGCCATGGGCCATGTAGCCTATGGAGTAGACGGAAATGGCCAGCGCGCCCGCCGTCACCAGCACCAGGAAGAGCTGGGAGAGCGGGGCCGCAGGAGAGAGGGCGACGGCTGCGAGGGCAAGGGCGGAGACGGCGGTGCCGACGTAGGCGCCGCCTTTTTCCATGCCGAGATAGCAGACGAAGCCGGCGGCAAAGGCGCCCAGGTAGAGGATCCAGAAGCTCGCGTGGGCCGAGGAGTGGGCCACGTCAAAGCCGCCAGCTGCAGCGAACAGGGAGAGGAGGGGCGTGCGGAAGAGGCCGAAGAGGGCCAGCGCGCCAGCCAGCAGAAGCGCCGTCCTGCCGAAGCCGTCGGCGCCCTGGGGACAGGCGGCATTGGCGGGCGCCCTGTCGAGCATGATCGCGTTCACGCAGGCCACGGCAAGCCAGACCTGGACCGTTGTGGCCGCGGCCGCCAGAAGCACCGTGTAGAAGGCCCACGGCGAGATCTGGACGAGCTGGACGGCAGCGGACGTGACAAGGTAGCGCCCTTCAGGAAC
>DFDR01000003.1:13325-13868 GCA_002369295.1 Desulfovibrionaceae bacterium UBA3823
AGGAAGGCCGAGCCGCCGACGGCGGCCAGCATGCCGAAGGTGAAGAGCGCGCCCGTACAGGGCATGAGGCGTCCGGCTCCGCGCAGGCTCCAGAGGTCGCGCCCTTCGGCGTCGAAGGACGCGCACGCCTTGAGGGACGAGAGCGACTTGAGTGCGAGCAGGCGCGAAAGCAGCTGGAAGGCGGCGTACATGACAAGGCCGGCCTTTGCTTCCGCTCCCGGACACGCCAGGCCGATGCAGACTATGCCGGCATCGTGGAGCGCGCCCCGCAGGATGAGCTGTTTGACGTTGTCGTGGCTGAGGATGCACAGCACGGTGCCTGCCAGAAGCAGGACGGCAGCGCATGCCAGCACTACGAGGCCCATAGTGGACATAGGTTTCCCTCCTGAAAAGCCGAGGCTGTAACAACACGCTCCGTCAGCAAGCTGCACTGAAGGAGTTCGTGAAATTTGTAACTTAATACGTTGTAGCAGGCAAGGCGAATATTGTTCAGACAACCAATGTTGACCTGCAACTCATTGGAATTGTTAAGTGCGCGAGCCC
>DFDR01000022.1:0-5447 GCA_002369295.1 Desulfovibrionaceae bacterium UBA3823
AGCCAAGCCACGGGTGCCTGACGGGGACGCCCTGGTAGACGGCGGGTCCGCCAAGTCTGAGCCTGAGCGCGCCGGCAAAGGGCGCTTCGCTCCAGGCGCTGTTGGGGCTTTCGTGGGCGTGGCGGAAGGCCCAGCCTTCGTCAAGGGCTTGGCTGGCGCAGGTTTCGGGAAGAAGGAGGGCTGCGGCCGCAATGGCCGGCAGGGCAAGCCTGGCCGGAACAAAGCCCAGCGCATCGTCGAGGCGGGCCGCCAAGCAGCCGAAGTGCCGGTAGCGTCCGTTCTTCTTGCCCCACATGGCGTCGAGGGTGTTGGCGACCCTGTGGAGCACGGGCAGGGCGCAGGCGCCGGGAGCACCCCAGGCAAGCCATCCCGCCATGCTCCAGAACAGCGTTGCCAGGACGCCGTCGGCGAGGTTTTCGGCAACGCTCTCAATGCAGGCTCTGGCTATGCCGGCCCCGTTCAAGCTGGCGGTTTCGCGGCCGACGATGGCGGAAAGCGCCAGCCTCGCTCCTGCCAGATCGCCTCCCCTGAGGGGCTCCTGCACGCGCAGAGCATGCCTCGCCAGAGATTCGGGGGCCATGCACAGCCAGGCGCAGAGGCTTGCCGCAAGCATCCCTGCGCCAGGCCCAAGCCCCTCGGCAAAGCTACCCCCAAGCCAGGCGCCCAGCGTCCATGGGCCCGCGGCGGCGAGGCATGCCAGCATGCCTGCCGTCCGCTCCCTGCGGGCGCAGGCTCCCGTGGCCGGCGCGTCCCCCGGCAGCCTTGCGGGACAGGCAAAGCGGCTCCGGAAGAAGCGCTCGGCAAGCTCTGCCAGGCGTCCCATCCAGACCACGGGATGGACGCGCGCCGGCGGTTCGGAGAAAAGGCAGTCGAGCAGAAGCGCTGCCGGCAGGACGAGGAAGCCAGCCAGTGCCGCCGTCACCGCGGCCTCCCCAGGCCCAGCATGGCGTAGATGGCCTCCATGTCCACGCTGGCCCTGACGGCGGAGGCGAGGCGGGCAAGGTCGCGCTCGACGTCGCAGCTCACGAGGATGCGCCCCTGGGGCTTTTTGCCGAGGCTTGTGCGGACATGGTCAAGGAAGGCCCTGCGGAAGGCGTCGCTGTCGAAGATGCCGTGCAGGTAGGTGCCCCAGGCATGGCCAAGGGCAATGCCGGCAAGGTTGCCTTCGGCATCCCTGCCGAAGACGCCGGCCTGCTCCGCGCCCTCGCCGGCAAGGCGGGTGACGCCGTGGTGGATCTCGTAGCCGCCGGCAGGAACGCCAAGCGGCGTTGCCACGTTCTCGCGAAGCCGAAGGGTCTTGTCCCTGGCCATGGAGGTTTCAATGGGAAGCACGCCAAGGCCCTCGACTGCCAGGGGAGTTCCCGCCTCCACGGCCCCGGGATCGAGGATGCCGCGTCCCAGCATCTGCATGCCGCCGCAGACGCCGAATATCCAGCCGCCGCTGGCCGCGTGCGCCAGGGCGAGCTCTGCCAGGCCGGCCTGTCGCAGCTCCGCCATGTCGCCTGCCGTGTTTTTGGAGCCTGGCAGGATCACCAGATCCGGCGCTCCCCATTCGGAAGGCCTCCGGGCTGTCCTGAGCCTGACGTCCGGCTCCATGGCCAGCGCTGCGAAGTCCGTGCAGTTGGAGGCGTGGGCTGGCAGGACGAGGAGCACGTCGAGGGGATCGGGCAGGCTTGCCCCGGCCTCGAGGCAGCCGTCCCAGGCAAGGCTGTCTTCCGCCGGCAGGCCGAGATCCTTGAGGTAGGGCACGATGCCGACGACGGGCGTGCCCGTGGCCTGGAAGAGCCAGTCGTGGGCCGGCGCAAGCAGGCCTTCGTCGCCGCGGAAGCGGTTGACCACGAAGCCCTTGAGCAGCCTGCGTTCGGTCTGGCTGAAGGTGGCCCATGTGCCGAGGAAGGCGGCGTAGACGCCGCCCCTGTCGATGTCGCCGGCCAGAAGCACGGAAGCCTGGGCCTGCCTGGCCATGGCCATGTTGACGATGTCGCCCTGCTTGAGGTTGATTTCGCCGGGCGAGCCTGCGCCCTCGAGCACCATGAGCTCGTGCTCGCGGGCCAGTTCCCGGTAGGCCTGGCAGACAGGCTTCCAGAGCGCGGCCTTGGCCTTGAGGAAGTCTCTGGCGCCGATGCACTCCCGGGGCTGGCCGAGGAGAATGACCTGGGATCCCTTGTCCGAGTGGGGCTTCAGGAGCACGGGATTCATGCGCACGTCGGCGTCGAGGCAGGCGGCCTGGGCCTGGAGCAGCTGGGCCCGGCCAAGTTCGCCGCCGTCGGGCGCCACCCCTGAGTTGAGGGACATGTTCTGGGCCTTGAAGGGGCAGACGTCGAAGCCGTCCTCGCGAAATATGCGGCAGAAGGCCGCGGCCAGCACGGACTTGCCGGCATTGGAGCAGGTGCCCTGGATCATGAGGGCAGGCGTGGGCCTGCTCAGCCTGACCGCAGGCGTCCGGCCAGGCTCGGCCAGCAGCGCCGAGAGCGCCTCCGCCAGCCTGGCATGGTCTTCCGGCTCCCGCACGGCGATGCGGAACCACCGCCCGCCTTCAAGGCCGGGGTAGTTGGCGCAGTCGCGCAGGCTTATGCCGAACCCGGCAAGCAGCCGGTCGTTGAGATCGGGAAAGGGCCTGTCGAGGCGCACGAGCAGGTAGTTGGCAACGGTGCGGGCAAAGGCGAGGGGAAGCGGTGCAAGGCGTTCCTTCAAGTCGGCAAGGCTTTCCCGGCAGTGCCGCCGGACAGCCTCCGCTTCGTCCCTGCCTTCGGCTGCTTCGTCCAGCACGGCGCAGGCGGCCCGGATGGCGAAGCCGTTGAGGTTCCAGGCGCAGAGGAGCTTGCGGACTTCGCTGGCCAGCGGCCCTGCGGTCGCCAGCAGGCCGATGCGCGCGCCGGCCAGGGCTTCGAACTTGGTGAGCGAGCGCAGCACCGCGGCATTGCCGAGCGCAGGGCGCCTGCCGGCAAGCCAGCCCAGGGCGGACACCTCGCCGTCGGGGCCGAGATAGCGGATGAAGGCCTCGTCCAGCACCCAGGTCATGTCGGGACGGGCGAGGGCGAGGGCTTTGAAGCGCTCCCGGTCAAGGAAGGTGCCGGCGGGATTGCCGGGATTGGCCAGAAAGACGGCCGCGCCTTCGGGACCTGCCAGCAGCGCCTCTTCCGGCAGTGTCCAGTCGATCTCGCCGTCGCCGGCGACGGCATGGCTGGCAAAGACCCGGCGCACGGGAAGGTCTGCCAGCCGGCAGCCCTCTTCGTATTCGCTGAAGGCAGGCTCGGGAATGAGGGCAAGAGGGCATCCCCGGCGCTTGAGCGCCCGGCAGAGGGCGTGGATGAGCTCCGCGGAGCCGTTGCCGAAGCAGAGCCGCTCCCTGGGGATGCCGAAGCAGGCTTCGGCCTTGGCCAGCGCTTCCTCGGCGTGGGGCGAGGGATAGAGGGCCGCGTCCGCAAGGCCCCGGATCAGGGCCGCCTGCACGCGCAGGTCCGGTCCGTCGGGACGCACGTTGGCGGAAAAGTCGAGCAGCTCTTCTAGAGGCAGTCCGGACTGCCCGGCCCGGACCGCCATGTCCAGGCGGTTGCCGCCATGCATCGTGCGGGGCATGCCCTGCGCTTCGTCCCTTGCCGTCATGATTCCGCCCCCTGTGCGCCGTGGGCCGCCGGCACGTCCCGCACCTGCAGCCAGCCGCGGCGCAGGAGCTCCTGGCAAAGCCCTGACGCCAGATATTCGGGGGTGTCCTGCCCGGTGTCAAGGACGACTTCGTCCGGGAAGGGCTCCCAGGCAAGCCTCGCCTGGGCCAGGCTGTGCTCGGGATCGGGCGCCCTGTCCTGTCGCGCGAGCTCCCTTGCCCGAAGCTCGTCTCCGGCGCAGGCAAGGCGCACGGGCAGCAGGCGGGCGCCGGCGCGCTCGAGCATGGCGAGAAAGGCCTTGCGCCAGGGCTTGCGCTCGAAGAGCACATGGTCGCAGACAAGGGAAAGCCCCCCGTTCAGCATGGCTTCGAGGCTGGCGGCATAGGCCTCGGCAAGGGGAATGCCGGCGTCTTCGGCTGCGGCCAGGCTGGCAAAGGCGCGGCCTTCGAGGCTGAAGGCGGCAAGCATGGCGTCCAGCGAGGCGCGCAGAACAGGCGTCCCCCGCCGGGCAAGCTCCTGTTCCAGCGCGCGGGCCAGCGTGGTCTTGCCGGCGCTGGAGGGGCCCGCCAGCAGGACGGCAAAGGGTGCCTGGCGCCGGCTTTCGACGGTGCCGGCATCGCCTTCCCACAGGCCTTGGCCGGCTGCGCCGCCGTTTCCCCAGTAGAGGTGCACGTAGCTTGCCATGACGTTGCCGGCAGGGCCGGCGGCAACGCCGTGGGCCTTGCCGGCGTCGTCGACAAGCAGAGGGCTGGGGCTTCCCGCAAGCTCCATGGCCGACCAGTGGAACTCGTGGCCGCGGAAGCGCGTGCCGGGCAGGCCGAAGGGCGCCCTGTCCAGAAAGCGCACCTCGCGGTAGCCGAGGCAGGCAAGGCGGCTTCCCATGCGCGAGACGCCGTCGACGGCGCCGCACATCGGAAAGCTGCCCTGGTCCGTTGCGAGGCCTGCGGCCAGATACATGAAGCCCCCGCATTCCGCATAGACGTCAAGGCCCGCCTCCGCCTTGCGCCTGAGGTCGTCGCGCATGGCCCTGTTGGCGGACAGGCGGCTGGCAAAGACCTCGGGATAGCCCCCGCCGAGGTAGACGGCATCGGCGTCGGGAACCCTGGCGTCGCCAAGCGGGGAGAAGGGGACGAGGGTCCAGCCGAGGCGCTCCAGCATGCGCAGGTTTTCGCCGTAGTAGAAGCAGAAGGCCTCGTCGCGGGCCAGGGCGAGGCGGCGGTGCCGGCCAGGAGGGCTTGCCAGGGCGGGGTCGCCGGGCCTGGCCGGCCGCGGGAGCTTCCCTGCCTCGAGCACGCGCAGGGCCGCCTCTGCCGAAAGGCTGTCCGCCAGGGCGTCGATGCAGGCCTCGGCTTCTGCCGTCTCGGCAGCCGGAGCAAGGCCAAGCTGGCGCGAGGGAAGCGAAGCGTGCGCAAGGCGGGGAATGGCGGCCAGCAGGGGCGGAAGATGCGGGGCTGCCAGGGCCTCTGCCAGCATGGCCTCGTGGCGGGCAGAGCCCGCGCCAAGGGCAAGGATGCCGGCAAGGCGCACGCCCTGGTCCCGGCAGGCCCTGGCGAAGCCGGCGGCCAGCGGCGCGATGGAGCCCGCCATGCCCCTGGCATTGACGCAGAGCAGCACGGGAATGCCGAGGGCTTGCGCCAGATCAAGGGACGATCCGCCCAAAGCCCTGCCGCCCTTGCCGTCGCACAGGCCCATGGCGCCTTCGACGAGGCAGAGATCGGCGTCCTGGGCGAGCCTCGCAAAGAGTCTGCGGCAGCCTGCCCTGCCCATGAGCCAGGTGTCGAGGTTGGGGCAGGATCTGCCGGAAGCGAGGGCAAGGTAGCCGGGGTCGATGTAGTCCGGTCC
>DFDR01000022.1:5495-5671 GCA_002369295.1 Desulfovibrionaceae bacterium UBA3823
GATGTAGTCCGGTCCGCTCTTGAAGCATTGGACGGCGAGCCCTTGCCTGGCAAGGGCCCGTGCCAGGGCCGCCGTCGCCGAGGTCTTGCCCTCGCCCGAGCGGGGGGCCGCGACGAGCAGGGCGTGGAAGCGCCCATCCCCGGACGGCGGGCGGACGCTTCCTGCGGGAGGCCTGG
>DFDR01000022.1:5727-7175 GCA_002369295.1 Desulfovibrionaceae bacterium UBA3823
GGGAGGCCTGGCGCCGGCAGCCGCTGGCGCCGTCATTCAGCCTCCTCTCGGCCAGCGCCGGCGAAAAGGCAGAGCTCCCGCTGGAGGGGGGAAGGCGCGGCGCCACGTTGCGGGGGCAGCCGGCAGGCGGCATGCAGGGCCTCGGCAGGCGAGGCAAAGGCGTCCCGCAGTTCCCGCGACTGCTCCCACAGGCGCCGGGCAAAGTCCTGCAGGAGGAAGCCGACGAAGCCTGCGAAGCGCAGGCCTTCCTCAAGCCTGGCCCGCTTGCTTGCGTCGTCAAGGCCAGACGCCAGGTCCGTGGCCCGTTCCAGCAGGCGCTGGAAGAAGCGTTCCTGCTCGTCCCGAACCGCGACGGCCCGCAAGACCTCGTCCGGCGAGGCCGGGGTCTTCCAGGCAACGGCGGCCGTAAAGCCGGCGCCTGTCCGGGCGGCCTTGATCTCGTCTGCGCGGCTCATGGCGACAATGTCGCCAGGCTTGGCAAAGGGAGGCTCGCCGAAGGCGAGGGTGTAGTGCCGAAGCTGCTGGTTCATGGCGTCCAGCGTCTCCTGCGTGCAGGGACGGGGGGGCTTCTTGGCGAAGCCAAGGACAAGCGCCTCCTCGCGCTTCAGTTCCTTGAGCGCCTCCGCGCGCCTGGCCGCGTCGAAGGAGAGGTGGCAGACGTAGTCTTCGGCCATTTCCCATTCGCCGTCCGGCGTCATGTATTCCGTGTCGCTGATGTCGAACTGGGCCATGCTCAGGCTGGACGCCGGGTCGAAGTCCATGTTGGCCGGATTGCCCTTCCTGTCGAAGCGCACATCGTCCCTGATGCGCCAGGATGCCGGATAGTCCGCCGGATCAGCCGAGGCAAGGAAGGGCCGCCCGGCGTGCAGCAGGTCGCCGTACAGGTCGGCGCGGCCGGGCTCCTCCCCGAAGGCGGTGGAGGCAAGGGGCATGCCGAACGCTTCCGCCACCATGCCAAGGGCGGCAGCATCCGCGGCGACGTCCCCGCCTGGGGGGAGTGCCGCTGCGTGGACAGGCTCCATGGAGGGCCAGGCGTAGACGATGCAGCTCCGTCCCCAGCCTGCGCCCGGGCCCTCCTGCGGGGCGGGGCGCGAGATGCCGGCGAGGAAGGGGCCTTCGGCATGCCGGGCCCGCCGAAGGGCAAGGAAGCGCCCTGCGGCGTCCGGGGGAAGGTCCGCGAGGATGCGGGCTGGCGCACGCTGCGCGCTCCCGGGCGCAGGCGCTGCGTTCAGCCATTCGGACACCCGCTCGAAGCCGTCCTCTTCCGTGCAGGCGCAGCAGGCCAGCGCGAGGACCTCGCCCGCCTTGCCGGAATCGCCGCCGAAGGCCTCGAGCAGATCCTGCATGAGGCCCTGCCGGCGAGCCTCCTCGAAGACGAGGCTGGTGAAGCCTTCAAGGGGGGCGGTGCCCTGCCGCCCTGCGTCTGCCGGCTTCCTGCCTGCGTTCTG
>DFDR01000022.1:7307-9689 GCA_002369295.1 Desulfovibrionaceae bacterium UBA3823
TTTGCTTTCGCTGAACGCTATGCTTTCACCGAAATCTTGGCTTTCGCCACGGCTGCTCCTTCCGCCATGGACTTGCGCTCCGCCGGCCGCGGGCTTCCTGTTCTGGCTTCCTGTCCTGACTTCCTGCCCTGGCTTCCTGCGCTTTCGCCCGGCGTCATGGCCTGCCGCCCTGGCCTTCGCCGAAGCCGTACTTCTCGCCGTAGCCCCGGCGGTCGACGAGCGCGCCCTTTGCCAGCACGGTGCGGGGGCCGCCGACAAGGACGATGGTCGACATGTCGATCCGGTCCTGGTCGAGGTCCTGCAGCCTGCCGGTCCAGATCTCCTGCGCGGGCTGGCCAGCATGGCGCACCCAGGCAGCCGGCGCGTCGTCCCCGCGCGCAAAGCGGAAGACGGCGAGGGCCTCGGCCAGCAGCTCGCGTCGCCTGCGGCCTGCCGGATTGTAGATGGCGCAGGGCAGGGCGGACGAGGCGGCTGCGCGGATGTTGGCCCGCACCTCGCTGGCCGGCACCAGCAGATCCGAGAGCGAGAGCAGGGTGAAGCCGTTCTGGAGGGGCGCGCCAAGCGCCGCTGCGGCCAGGCTTGCCGCCGTGACGCCGGGAACGACGGTCACGGGCACGTCCCGGAAGGCGGGATCCGCTTCCCTGAGCTCGAAAGCCAGGCCCGCCATGGCAAGGATGCCGGGATCGCCGCTGCAGACAAGGCAGACCCGCTCGCCCTCTCTGGCCCGCTCGAGGGCCTTGCGGCAGCGCTCGGTCTCGCCGCGCATGCCGCTGGAGACGATCTCCTTGGCCGCATAGGCGTCGCCCAGCAGGCGCCTGGCATAGTCCAGGTACCCGCTGTAGCCGGCAAGCACCGTGCACTCTCTGAGCGCCCGCATGGCTTCGGGCGTGGCGCTGTCGGGCTCGCCGGATCCCAGGCCTGCCACGCAGAGGCCGCCGCGCAGGGGGCTGTAGAGGGCCTTGGGCCGGCTGGCTGCGCTTCTGCCGTGGGGAATGGCAGCCAGGGCAAAGGTCATGCTGCCCTGCACCGCCTCCTTGGGAACCCTGAGCTTTGCCGGATGGAGCCGGCCGCCCTCCTCGAAGGCCATGACAAGGGCCGCGGCTTCGCTCACCGAACCCGTGCCCGTGCGCTCGCGCACCATAGCGGAGGCGCGGGCGCCTGGAACGCCGTCAAGCGTCCGGGCCGGGTATGTCCAGAAGGGCACGTGAAGCGCTTCGGCAAGGCGCGCCATGCAGGGTTCGTCCCGCTTCAGGTCGAGCGAGGCGAGGCCCGCCACCCTGGATTCCGCAATGCCGTGCCTGGCAAGGAAGGCCAGGGCGGCCTGGACAAAGCCGGCGGGATCGCACCCTTTCCGGCAGCCGGCGCCGAGGATGAAGCGTCTGGCCGTGACCGCAAGGTCGTCCGGTCCCGCCTTGGCCGGATCGAAGCAGTTCCACCACACGCAGGGCATGTCCGGCCCCGGCGCATCCGGCTCCTGCCAGTGGACGCAGGGAGAGTTTTCCCAGTAGCGCCCGTAGACGGCCCGGTCGCCCCGGAAGGCGACGTCCCGCCCCTCGAGCAGGGCCTGGTTCAGGGCGCGTATGCGGTCTGCGTCCACGATCCGGCAGTCCTCGCGCGCGCAGGCCTCGTCGAAGGCAGTCATGCCATGGACGTCCGTGGCCGTGCTCACGCAGGCCTGGCCCTGGGCGATGCGGGCGATGCGCCTGGCAAGGCGGTTGGCGCCGGCAAGGTGTCCGCCGGCAAGACTCACGGCGAAGCGTCCCAGCTCGTCGATGGCAACCACGGCCGGATCGGCTGCCTTGTCCCCGAGCAGGGGGGCAATTGCGCGCACGGCAATGCCGGCCGCGCCCACGAAGACAAGGCCGTCGAAGCGCGGCCAGGCGCGGGCGGCCCGGGCAGCCAGGGGTTCCGGTCCCGCCAGGATTTCGGCCCTGCCTTCGCCCAGGCCCTGGGCCAGCTCCCGGGCCTTCGCCAGGCCCGATTTCGAGCAGGCAAGCAGGGCGCAGCGGCCGGGAAAGCGCTCGTCGGCCAGGCTGTTCCGGCAGCCGTGGGAGAAGCCGGCGTCGTAGAGCTTCGAGGCCGCATGGCCCCTGTCCGGCGAAAGCGCCCTGCCGCAGATGAGCAGGGCCTGGCGAAAGATGCCTGCCTCGCGGGCGCGCCGGGCAATGTCCCTGAGCGTTCCCCGGACAAGGCGCTCGTCGTCCCACGATGCCCGGTAGACCACGGCTGCCGGTGTCTCCGGGGCAAGGCCGCCTGCTTCCTGCAGCTCCCGGCACAGGGTGTCGAAGGCGCCTGCGCTCAGATAGAAGGCCAGGGTGGCGCCGGTCTGGGCGAATCTGGCCGGCTCCTGGCCCTGCGGCAGGGGCGTTCTGCCCGGGCTGC
>DFDR01000022.1:9736-22320 GCA_002369295.1 Desulfovibrionaceae bacterium UBA3823
CGTTCTGCCCGGGCTGCGCGCGAGCACCAGCGCCTGGCTCTGCTCAGGCAGGGTCAGCTCCACGCCCAGGCTGGCCGCGGCCGCAAAGGCCGCCGTGACGCCGGGCACGCACTCGTAGGGCACGCCCCGCCGCGCCAGCTCCTGAAACTGCTCGGACACGGCCCCGTAGAGCGAGGGATCGCCGGAGTGCAGGCGCACGCAGCGCTTTCCCTCCCTCCAGGCCGCTTCCATGAGATCGGCCTGCCTGCCTAGATCAAGCCCCGCCGAGTCCACCCGGCGGCAGTCCGGCCGGCAGCGCTCGAGCAGGGCCGGATTGACGAGGGATCCGGCATAGAGCACGAGGTCCGCCTCGTCGAGGCGCTTTGCGCCCCGCAGGGTAATGAGATCGGGCGCGCCCGGTCCCGCGCCGACGAAGGCGACGGGAAAGCGTTCGGGGGCAGGTTCGGTCATGGGGCGTTCTCCTTGTCTGGCTCAGGCTTGTCCGGCGCCTGGAACACGAAAAGGTGGATGCGGTGCCGGGGCTCCAGCAGGCGCAGGCCCCTGCCTATGCCGCGCGCTTCGGCCGCGTCCAGGGAAAGGACGCTCTGGCAGAGATCGGGGCGGAAGGCGGCAAGCAGGGCCTGGGACTCCAGGGTCACGGCGCTGGCGACGCAGATGCCGCAAGGCGCGAGCCTGGCCAGCGAGGCTTCGGCGATGGCTGCCAGCGCGGCGCCCCCGCCGCCGATGAAGATCCTGTCCGGATCCGGCAGCTCGGGCAGGCACTCCAGAATTTCGCCGCCAACGGCGCGGTAGTTGGCAACGCCGAGGCCCTTCCTGTTGGCCTCCATGTCCGCAAGGCGCTCGGGCCTGCGCTCGACGCCCCAGACCTCGAGACCCGGACGCAGGGCAGCCGCCTCGAGGCCCACGGAGCCGGAGCCGGCGCCGAGATCCCAGAGCACGCCCCGGGAGGGAAGGCGTAGCCGTGCCAGCGCGCAGGCGCGCACTTCCGGGCTGGTGACAAGGTGTCCCTGGAAGCGCCAGCAGCTGTCGGGAAGGCCCAGCGCCAGCGGCAGGGGCGCAAAGCCCTGCGGCAGGAGGACGAGGATGGAGGTGGGGCCGAAGGCTTGCCTGGCCGCCTCCCCGAGGCTTGTCCGGACGATGCGCTCCCCGGGCGAGCCGAGTAGCTCGGCCAGCACGCAGGCCCTGCCGCGCGAGGCGGGATGAAGGCGGCAGAGCGCGCTGGCCAGATCCGAGGCCGTCAGGCGGGAGCCGGCGTAGACGATGGCCAGGGGCTGCTCCAGGATCTGGCGCAGAGGCGGCTCCTGGGCATGGGCCGAGAAGAGCCTGGCCTGGCTCCAGGCAAGCCCCAGCCTGTGGCAGAGGACCTGGAAGGCCGTGACCCCTGGATGAAAGCGCACGCATTCCCGGGGCAGGGGCAGGCGTTCCAGCACCCGTGCCAGGGTTGCGCCCATGCCATGGTAGAGGGCGTCGCCGGAGGCAAGCACCGCCACCGTGCAGCCTTGGCGGACGAGCGCTATGGCCTCATTGGCGTCGCGTTCGGGCTCCCGGGCGATGGCGTGGGCCTGGTAGGCCCCTTGGGGCAGGCGCGCCAGCAGGCTCCGGGAGGCGAAGACATGGCCGCAGCGCAAGGCCGTGCGGGCCGCGCTTTCGGGAAGCCCCGCGCCGCAGGAGAGGACGTGGAGCATGCCGGCGGAAGGCGGCGCCGGATGCGGTGCCGGGTGCGGTTCGGCGCATGGCGGGGAGGCGTCGCGCATGGCAAAATCCTTCAGGCTGTCCATCACGGCCGGCTCCCCGGCGCAGGGATGGCGCCAGCAGGGCAGGCGTCCTGCCGGCGCTGGCCTGGCGCAGGCGCCCTGCGCACAGATGCCTCCGCTGCCGGCTCCTCGCGCAGGGCGAGGGGGCTGCCGCTGAAGTCCGCCAGCAGCAGGCAGAGCCGGGGCCGGCTGGCGCCCTGGACGAAGAGGGAGGCAAGGCCCTGCAGGGCGAGGCGCATCAGATCGTCGAGCAGCTCATTCCTGAGCGCTTCGGGCACGAGCCCAAGCGCTTCGCGCACCGTGGGCAGGCAGGCAAGTCGCCCGGCCAGCTCCGCCCTGCCGGGAGCGAGCCTTAGGACGCGGTCTGCCAGCAGCCCCAGGGGCATGGCATGCCTGCCGGCGTGGGTGTTGTCGAAGCCTGCCGCGTACTTGAGGAGCTTGCCCGGCATGCAGCAGACCAGCACGCGCGCCAGGCCCTGGGCCTGGGCCGCCCTGAGGCTTTCCCCCGCAAAGTCGGCCATGCACAGGAAGGCTTCCGGCGGCAGCGGCCCCGGCGCGCGCCGGGCGCACCAGGTCTCGGCCGCGCGCTTCGTCCTTCCACCCGTGCAGAAGGCCATGCAGGAAAGGCCCGCAGCCCTGGCGCAGCGCACCTGGAGCTGGATGGAGGCAATGTAGGCGTCGTGGCTGAAGGGCTGGACAAGGCCCGTCGTGCCGAGCAGCGAAATGCCCCCGACGATGCCGAGCGCGGGATTGAGGGTGTGCCTGGCCAGTTCAGCGCCCCCCTCGACGCCCGCCTCCAGCAGCCAGCGCCCCTGGCGCATGCCGGCGCGCGCCAGATTGGAAGCCAGCATGCGCTGGACGCTGGCGTTCACGGCCCAGCGCCCCTGCTCGGCGTCGAGCCCCTGCCGGGTCGCCACGCCGATGCCTTCAACGGCGTGCACGGCGACCAGGGCCTGGCCGACAGGGACGAGCACGTCCCGCGGATCCGGCGGAAAGGGCCCGCGGCCAGCTTCGCTGAGGCGGGCGTAGAGCAGGGCGCCATGGGTGCAGTCGGGGTCGTCGCCGGCGTTCTTGCGCACGGCAAGGAAGCCCGGATGCGCGGGGAGCGGGCTTTTCAAGGGGACTTCCAGCGGAATGCTGCGGACGCAGCCGTCGCCGAAGAGCAGATCGACGAAGGGCTGGCTTTCCCGGCCCTGCAGGACCCGGAAGCCGGCGCAGGCAAGGGCTGCGAGGCAGGCGCCCGTCGTGAAGCCCCAGCGCAGCTCTTCGGCTTCGGGCAGGGGCGAGCCGTCCCAGGGCTGCCAGCCCCGGGGCTTGGGCGCGAGGCGGCGCGCTCCGCCTTCCTTGGCGCCGCAAGCCACAGCCTTAGCCTCCCGCGTCCAGGGAGCCTGCCTCGATGACGGCGTGCAGGCAGGCGACGGCCAGGGTGGAGCCTCCGCGGCGGCCGGCGAGAACGATGGCCGGCGCATCGGTCTGGAGCAGGAGATCCTTGGATTCCTCGACGTTGACGAAGCCCACGGGCATGCCGATCACCAGGGCTGGCCTGGCGCCTTCCTCCAGAATGTAGCGGGCGATGCGGGCCAGGGCCAGCGGCGCGTTGCCGACCAGCACGACGCCGCCGTCGAGCAGGGGTCTGGCCTTTTCGGCGCAGGCAAGCGCCCTGGTCGTGCCGGCGGCCCTGGCGCTGGCCGCCACGTCGGGATCCTGGATGTAGCAGGCGATGGCGTCCTTCCTGTAGGCGGGGTGCATCGACTTGAGCCTCGCTTCCGAGATGCCTGCCTTGATCATGGAGGCGTCGCACCACAGGGGGGCGCCTGCACGCAGCGCGGCCAGCCCTGCAGCCACGGGATCGCGCTGGAAGACGAGGGCGCCGAGCAGGGACGGATCGGCCGAGGCGTGCACGAGCCTGCGCGCCACCAGCCGCTCTGCCGGCGCAAAGCGGGCCAGCGCCTCGCCGAACTCCGCCTCGATGATGCGGAAGCTCTCCTGCTCTATGGCCTGGCCCGAAAGGTTCCAGGCAAGGCGGTCGGCAATGCGCCTTGCTTCGCCTTTGAGCCTTGCCGGCTCTGCGGAATGCGTTGGCTGACTGGGCACGGCGTCCTCCGTCAAGGTGCGCTGATGGGGGCAGGGAAGCGGGAACGGCACAAGCCTAGCGCAAAGGCCTCAGTCTGCAAAGCTGTCCATCCAGAGCACGACGCCGGCCATGCCGAGCAGGCAGGTGAGCATGCGCGAGAGCTGCATGGCGAAAACTATGGTGCAGGCCACGCCGGCCGGAAAGATGGCCAGCGCCGTCGGCAGGTTGCGGCGCAGGGCCCGGAAGGGGTTCGAGAGCAGGCTCGCAGCCAGCATGGCGAGCAGGATCTGCGGACTGGTGATGAGCCCTTGCTGGAGCAGCGAGGCCGAGACCGCCGAGGACTGCACGAGGCCGCCGAGCTGGGCCGCGGCGATGGCGAGCATCTGCTCGGGGAAGTAGCGGGCAAGGCCCTGCGGCACCATGCGCTCCCAGAAGTCGAGGATGCCGAGCCGTATCAGCGCCTCCATGGCGAGAATGAGCGGAACCGAAATGCAGGCCAGGCGGAAGACGAGGGTGCCTGCCCGGACGAGGCTTTTCCGCAGGGTTTCGCCCCAGGGCAGGGGCGTCGCGCCGTCGGGGGCAAGGTCGGCGCAGGCGCCGGCGGCAAGCCTGCCTTCGGCTTCAAGGCGCCTGGCAAAGAGGGCGTGGCCAAGGAAGACCAGGGCCACCACCATGAGGCCGCCCGCGATGTGGATGGCGAAGTAGAGCAGGCCTGGAAGGCCGATGGCCGCAATCACCGGATACATGACGCGGATGGAGTGCGAAAGGTAGGCCAGGAAGGAATTGGCCATGCCGCCGGCCACGAGGCCGGAGCGGGGAAGGGTGCCCGCTCTGGCGCTTGCCATGAGCATGGAGTCTGCGGCCGGCGCCGAGGCCAGCGCCGTCGGCATGGCGATGCCGACGATGGCGGGAAGCCTGGCTGCCCGGGTGAGCGCCCCGAGGCTGCGGGCAAAGACCATGTACCAGCGCCGGCCCTCGATGATGCCGCCAGCCAGCGCGCCCAGGGCGACGAAGAGGAAGAGCCGGACGAACTGCAGGGCGCGCGAGGCAATCTTTTCTGCAGCGCCGCCTGCGCCTGCGTCGCGGCGCCGGCTCTGGCCCGCCTTGTCCCGGGGCGCGTCTTGCGTCGCCTCGGCGCGGGCCTCGGGAGCCTGCGGGGCCGCGGCATGCCGATGCGCTTGGCTCGCTTCGGCAGGCGCCTTTGCCTGGCCCGGTTGCGCGGTCTGGGTCTGGGGAGCGCTTCTCGCGTGCATGCCTGCCGGCATGCTGGCTGCAAGCCAGCCCGAAAGGGCAAGCGAGCACGCGAGCCAGACGCACCAGAAGGGAGACTTCCAGGGCGGCCGGCGCCTCCTGCGGCCGCGGGCCGGAGGGCCGGAGACGCTGGGGCTGGCTGCTTCGGAAGCGGGGGTGTCGGGGCGTTGTCCGTGCATGGCATGCTGCCTTGGGGCAGGGAAGCTATGGCCTGCGCACCAGCATGAGCGAGAAGTAGCATTCGGGCCTGGCCTCGATTTCGTCGAGGTCGCGGCTGATGAACTCCCCCTCCATGGTCAGGCGCTCGCCGTAGAGGACCTCGAGGTCCTTCTCCCGCTTCAGACGCCGGATCAGGGCGTTCCTGCTCCGGTAGGTCTTGAGCAGAACGGTGGAGGATCCTTCGGGGAAGGCGACGGTCTCCGCCATGGAAGCCTTGAAGGCGGGAATGACGCGCAGATCCTCGGTGTTCTCGACGAGCACGGCATCTGCCCTGGCCGCCAGGGTGGCAAAGGAGGTGACGCCAGGGACCGTCTCCGCCTCGAGGCCCGGCACGAGTTCCCGCAGGAGCTTGAGCATGTAGCCGTAGGTGGAGTAGGTCAGGGTGTCGCCGAGCGTTGCGTAGGCGCAGCTGCGGCCGGCGCGAAGCTCGTCGGCGATGCGCTGGGCGTTGGCTGCCAGCACGGCTTCGCGCTCTGCGCGGTCGCGCGACATGCTGAAGACGAGCCGCTCGACGCGCCCCCGGGGCCGCACGGCCTCCACGACGGCGCCCGAGATGGATGCCGACACGTGCTGGGAGATGACGGTGAAGACGACGTCGCATTGGGCGAGGATGCGCGCGCCCTTGAGGGTGAGGAGCTCCGGATCGCCGGGGCCTATGCCGATGCCGTAGAGTTTGCCGGGCTGCATGGTCTTCCTGCCGGCCTGGAGTGGCTTGGCCGGAGCGCCGGCCGGAAGCGCTCCGCGGCGTCCCCTGGCAGAGGCGCAGGCTCTGCCAGAAGACGTCCTTGTCGAAACTGCCGAAAGGGGAGGGCTAGTCGGACTTCTTGGGATGGGCGAGATCGTCCTTCGCGTCCCTGGTGTGCCGCAGGTACACGGCGCGCACGGCGGGAAGCTGGCCAAGGCCCACCAGATGGGGCACGGGCGTCATGCCTTCCTTCTTGATCTGGCTGGCCCAGGAGTCCTCTTCGGCGCCGGCGAGGTCGTTGTTGGCGTGGTCGCCGGCAACGACCATGAGCGGCGCCAGGTGGCAGGTCTTCACGCCGGCCTGCCTGAGTTGGGGCAGCACGGCGTCGAAGCCGTTGGCGCCTTCCACCGTGGCGACGTAGACCAGGGGATCCTTGGCCTTGAATCCCTGGGCCACGGCCCTCATGGTCAGGTCGCCGGGGCCGCGGTCGTTGCCGTGGCCCATGAGCACCAGGGCTTCGCCGGCCTTGCGGCCTTTGGCCGCGTCCTTGATCACGGCGCCGGCCACTTCATCGAGATCCTGGGCGGACTCGAGCAGGGGCTTGCCGAGCCAGACGTGCTCGAAGCGCCCGGGGTGCTTGGCGAGGTTCTTCACCAGCATGCGCTGGAGCATGGAGTACTCCTCGCCGCCGGTGACGTGGAGGGACTGGACGCGCAGGTCGGTGATGCCGAGCCTGGCGCACTCGTTCATGGCCTGGTTGACGGAGAAGACTGTTTTGCCTTCCTTGGCCAGTTTTTTGCGGATGATGTCGGAAGTGTAGGCCCAAACGACGGGCTGGCCTCGGTAGGCGGCCTTGTAGGCCTTGTCTATGGCGTCGAAGGAGGGCATGGCCGAGGCCATGCTGGTGCCGAAGGCGACGATGAGCACGCCCTTGGAGGACGCGGCCTGGGCAGGCAGGGAGGAGAGGACGAGGAAGAGGGCGCAGATGAAGCTCGCTGCGGTCTTCATGGCGGGGCTCCTGGGGTGTGGGGGTGCGGAACAAGGCACCTCGGGCCCGGCGTCTGTGCGCGCCGCATCTGTCCCGTCTGGAGCGCAAAAGGCCCGGCGAGCGCGTTGGCGCAGGCCGGGACACCGTATTCGTCCAGACAGGAAGGGCAAGTGCACAGCCAAGTTCCCGTGGGTGCAGCCAGTATGCCGCATGGCCGGTCTTCCGGCTTCCGGGTCATCCTCCATCCGCTGGCCTTCCCGCCGGAAAGCATCCGGCAGTGGCGCTCGAGAGCGGATTTCGTCTCCGGTTACGGCGGCGGGTCCGCGCCGGATTCTCACCGGCTTCCCTGCGCACTCTCCGCGGAAGCGGGGCGTGCGCGCCATGCAGGAAGGGTAGTAGCGTCGCGGAATTGGCTTTGTCAATAGAGGCGGCAGGGCCTGATGCCGGAAGCAGGGAGGCGAGGCAGGCTGCCGCCTGCCGGCGGGAAGGCAGACAGCACGGCGCTGAGGCGGAAAAGCGCCTGGTGGCAGGAGCATGGCCATGTTCAGCCGAACCTTCTTCCTGGCAGTCCTTCCGGGAGCTTCGCTAAGGGAATGTCTGTCGCCTGGACGAGACAGGACTTGTGGAGGAGCGCTTCTGTGGCAAGTGGGCAAAGGCATCCCTGCCGTCGTTCATGAAGCGGCGCCGTGCCTGCGGCATCGCCTTCCGCAGGAAGCGCTGCAGGGTCAGGCTTTTCCGCTGACGATCCAGCGGCGGGGGAGTCCGTCCTCTGGACCGCTCCTGGCGAGGCTCCGGGACGGGCGGAGCACCCTCCAGGACGGGCGGAGCACCCTTGGGCAAGACGAAGCCGTCCCGGCACGCTGCCGCATGCCGGGACGGTTGGGGCCAAAGGCAGAGAGGGGCTTGCCCCTGCGCGGGGCTGCAGGCTGCAGGCTACCAGGCGTTTGCGGGATTCTCGCCGCTGGCAGGAGCGGGCGCCGGATCAGGCTGCTGCGCAGGCTGTGCCGCCGGATCAGGCTGCTGGGCGGGCTGCGCCGCCGGAGAGGGCTGCTGCTCGGGCTCGTCGAAGTCCGCATCGTGCTGGTGCTTCCTAGAATCGACGATGTTCTTCGGCTCCCGGACCATGGCGTAGAGGCCGCCGTTGGTATGGACGTACCAGAGGCCGTCGTGGTTGAGCAGCCAGACGGTGCGCATGTTGTCGGCGCCGGAGCTGCGCAGGTCTATCTTCTTGTAGCCTTCGCTGTCGCGGATCTTGAGAATGTTCAGCTCAAAGCTGTCGGGATTCATGCTGTAGCTGTTCTCGGGAGAGGTTCCCTTGGCGAAGCTGCGGAAGACGAAGTTGTAGCCGGGATCCTTCATGCGCTCGACGAAGGTCGCGTTGTTGCGCGACTGTTCGAGGGGCATGGGCAGGTACATGGAGTAGCGGATCATTTTCGAGGCTTCGGCCCGCGTCTCCTTGTTGAGGTAGGCGAAGATGGCCTCGAAGTGCATCTTCAGCGCGCCTTGGGGCGTGCGCGCCTCAGTCTGGTAGCGGGCTTTGAATTCCTTGTAGGTCTGGGGCAGCGCCATGGCGCTGCCTGCTGCGAACACGAAGCAGGCAAGGAAGACGGATGCCTTGCCGAGCAAACCTGAAGAAGACGTTGCTTTGATCATGTTGCGTTTCCTCTCAAAGGCTATTGAAGCCGGAAGCAGGCTAGTCGGAGAAGATGATGTGGTTGATGTGCTCAGCTATGGAGTAGGCAGATGAAGGGGTGAAGACACTGTTTTGGCTGAATAGGTGATGCTTTATCGGAATTCTGTTGTTCTTGCCATCGGTAATGTACCACTTGTTGCATGGAGGGAAGGCGGCATTGGTTCCGAGAATCCACAGCGGTGCCTGAACTTTGATCTCTAGAAAATCATATTGATCGAGATCGTCGCCATTGAAGCAGAAGAGACGCACTCCACAGAGAGCGCATTCTATTTTGTCAAATTTTATTGTATTGCCTGTTCCATTTTTGAGAACGATAAAATGCTTTAAATTCTGAGCCAGATCTTTGGGCGACATGTTCTGTGAGCCCTTGGCGACAAAGACATGGCCACCATCCGCTGGAAATTTAGGGCATTTTTCGATTGAGCGGCTTTTGTCGTAAAGATACTTGAAATTGGCCTGCTGATGTGCGCCGTCTTTCAGATAGCTTTTGCCCGAGGTTGCTTCCAGATTGTCGGATGCGAAGGTCATGACGGGCATGTTGCAGAGGTAGCACTGCCACATCTTCACGGGAATGACTTTTTCGTCGCCTGAGTCCTTGGCCGAAGCCGGAACGGCAAAGACGGCCGCAAGCAGGGCCAGCAGGACAAGAGGCGTCAGGGCGCGTTTGATCGGCATGATGTTCTCCTTGAACTTGGTTCTGCGTGATTGGCTTGACGGCTGGCGCCGCAGGGGCGCCTTTCTCCTGGCGGGAGCAGGAGGCCTTTCCGGGAAGGCGCTAGGCCTGCACGAATTCCTCGGGGATCCAGCCGAGCGACCTGTAGGAGGCGTAGCTGCCGTCGGCCTTGGGCTCGCCCATGCCAAGGCGCACCTTGACCCAGGTTCTGCCGTCCTCGCCTTTTGCCTTGCCCTTGCCGTCAGGCTGTATCCATGTGCCGTCGTCCAGGAAGGTCCAGCCCTCCCGGGGCTTGAAGGGGCGTCGTTCGGGAACGACCTTGAGCATGTCGCAGACAGGGAAGATTTCATCGGCCATGGGGCATCTCCTTGGGAAGATGTTCTGGCCGCGCCTGGACGGCGCGGCCGGCGCAAGCACTGTAGCAGAAGGGGATATGCGGGAAAAGGGGCGCAGGACGGCAGCCGGAAGGGGGCATGAAGCGGAAAGGGCCGGAGCGTGCAGCTCCGGCCCCTGGAAGTCGGCGTGCGGATGCCGGGCCTAGAAGACGAACCTGGGATCCTTGAGCACTTCCTCCTTGACGATCTGGACGATCTTGGGACTGAGAAGCAGGATGCCGATGAGGTTCGGGAAGGCCATCATGGCGTTGGCGGTGTCGGAGATGAGCCAGACGGTGTCGAGCTTCATGACGCAGCCGGCGCCGGCGGCGAGGCAGAAGAGGATGCGGTAGTACTTCACGGCGTTGTCGCCGATGAGGTAGATGACGCAGCGCTCGCCGTACACGGCCCAGCCGAGGACCGTGGTGAAGGCGAAGACGGTCAGGGCACAGGTGACGATCATGCCGCCGACGTTCGGGAAGACGTGCTCGAAGGCCATGTGGGTGAGGACGCCGGCATTGTCTGCGCCGGTGTTCCACACGCCGGTCACGAGGATGGCGAAGCCCGTCATGGTGCAGATGACGAGCGTGTCGATGAAGACGTCGAGCATGCCGATGGAGGCCTGGGCGAGGGGCGACTTGGTCGTGGCCGCGGCGTGGGCCATGGCCACGGAGCCGAGGCCGGCCTCGTTGGAGAAGATGCCGCGGGCAACGCCCATGCGGATGGTCAAAAGCACGGTGGCGCCGGCGAAGCCGCCTTCGGCCGCAGTCGGCGTGAAGGCTTCGGTCACGACCCACATGAAGACGCGGGGAATTTCCGTGAAGTTCATGAGGATGACGAGGACGGCAAAGCCCACGTAGAGCACGGCCATGACGGGAACGATCTTGCCGGCCACGGCGCCGATGCGCTTCACGCCGCCGAGCAGGATGAGGCTGACCAGGCCGAGGATGAGGATGGCGCTCACCCAGGTCTCGACGCCAAAGGACTTCTGGAGGCTGGTGGCCACGGCGTTGACCTGCACGAGGTTGCCGATGCCGAAGGACGCGATGAAGCCGAAGATGGCGAAGCAGGTGCCGAGCCAGACCCAGTTTTTGCCGAGACCGTTCTTGATGAAGTACATGGCGCCGCCCACCCAGTTGCCGGCAGGCGTCTTCTCGCGGAACTTCACGGCGAGCAGGATTTCGGAAAACTTGGTCATCATGCCGACGAGGGCCGTCATCCACATCCAGAAGAGGGCCCCGGGGCCGCCGATGGCGATGGCCGTGGCAACGCCGACGATGTTGCCCGTGCCGATGTCGCCGGCAAGGGCGGTCATGAGGGCGTTCCAGGGAGAGATTTCGCCCTTCTCCGACTGGTGGTCGCGGCCGCGCCACAGGCAGCGGTAGGCGTGTATCCAGTTGCGGAAGGAGAAGAATCGGAGAATGATGTTGAGATAGATGCCCGTGCCGACGAGCAGCACGAGCATCACCGGTCCCCAGACGAAGCCGTTGATTTTGTCGATGACGGCAATGAACGCATCCATAAGGCAAACTCCAGGCCTGAAAACGTGGTTCCTCCGGCGGCGCGCCTTCAAGCAAGGCGGCCGTCCTGCGCGGCGAAAAGCCGCATCCCGGGGCGGGCATGAGCTTGCGTCGCACAGGCACAGGGTGCCGGAAAAGGGGCTCCCGCGGGCGGAAGCAGTCCTGCGGCCGATGCCATGTGCCGCCGACCCCAAGCCGGATTCCTGCGCGTCAAAAGAGGCAGAATTTCTTTTGTATACGGAATTCTCAGACCTTGAGCAAGAAAAAGCTCGCCAGACGCAGGCCGTCCCGGCGCATGCCGGAGGGGCAAAAGCAAGGGCGCCCGGCGAATGCCGCCAGGCGCCCGGGGGAAAAGCTGTTCAGCAGAGGGCTATTCGCCCATCCACTTCTGCACAAGCTCGGCCATCTTGCCGTTGGCGCGCAGCTTCTTAAGCCCCTCGTTGAGGAGCGTCTGCAGCTTGACGTCGTTCTTCTGGAGACAGAAGCCGAGGTGCTCGACTTCGCTGGTCTTGTAGGCCACGTGGAGCTTGCCCTTGTACTCTTCCTTCACGTTGGCGTAGTAGGTGGCCACGTTGCTGTCGCAGATGACGGCGTCGATGCGGCCGTTGCCGAGGTCCTTCATGGCGAGGCCCACGTCGTCGTATTCGCGGACTTCGGCACCGACCTTGGCCTTCTCCATGACAAAGATGCCGGTGGTGCCGATCTGGCCGCCGACCTTCAGACCCTTGAGGCCCGAAAGATCCTTGATGTTCTTGTCGGCGGGCATGACCACGGACTGCACGACGTCGTAGTAGGGCGAGGAGAAGAGGTACATCTTCTGGCGCTCGGGCGTGATGGTCGTGGACGAGGAGACCATGTCGTACTTGCCGGCCGCAACGCCGGAGAAAATGCCGTCCCACGGCACGTTCTGGATGTCGAATTCAACGTTGAGCACTTTGCCGAGTTCGGCAAGCAGGTCAACGGAGAAGCCGATGGGCTTCTTGTCTGCGCTCAGGAACTCCATGGGCGGCCATGTGCAGTCGCTGGCAACGCGGATTTTTTTGGATTCAGCCATGGCGCTGCCGGCCGTCAGGGCGACGGCAAGGGCGCACAAAAGCAGTACTTTGCGGAACATGTGTAAGCAACCTCCGAGAAATAGGGTACACAGGCGAAGCCACTCTCCGCAAGCGGAGGGCGCTTAAAAAGTTGGATACTTATATCTGGAGCACAGGGGCAGTGTACACAACTTTTTCTGTGAAACAAGCGTTAACCTAGGGAAGCGCTGATTAAAGGCATCTTTCAGCGACAAGGCCGAACTAACCCATTGAATTATCGAAGGGTTGTTGAGCCGATGCTGAATTAATCAGCGTATCC
>DFDR01000176.1:0-739 GCA_002369295.1 Desulfovibrionaceae bacterium UBA3823
CCGTAGCGGGTGTGGGAGTCGGAGCCCATGACCATCTTGCCGGAGCCGGCAACCATTTCGCGGGCGTACTGGTGAATGACAGCCATGTTCGGGGGCACGAAGTCGCCGCCGTACTTGCGGGCCGCGGAGAGGCCGAAGCGGTGGTCGTCGGCGTTGATGGTGCCGCCGATGGCGCAGAGGCTGTTGTGGCAGTTGGTGAAGGCGTAGGGAACCGGGAACTTCGTGAGGCCGGAGGCGCGGGCAGTCTGCACGATGCTCACGTAGGTGATGTCGTGGCTCATGAGGGCATCGAAGCGGATGCTCATCTTGGAGGCGTCTTCGGAGACGTTGTGGTTCTTGAGGATGCGCTGGGCGATGCCGAGGGCTTGGCCGGCGCTTTCGCGGGTGGCGTTGAAGTCGAACTTGCCGCCGCGCAGGCAGGCGCCTTTGTCGCTGACTTTGATCATGAAGCTCTCCTTGAGTTGTGCAGGCTGGGCTGGGGAGGCGCCGTCGGCGTCTGCGTCCGGTCCTCTGGGGAGGGGGGCTGGCCCCTCGGGTTCCCGGCCGGCCTTGCCGCTCCGCCGCTGAAGCGGGGAGGCCGGCCGGGCCGGGAGAAAATTCTGCTGCAGCTTTGGCCTTCCGGGCCGCCTCTCTGCTGGGAGGGCACGCTGCGTGCGCCTTGGTGGCAAGGTTCGCGCGAAGCCGCTTCCGGGACGGGCTCGGGGCCGCGGGCTCAGGACCGCGGGGGTGGGGGCTTGGG
>DFDR01000176.1:816-5460 GCA_002369295.1 Desulfovibrionaceae bacterium UBA3823
CGGCGGCGCCGGGCCGCCGCCTCGGGGTGGAACTGTCTAGCCGGCTAGTCCCATTCGCGGTGCTCGTAGGCGTTGCGGACGAGCGCGAAGTAGCGGTAGACGATGTGCACGAACTTGCCGGTGGTCATGGAGAGGAAGAAGCCCAGGACCAGGCCGAGGTGCACGCAGAGGAGCAGGCCCATGGCGGAGGTGCCGCGCAGGAGGAGCAGCAGCAGGCCCGACAGGGAGACCAGGAAGAGCAGGGTGGTGAAGGACATGTCCATGCCCACGGACTGCGCGTCGTAGGGGCGGTGGTCCATGCGGGTCTTCAGCCAGAGCAGGCCGCCGGTGCCGTAGCACAGGGCGAGGCCGGACACGGTGCCGATGAAGGTGGGCAGGCTGAAGATGCTGAAGGGAGACGGGATGCCAAAGCCGTGCTCGTACAGGAAGGCGATGCCCGTGGCGACCATGCAGCCGAGGAAGCCGTAGAAGGTGAAGTGGTGGAACTTCCTTCTGATGAGGCTGAACTTGTCGTCGGGATAGTTGCAGCCGTCGCCGTTGCCCTCGAGGTAGCGGAGGGTGAAGGCGTCTTTCATAGCCTGGATGTGGTTGGACAGCTTCCACAGTTCCTCAGGCTTGGACTCGGTGATGCGCCACATGTTCTTCACGCCGCGATAGAGGGCGTAGATGCCGAAGAAGAAGGCGGCCATGAAGATCACGCACATGAGCCAGTAGGGGATGACCTTGTAGAAGGATTTGGGGCCGGGCACGGCGGTGAACAGGGCCTGGGGACCGTTGAAGAGCATGGTGCCGGCGATGAAGAGAATGATGGCGATGGAGGTCATCGCGAAGATGTAGAGCCCGTTGTTCTTGAAGAGCTTGCTGAAGCAGCCGGGCCACGCGAATTCCTGGTAGGTCTCCTTGCGGAGCTTCGCCATGACTTCGGGGTAGTTGAGGTCGAATTCATGCGGCGGAGCGTACTGGCAGGCGTAGTAGCAGCCGCGGCAGTTGTGGCAGAGGTTGGCAAAGTACTTGAGTTCAGGGTCGGTGAACTTGCGGCGCATTTCCATCACCGGGAACACGGCGCAGAAGCCTTCGCAGTAGCGGCAGGCGTTGCATATGGTGGTGCAGCGGTGCGCTTCTTTCATCACTTCGCTAGACATTCATGGCCTCCTTGCCGGCCCTGCGGCCGAACACTGTTCCGATGGTCATGCCGAACCCGGCCATGTAGCCCTGTCCGAGCACGTTGCCGGAGGTGATTTCGCCGGCGGCGAAGATGTTCTTGAAGACGCCGCCGTCTTCCTTCTCGACCTGCATGCGCTCGTTGAGGGCGAGGCTGAGGTAGGAGAAGGTGATGCCGGGGCGCAGCATGTAGCCGTAGAAGGGCGGGGTGTCGATGGGACGGGCCCAGTTGGTCTTGGGAGGCTCGAGGCCTTCGACCGTGGCCACGCCGTCCTTGTCGCCCGAGTTGAACTTGGAGGTGTCGCTGGGACAGTGGGCGTTGAACTCGTCCACGGTGGCCTTGAGGCCGGCCGGGTCGATGCCGAGCTCGCCGGCGAGGTCCTCGATGGAGTTGGCCTCGAAGGGCGGGAAGACGGAGGGCATGAAGAGGTTGATGGCCTTGGAGTCGATCACGATGTAGGCGACCTGGTCCGGCTGGCCGGCAACGAGGCGGCCCCAGATGGCGTAGCGCTTGGGCCAGATTTCCTCGCCTTCGTTGTAGAAGCGCTTGCAGTCCTTGTTGACCGCGACGCCGAAGGGCACGCAGTCGAGGCGGGTGCAGATGCCGCCGTCGAACTTGGGCGCGCGGCCGTCGATGGCGACCATGTGGCCCTGGGTGGGATCGCCGAGGGTCTTGCAGCCGTGGTCCATCATGACTTTCAGCATGCGGCCCTTGTCGTAGGGAGTGCCGCGGACCAGGAAGTTGGCGGCCTGCGGGCCCCAGGAGTTCTTCAGCCACTCGGTGTTGGCCTGGTAGCCGCCGGAGGCGAGGACAACGGCATTGGCTTCGATGCGGAAGGTTTCGCCTTCCATCTTCACCGTGCAGGACTTGAATTCGTCGTTGACGATCTCGAGGTCGAGGGCTTCGGCTTCGTAGAGTATCTCGACGCCGAGCTTTTCGGCCGTGGCGTAGTAGGCGTTGATGAGCGCCTTGCCGCCGCCGAGGAAGAAGCCGTTGGTGCGGGAAAGGTGCAGGGTGCCCTTCATGGCGGGCTGGAAGCGCACGCCCTGCTCCATCATCCAGTCGCCAACGTTGTTGGATTCGCGGATGACGAGGCGGGCCATCTTTTCAATGGTATTGCCCTTGGTCACGCCAAGCAGGTCCTGGTAGCACTCGTCCTCGGTGTAGGGACCGGTGAGGAAGCTGTTCTTGGCCGGGTGGATGTAGCGGATGTTGCGGGTGTGGCGGGAGTTGCCGCCGCGGACGTCTTTGGGAGACGACTCAAGCAGAATGACCGACGCACTGGGCCGTTCGCGCTTGGCGGTGATGGCCGCGCAGAGGGCCGCGTTGCCGCCGCCAACGACGAGAAGGTCGTATTTGCGCCGCAGATTGGTTTGGGAATTGCTCATTATTCCTCCGAGCTGGTTTGCGCTGCCACGCAGGGCAGCTTCCACAGTCAACGCGCCAGAAGCCTGCGGGCTTTCCGCGTTGATGGCTGAGATTCTGGCTTGCCTCTCTCTATGCAAAAGGCGTTCCAAAGCGATCGCGACGGCCCCGGACGCCGTGCGGCCCCCCCCCGCCTTTCCCGACGCGGCCCTGCGGAGAAGAACTTGAAATAAGTTTTCAAATCATCTCTGCATCCTTGCGGAGTGGGAGGTGAAAACGCCTCGCCAGCAAGGCTTGGCGGGCATGGCTGCCCCTGGCGCTGGCCAGATGCCGCCTGCGAGCTTGCGCGCTCAGCCAGGAACGGCGCCGCCGGGAGGCCGGGGGTGCGCCCGTCTCGCGTGTTTCAGGAACGTTTTGCATGTTTCTGAAACCGCAGGCGCGCCCAGGGCGCGTGCCAGTCTTAGGACAGCTTTCGGCAAGACTTTGATTTTCTTCATGAAAACGAGTAGTGAACATGAGGCGTTCCAGGGCGGTGCCCGCGCCTGCCGGCAAGGCCTCCCGGCTCGGCAGGAGCGCGTTGCCTGGGCTCCTGGCTGGCTTGATGGCGTGCGCGCCGAAGAGAGGCATGAAATCAAGAAGTTGTCATGAAGTCCGGTGCGACATTGAAGTACTGCTTGAAACTGCGCGGGATGCTGGCGCTGTTTCCGGCAGCATGGAGGGAAACGTTTTTGAAACATCCGGAAACGCCTGCCCTGGCTCTTCCGCTCGGCGGCATCTGCCCCAGAACGGCGCGCGGACAGGTGCCGAGCGTCCTGCCCCTGTGCGGAACCGATGTGGCAGGCGCCGGGGCCGCGGATTCCAGTTCGCAGGGACCAGCACTGGAGTCAGAGCAGGAGCCAGATCGCAGGCGGCAAGGCCCAGGCGTCCAGATGGCAGGAGCCAAGGCCCAGGCGTCCAGGAAGCGGGCGCCTGCCCTGCCGTTTCTGCCGTCTCTGCCGGCACTGCCGGCACTGGTAGCCCTGCCGTCGCCGCGGGATCTGCCGAGCCGGCGTTCCTGAACTGGCAAAACTGTTTCGGAAACGTTTTCCTGCTGTTTCCGCAACGTGCGGCCGTGCTGCAGGCTTGCGCGCCGCCCTGCCACCTGCCTGGCCCTGGCTTGCGCCGTTCCGGCCTGAAACTGGCTGAACGCTCAGTCAGCTCCCGCTCCGGCGTCCCGGCAGCATGCAGCCTGGCCGGCGGCAGGGACAGGGCAGGGGAGCTGTGCGGGTCTGGTATGCTTTTTGCTTTTCAAATTCGTGCTCTCAGGTCCCTGGCGCCGCCAGGCCTCCCGGAGAGCTTCCCGGCATGGCGCCCCAGCGCGGACTGCCGGACATTCCCTATTTCAAGGAGCGCTCGTGCCGCACCCGCGCATCGCCATGTTCTGCTCAAGCTCCGAGCTTGGCAGCCACGTTGAACGCCTGGCCTCGCCGAGAGGCCTGGCGCTGGAGACGCACGTCGCGGCGCTGGACGCGGCCGTGCCCCTGGCGCGGGAACTGGCTGCCAGCGGCCTGTGCGACGTGATCGTCGCCTGCCGGGGCACGGCCAACCTGCTGGCCAGGGAACTCGCGCTGCCGGTTGTGCCGGTGCAGCCGGCAGCGCTGGAGCTGGTTTCGGCCCTCTTCGAGCTCGCGGCCAGCCACAGCTCCGTCTTCGTGCCCCGCTATGTCGGCGAGGCCTCGGACTTCGCCTTCATCGAGGCGCAGACGGGCCTGCGCGTGCACACGGCCGTCTACGGCAACCTGGCCAGCCTGGAGCGCATCGTCGCCCAGAGCAGCAAGCGCCGCCTTGGCCCCGTCGTCGGCGGAGGCCGTGCCTGCGCCCTGGCGGCCAGGCTCCATGCGGAGTTCAAGATCGTCATGCCGGGCCAGCTGGAACTGTCCCTGGCCCTCGATGCAGCCCAGGCCCTTGCCGAATCCATGGCCAGGCGCCGGAGCACCATGGCGGGCGTCTGCGCCCTGCTCGACGGCGGCCGCAGTCCTGCGGCGGCGCCTGTCTGGAGCCATCCCCAGACCGTCGGATCTGCGTCCAGCGCCCAAGCCGGCGCCGCCTGGACTGGCCAGGCTGGCGGGGCGCGGCCT
>DFDR01000176.1:5523-9849 GCA_002369295.1 Desulfovibrionaceae bacterium UBA3823
CCTCGCCTGCCGGCGCCGGCCTGGCCTCCAGGGACGTCCCCCACGTGGCCAGCTACAGCTTCGACGACTATCTCCACGCCAGCGACGCGGCGGCCGCCGTGCTCGAGCGCATGCGGCGCTTTGCGCTGAGCGGCTCCAGCGTGCTCATCACCGGCGAGCGCGGCACGGGCAAGGCCATGCTGGCCCACGGCCTCCACCGCGCCTCGTCCAGGGCGCACCAGCCCTTCGTCGCCGTCGACTGCGCGACCGTGCCCGCAGACATGCTGGCAAGCCGGCTGTTCGGCACTGCCGACGGGCCGGCTGGCCTCTTCCAGCAGGCCCGCGGCGGAACCCTTTTTCTCAACCAGGCCGATGCCATGCCGCCCGCCGTGCAGACAGCGCTTCTGCGCGTCCTGCAGAGCCAGGAGGAGCATGGCCAGGACGAGCGCGCCCAGGAGCACGGCCGGGAAAGCGGAGCCGAGCCCTGCCCGCGCATCGTGGCTGCAAGCCGCAGGCCCATGGCGGAAGCGGTGCGCGAGGGGCGCCTGCGCGCCGAGCTCTACTTCCGCCTCAATGCCCTCAGCGTCCGCGTGCCGCCCCTGCGCGAGCGCACCGAAGACATTCCGCTCTACGTGGAAGCCTTCGTGGAGTCCGCCTCGCGCGAGGCAGGCTATGCCCCCCTGGGCGTGCCCTCCCCGTGCATGGAGCGCCTGCTGCGCCATCCCTGGCCCGGCAACGCCCGCCAGCTGAAGCGCTTCTGCGAGATCCTCGTCGCGCGCTGCCAGGGACGCTTCTCCCTGAAGGCCTTCGACAGGCTCTTTGCCGAACTCGAGCTCTCTGCGGATCGCCCCGCGCCGGCAGTGCAGAAGTCTCCCCGCGCAATCCAGCTCCAGCCCCAGGTCCAGCCGCCCATGGTCATGCCCCGCGAGTCCTTGCTGGCTGTGCCTCAGACTGAGCGCAGGCTGGCGGCCATCACGCCCTCCCAGGTGGACGAAGCCCTCAGGTGCGCAGGCGGCAGAAAGAAGGACGCAGCCGTTCTGCTGGGCATTTCGCGCACCTCCCTGTGGCGCCTCATCAGAAGCCGGGCGCGCGTCCAGGAAAGCTAGTCCGCGGCTCCCGACCTGGGCCCGCTGGCCTGCTGCCTGCTGGCATGAAACAGTTTCAATGTTGCCGGAACGTTCCAGCAGCTTTTTCTGAAACGTCAGGATCGGGCCCAGATCCTGCTATAGCCTGTCTGAGCCTGCGCCGGCCGGGGGTGTTTCGGTGTGGCACGCTTGTTGCTATGTCCATGACGAAAGCCGCTGGCTCGTTCAGCCTGAAGCGCCTGGAGGGAGATGCCGCCCGCCAGGCCTGCGGTGGCGGAGGACATCCGCTCTGGAGCCTTGCGCGCGGTACCTGCTTCCGGGGGGGAGGAGGCTCCGCAGAATGCGCGGGTTCAAAAGGCCGGGAGCACAGAGAAACGCTGCTCCCGGCCCTTTTCATTCCCTATTCCTTCTTCCCTCGGTCAGGCGATCCTGCCGGCTGGCCCTGCCAGGGACGGAGCAGGCCCGCTTCAGGCAATGCTTGAAGCCCTTCCGAAGGAGAGGCAGACGCCTGCCTGAAGTCTTCCTGCAGGCCAGAACGGCAGGCCAGAGCAAACGGTCCGGACAAACGGCCAGAGCAGTCGCGATTCAGGGCGTGCAAGGTGCGCGGGGGATAATCGGTACAGGCCTAGGAGGAAAGACGCGCTAGCAATTTGCTTGCAAAAAGTAATATTCTAACGTAATAAGACTTCTACAGTGTCAAAAAAATCAACAAAACAAACTAATTTATTATTACAAAAAAACAGGATACCCCCATGCAATCGCAAACCATACCTTACAATCCTGCACTGTTGCGTTGGGCACGTGACAATGCTGGTCTAAGTTTGCATGAGGCCGTCCTTCTGGCAAAAATCAAGCCACCACGTCAGTCTAACAATAAAGAATGCTTCACGCCTGAAGACCGGTTGTCTTCTTGGGAAGAAGGGAGAGCCTCGCCGTCTCTTTCTCAGCTTGAGTCCCTTGCAAAAGCTTATCGTAGACCTCTCGTGACTTTCTTTCTAATCCACCATCGCAAGTAAATCCTTTAATGGATTATCGTACAACTTGTAACGCATCCAATACAAGTCCTGAGTTTGCTGCCATTAAAAGATGAATTATACCGTTACATCGTGAATTAAATGCGATTGCCAAAGAAGAAATGGTGACAGCATTAGATTTCGTTGGTTCGTGTTCTATGCAAAATTGTATAACTGCAACAGTTGAAGCCATACGAAAGACACTTGACATAACTCCTATAAGAAAACAATATAGTCACAATCACGATGCATTTATCAATCTGCGGGCAAAGGCTCATGTAGCTGGCATTTATGTCGTTCTCATGGGCGACCTTGGAAGTCACCACAGCATGGTGAGTCCAGATGAATTTCGTGGAATTGCTATTGCTGATAAGCTTACGCCTTTAGTGGTTATCAACAGCCATGACGTAAAAGTTGCTATGCCATTTACTCTAGCGCATGAAATAGCCCATATATTTCTCGGTAACAATTGTATATCTAATCAATTCATATTCACAACACACAAAATTCATAAATCTATTGATTATTTTTGCAATACTGTTGCTACAGAACTTCTCGTTCCAGAACAGGTGCTTCGTAATGTTTGGAATAATCAGCATGGAGAATTGGTAGACTTTATCAAACGTCTAACTCGCAACTTTAACGTCAGCGAAGAAGTTATAGCTAGACGTTTATACGATATTAATCTTATTGATATAACTGAATATAGAGAACTTATTGCAATATACCAAGCCAGATGGATGCGACTTAAGAAAAAAAATAAAGATGCAAATAGTGGACCAGATGCTAATGCTTTAGCAAGACATAATATCGGAGAAAAAACTTTAGGTGCCCTATTGCGAGCTACAGACAACGGAGTAATAACAATTCAAGATGCAGCTAGAGCGCTTAATATATCTGTTGGCCGTTTTGAGAGGATTGTGGGATGATATACACCCTCGATACCTCATTTTTCATAGATGCAAAAAATTGGCATATGCCAATTGAGACAGGACCATCTTTTTGGTGTTGGTTGATTTCTCTCGCAGAAAAGAAAATTATTTCTATTCATAAACAAGTATATATCGAAATAACAGCTGGAAACGACTCGTTAGCTAAATGGATGAAAGATAATAAAGATGTGCTTGTAGATAAAAATATTGCTATTGAACAAATTTCAAAAGTCATGACTGAATGGTATGGAATTCTTGATGAAGTTGAACTTGAAAAAATTAAAGCTGACCAATGGGTTATTGCTCATGCGCTTTCTACAAATAGAATTGTTGTTACATCAGAAAGACCAGGAAAGCAAACAGCGCCTTTAAATAAAAAATTCCTTCTGTATGTACATCATTACATATTAAAGTTATACGATTACATCTTTTCTTTGGCAGATGCGTTCTTCTATGCCATAAAATGCATTTCTTTAACAGGCAGAGATCGAATGAACGACGATAGGAACATACTCCAGCCCTTCCGCAGGAGCCAGCCGACAGCCTCGGCAACCGCCTTGGTTCCGCCGTCTTGATGCCCTCGCTGACGATGGAGCCAATGGTCTTCTCGTTCTTCTTCCCTCCGATCGTCTCGGGCACAAGGTTCTCATCACCTCGACCCCCTTGGCGGTCAGGACGGCGCCATGGGCACCGGCATCGCTGAACTCGGCAACCCTGATGTAGCCCGATTCCACCAGCTACTCCAGAGTGGCGGCGACGAAGTCGCGCTCCTCTGGATCCCCAATGTTGGCGCGCCACCGTGGCAGAAATCTTCTATCCCCTGTGCGACACCAGCCCCAGCGTGCTGGCCCAGCTCCTCCGCATCCGCGACGCCGAGAGGGGCAGGACGAGGCCGAGGCCCTCTTCCAGGGCATCGTCTCTGCCTGCGGCTGGAGAATGCCGGGGATCGCCACGGCCGGGTGCAGAGCATGTCCAGGGGACTTGAAGTCAGGAGTGGCGTCGGGGAGAAGCGCCCGCACGCCTGCGCCATGCCGGACAAATAGGGGAGGAAGATCGCGTAAAAATTGCGCAGATGGCGCGAACGGAGGCCTTTTTCCCATGCCTGCGACTTCAAGTACTGCTTGAGGCCGTGTTGCAGGAATCCCTCGCAGGTCCTGCCTTGCTCCGCTTCGCCTGTCGCCGAGCCCCCAGCCTGGGGTGCAAGGCTGGGCAGGGTGGCAGACAGGGAGGGATTCGGCTGACTGCAAGCGGGGCTTCAGGAACAGCGTTCGCCGTGCCAAGGGCAGAGCTGTCAGCGGAAGCGTCGCACCTTGAGCA
>DFDR01000008.1:0-11497 GCA_002369295.1 Desulfovibrionaceae bacterium UBA3823
GCCTGGTCGGCGATGGCGCGGGTGATGGCCTGGCGTATCCACCAGGTGGCGTAGGTCGAGAACTTGTAGCCGCGCTGGTATTCGAACTTGTCGACGGCCTTCATGAGGCCGATGTTGCCCTCCTGGATGAGGTCCAGGAACTGCAGGCCGCGGTTGGTGTACTTCTTGGCGATGGAGACCACGAGGCGCAGGTTGGAGCGGATGAGCTCCTGCTTGGCGCGCATGGCCGCGGTGTTGCCGCGCTTGATGCGCCAGAGCACCTCCTCCAGGTCGGCCGCGCTCAGGCAGCACTTCTCCTGGAGGCGCTTGAGAATTTCGATCTTGCCGACGATCATCTCCTTGAAGGAGAAGACCTCGTCAAGGGACATCTTGAGCTCGGCGGCAATCTTGGCCGGCGGGAGCTCGCGGCTGTCCATCTTCTCGAAGAGCTCCTGGATCTCGGTCTGGGTCTTGCCCGTGGAGAGGATGTAGGCGGAGAGGTCGCGGCGGCAGTTGTGCATCTGGCGGACGTAGTCCTCGACCGTCTCGATGACGCGGTCGATGAGGGTCTTCTCCAGCTTGATGTCGCGCAGGCGGGTGACGATCTCCTCCTTGTAGGCGAGGATCTCCTTCTGGAGGTGGCCGATCTTCTTGTCGCCGGACGCGAGGCTGTCGTCGAACTTCTTGTAGAGCTTGCGCTTCTTCTTGAAAATGGTCTTGATCTCGTCGAGCAGCAGGATGACGCGCGAGCGCTGGTTCATTTCGTCCTCGCTCGGATCGTCCTCCTCGATGGTCTTGACCACGTCCTTGAGCTTGATGCGGTTCTGGCGCAGCTCCTCGCCGACGTTGACCAGCTCCTCGACGGCAACGGGCACTTCCACCAGGGCGTAGAGCACGTCCTGCTCGCCGAGCTCGATCTTCTTGGCGATCACGACTTCCCCGTCCCTGTCCAGCAGAGGCACGGCGCCCATCTCGCGCAGGTACATGCGCACCGGATCCGTGCTCCGGGAGGAGTAGTCGGCGGAGTCCTCGTCCTCGGTGATGTCGATGGACTCCTTTTCGCCCCCGCTTTCCTCGCTTTCGGCGGCGACGCGGGAGGCAATCTTCTTGCCTTCCTTCTCGGAATCGACGATGACGATTTCCAGCTGCTCGAAGATGCCGATGATTTCCTCGAACTGCTCAGGCGTGCTCATCTCGACAGGCAGGGCCTTGTTGACTTCCTCGAAGGTGAGGTAGCCGCTGCCCTTGCCCTTGGCAATGAGCGATTGAATCTGCTGGACGTCTTTGAGATTGCTCATTTTGTCTCCGTCGGTGTTTCCTGGGCGGCGTCGAGATAGGCTATCCCGGCTTCGAGGCCGCCGTTGCCGTCATTTTGTCGTAGGACCGCAGAAAGCGATGATTTTTGCACCTTTCTATAGTGTCTGTCAATGACATTCTGGAGAGCCCGCAGCTCCATGTCCGGCGCCGTCCGCTCGGGCGCCTCGAGTCCGCGGCAGCGGTCCCAGAAGGCCCGCTCCTCGCCCTCGAGATCGTAGCCGGCCTCGCCGGGCCTGGCTTGGGCCACCTTGGTCCACAGGCTGCGGGCAAAGGGCGAGGCGAGCAGGAGGACGGCGCCCATGTTGGCGATGTCGCCGGCGCGTTCCGGGTAGCGGACGGCGCAGCGCAGGATTTCCTTTTCGATGGGGGAGAGGGCCGGCCGGGGGGCAGGGGCCTGGCCTCGTCCGGCCGGCGCCGGCGGGGTCCTTGCGCCTGTCTGCTCGAAGTCTTCCTGCGCGCCCCTGCGCAGCTCGCGCTCGTCGAAGCCGAGGTGCCGGGCCAGGTAGCTGATGGCGGGGCTGACCAGCTCCGGCAGGCGTATGCCGCGGATGAAGTCCTTGCACCACTGGAGCGCCTCCCTCGGCGAGCGGGCGCGCATGGTCTCCATGCAGAACTGGAGCGCCGGCCTGGCCTGGGCCTGGAGCCGCTCGAAGGCCTCCGCACCCTGGGTGCGCAGGAGGCTGTCGATGTCCTCGCCCTCGGGCTGGAGGATGACCTTGGCCGAGGCGCCCTGGGCGAGAAACTTGCCAGAGGCCGCCAGGGCCGCCTTGCGCCCTGCGTTGTCGCCGTCGTAGAGAAGCATGATTTCAGGCGAATAGCCGAGGATGCGCTTGACCTGCTGGTCCGTCAGCGCCGTGCCGAGGCCGCCCACGGCGTTGGCGTAGCCGAACTGGTGCAGGGTCAGCACGTCCATGTAGCCTTCGGTGACGAAGACCCGCTTGGTGCGCCGTATGGCCTGGCCGGCAAGGTCGAGGCCGTAGAGGTGGTCGCCCTTCTTGTAGATGATGGAGTCGGAGGTGTTGACGTACTTGGCCTGGTCGGAGTCCTTGTCGATGATGCGGCCGCCGAAGGCGATGGTCGTGCCCGAGGTGTCCCGGATGGGGAACATGAGCCTGGCGCGGAAGGGATCGTAGGGCTTGCCCGAAGTGTGGGAAATGCCCACAAGGCCGCCTTCTGCGGCCAGGCGCACGTCGAAGCCGGCCCGCTGGAGGGCGCCCGTGAGGTCGTGCCAGTCGTCCAGCGCCCAGCCGAGGCCGAAGGTTTCGAGCAGCTTCTCGGAGATGCCCCGGCCCTGCATGTAGGCCCGGCATGCCGCGCCCTTCGGGGAGGAGAGGTTCTGCCAGAAGTGCTTCTGCGCGAAGCGGTACATGTCGATGACCTGCTGGCGCCGGGTGCGGCGCTCCTTGGCCTGGCGGGCGGCCTCGGGGCTGCGGCGCTCGTCCAGGACGACGCCTGCCATTTCGGCGAGCTGCTCCAGGGCCTCGCGGAAGGAGACGCCGTGGTACTCCATCCAGAAGGTGAAGATGTCGCCGTGCTTCTGGCAGCCGAAGCAGTAGAAGTAGCCGTTCGGGGTCACGGAGAAGGAGGGCTTGGTCTCCTCGTGGAAGGGGCAGGGCGCGACGAAGCGCGAGCCCAGGTTCTTGAGGGGCACGAACTTCCCGATCAGATCGACGATGGGAATGCGCTGCTTTATCTGCTCTATGGCGTCGCTGCCCTGCATGGGCTGCCCTCCCTGGCGCCGCCATGGCGGCGTCCCGGAAATAATAAGCACTGCCGCGGTCCCGGCAAGCCGGAACCGCAGGCTTCTTATCGGCCGCTATTTCAAAGTCACTATGGTCATGCCGTCGCCGCCCCTGTCGGCAGGCGCTAGGGCGAAGGCGGCAACCTGGGAGCAGCTTCCCAGCCACTCGTGGATGGCCCGGCGCAGGGCGCCCGTGCCCTTGCCGTGGACCACCTCGACGTCGCCGAGCTCGGCCAGATAGGCCTTGTCGAGGCAGGCCTGCAGGCTGGCGATGGCCTGCTCGGCGCGCATGCCGCGCACGTCTATCCTGAAGGCGGCCCCTGCCGAATGGCGGGCGCTCTGGCCTCTGCCGTCCTGGGCGCCTGCGCTCTCCTCCTGGGCCTTGGCGCCGCCGGCCGCGGCCGGGGCCGCAATGCGCCCGAAGACCTTGGCCTGGGGCGCCTGGGGCTCTGTCCTGCCGGCGGCCTGTCCGCCGGCGGCCTGTTTGGCGCCGCTTTCCCGCACGTCCTTCATGTCCGCCCACAGGAAGACGCCGCCGAGATCCAGCCGCACGCGGCCGCGCTTTTCGTCCACCTCGGTGACCGTGCCCTTCTTGCGGAAGACCGCGTGCAGCACCGTGTCGCCGGCCTGGATGGCCTGGGGCGCCGGCAGGACGCTGGCGGGGCCGCCCTCGTCCGCCATGCCCTCCCTGGCAAGGGAGGCGCGCAGGGCGCTCATCTCCCTGAGGGCCTGCCTGTGGGTGGCGCGGTCCTCCTTCCATGCCTGCATGAGCTCCTGCGCCTTGGCGCGCACCTCGCCGTAGAGCTTGAGCCTGTCCTGCTCGAGGCGCTCCTTCCAGCGCTGGGCGCTGGCCTGGGCCTTCTGCTGCTCTGCCTTGAGGAGCCTGATCTCCTCGGCCCTGGCCGCAGCCAGGTCGTTGAGCTTGTGCAGGAGGCTGGTGGCGTCCTGGCCGTCCTGGAGCAGATAGCGCTCTGCGCCTGCGATGATGGCTTCGGGCAGGCCGTGCTCCCGGGCCACGTCCAGGGCCTGGCTTGCGCCCACCTGGTCGTAGGCGAGGGCGAAGAGGGGCTTGCGGGTCTCGGGGGAGAAGAGCATGGAGGCCGCGCGCGCCTTGTCGCGGGTGAGGGCGTAGCTCTTGAGGGCCGGAAAGTGCGTGGCTGCGAGCACGTAGGTGCCCTTTTTGACGAGTTCGTCGAGCAGGGCCTGGGCGAGGGCCGAGCCCTGCGCCGGATCTGTGCCCGAGCCGAACTCGTCGAGCAGCACGAGGCCGTCGTCGCCGAGGTGCCGCCAGGCCTTGGCCAGGTGGTCGATCTGGGCCGTGAAGGTCGAGACGTTGTCGGCCAGGCTCTGCTCGTCGCCGATGAAGGCGTCGATGCGGCTGAACCAGGGCAGGTGGGAGCCGGGCTCGGCCGGCACCGGGAGGGCCGCGAGGGTCATGGCCGCGCACAGGCCGAGGCTCTTGAGGCAGACGGTCTTGCCGCCGGCGTTGCCGCCCGTGACGATGAGCGCCTTTTCGCCGGGCCGGAACTCGATGTCCAGGGGATGGACCTTCTGGAATGCCCGCTTTTCCCGCTCCTCCTGCCGGCGGATGTTGGGATCGCGGCCGAGCTTCTCCAGTTCGGAGACGAGCAGGAGGGGATGGCGGACCTGCACGAGGCCGATGCCGTGCTCCGGGGAGTCGAGGGGAATGCAGCGGCCGTGGAGGACGGCTGCCAGGCGGCGCTTGGCCTCGAGGTAGTCGAGCTCCGTAAGCAGGCGCAGGGCTGCCCTGGCGCCGGCGAGCTCCGTCTGCAGCAGGCCTGCCAGGAATTCGAGCACCTCGTGCTCGCGCTCCCGCTCCTCGCGCTTGAGCTCCTGGATGCGGTTGTTGAGATCCACGAGGAACATGGGCTCGAAGTAGCAGGTCTCGCCCGTCTGGGACCAGTCGTGGATGATGCCCTGCATCTTGTTCTTGTAGCTGGCCTTGAAGGGCAGGACGTAGCGGTCCGAGGAGAGCGTCATGAACTCGTCCTGCAGGAACTGCAGGATGTTGTGCTCCTCGCAGAAGGTCCGGACCCGGCGCAGGCAGGTCTGGTGCAGGGAGCGGATCTCCACGCGCACCTGGTAGAGCTCGGGCGTGCTTTCGTCGCGGATGTTCCCGTCGTCGCTGATGCAGCGCAGGAGCGCGGCCGTGAGCTGGTTCGGCAGGGGCGGGTTGGTCGCGAGCCCCATGAGCCTGGGCCAGTGCCGCTCTCCCTCGGGCGTGCAGATGCTGTCGCGCATGTCGCGCGCCAAAAGCAGGACGCCGCGCAGCGCCCAGAACGCCTCGAGATCCCAGCTGACGGCGCCAGGGCCTTTCTGCTCCACGGCGTTGAGCAGGCCTTGGACGCTGGGAAAGGCTCCCGGCCCCCCGCGGGAGGCCTGGGTGCCGAGGCTCAGGGTCGCCGGATGGCCGGCCCATGCCTCGGCCTCCCCGTAGAGGGCCTGGGCCTCCCGCACGGCCTCCTCGTCGGGCAGGGGGAGCGTTGCGAGCGCGCGCTCGCGGCCCGTCTCCGAACGGCAGAGGGCGGCGAGGCGGTCGAGGATGCGGTCGTATTCCAGCGAGTGGAGGGTGCGCTTGTGGATCATGGCGTTCCTTCGGCCTGCGGCGCGCTAGCGGGAGAGGCGGTCCCTGACGGCCTGGGAGAGCTTCCTGCCGTCCACGCGGCCCTTGCAGCGGGGCATGAGCAGGCTCATGACCTTCCCCATCTCCCTGGGCGAGGACGCGCCCGCTTCGGCAACGGCCTGCTCGACGGCCGCCGCGAGCTCTTCCTCGCTCATGGCCGCGGGCAGGTAGGCTTCCAGGATGGCGAGTTCCTCGGCCTCCCTGGACGCGAGGTCGCTTCGGCCCGCCTTTTCGTACTCGGCGATGGAGTCCCTGCGCTGCTTGCCTTCCTTAAGAACGATGTCGAGCATCTCCTCGTCGGAGAGCTCGCCGCCGGGACGGCGCAGCTCGACGAGGCGGTTTTTGACCGACGTCTTGAGCATGCGCAGCACGGAGACGCGCACGGTCTCCTTGGCCTTGTAGGCTGCGATGTAGTCGGCGTTGATCTGTTCGAAGAGCGTCATGCTGTCTCCTCCCGTCTATCCCGTGCAGGGATAAAAAAATGCGGGAAACCATCGCTGGCTTCCCGCTTGCGTGCAGTAGAGCAAAAAGAACACGGCCGGACTAGTTCTGGCTCATCTTTCTGAGCTTCTTCATCAGGCGCTTGCGCGCAGCGGCCTTCTTCTTCTTACGCATTACGGATGGCTTTTCGTAATGCTGCCTTTTCTTCATTTCGCTGAGAATACCGGCTTTTTCAACCGATTTCTTGAAGCGACGCAGAGCTAAATCGAAATTGTAGTCGTCGTCGCTGAGGAAAACTCCAGGCACAAAATCACCCCCTCGTGTAGGAATACGGCAGCGGCTGCCGCGGCCGGGGAGGGCTGTGCCCATCCGGCGACTCGTGTCTGCATGGCGAGGCCCTCAAACACAAGAGAAGGCTTTATATCGGCAATGCCGGCGGGGGTCAACTTTTTTTTGGCAAGGCTCGGTCCGCCGGCGGCCGCCGCGAGCGGGAGGATATGCGTCCACGCCCGCCTTCGTCTCTCCGGCTGCGGGGAGGGAAAGCGGGAGAGGCGCTGGAGGGGCCGCTGCGTGGGAGGGGAGGGCGCCCGGGCGCGGCGGGAGGGGGATGGGGTGGGGAGAAGGGCTTGCGCAGGCGGTCTTGGCCCTGCCGCCGGCGCCGGCACTCCCCGCCCGCAGTGGCAAGAAAGCGCGCCTGGCTTTCGGCAAGCGTTCGTGCGGCATCGTTGAAAATCAGGGTGTTGCGTGGTCGCGGGAGGCGTGGGCTTGAGCCCTCCCCGCCGGGGATGCGCTTGACAGCGCAGGGCGCTTGTACGATACGGGTGGGGAAAAGTGGGAAACTTTGTAGGTTGGTGGGAAGCCTGTGGAAAAGCTGTTCAAAAAAAGCATTGCAAGAAGCCTGGACGCCAAGGGGCGGCTCATGCTGCCTCCGGAGTACCGCGAGGGGCTTGCGATAGGCAGCGAACAGGGCTCCTGCTGGATTGCCTGCAGCGACGGCCGGCTGGTTGCCAAGCTGCCGCAGGACTGGGATGCCTTTGTCGAAACCCTCAACAGCATCCGCAACCCCACCCGAAAAATTATCCAGTGGAGGGCCAAGGTCGTCGGCAGCGCCGAGGAACTGGTTCCCGATTCCCAGGGCCGCATCCGCATCCCCCAGCACCTCATTCAGGCCGCAGGTCTCGGCAAAGAGGTCATGCTGCTCGGCATGTACAACAAGTTCGAGATCTGGGACCTCGAAACCTTCAACAACATCGACACCGACGACGTCTCTCAAGATCTGGTAGACCGGGGCGTCAACCTCGACATCTAAAAGGCGACTATGCTCGGAGCGGAAACTGTGAAGGATTTCCAGCACTTGCCTGTGCTGTTGCGCGAGACTCTCGAGGATTTCTCGCTATTGTCCAGAGTGGACGGCGCGAAGTTCCTCGACGGCACCCTGGGGCTGGGCGGACACAGCCGGGCCCTGCTCGAAGCCCATCCCGGGCTGGAGCTGCTGGGGCTCGACCGCGACGCCGAGGCGCTCGGCATTGCCAGGGAGCGGCTTGCTCCCTTCGGCGGCCGCGTGCACACCGTGCACTGCCGCTTCTCCCAGTTTGCGCAGGCCCTGGACCAGACGGGCTGGGAGCGCGTCGACGGCGCGCTCATCGACATCGGCGTCTCCTCCCTGCAGCTGGACGAGGACGCCCGCGGCTTCAGCCTTCGCGGCGACGCGCCCCTGGACATGCGCATGGACAAGGACAGCGCCGGCCCCACGGCGCGGGACATCGTCAACGGCTGGGACATGGGCGCCCTGCGGGATCTGGTTGCCTCCTGCGGCGAAGATCCCATGGCGGGGCGCATCGCCAGGGCCGTCTGCGAGGCCAGGGCCAGGGCCCCCATCGAGACCACGGGCCAGCTGGCCGAGATCGTCAGCCGCGCCTATCCTGCCGGCTGGCGGGCCAAGGCGCGCCGGCATCCTGCCACGCGCACCTTCCAGGCCCTGCGCATGGCGGTCAACGACGAGCTCGGCGAACTCTCCCGCTTTCTGGACGCCATCCTCTCGCGGCTGAACATCGGGGGACGCCTCGCCGTCCTCACCTTCCACTCCCTCGAGGACAGGATGGTCAAGCAGCGCATGCGCCAGTGGGCCGAAGGCTGCCTCTGCCCGAAATACGCCAAGGCCTGCACCTGCGGCCACGTGCCGGAGGTGAAGGTGCTGCACAAAAAGCCGCTCGCGGCCCAGCCCGACGAGCTTGCCCGCAATCCCCGGGCCAGCTCGGCCAAGCTGCGCTGCGCGGAGAAGATCGCCGAGCGCGTCGACAGGCGCGCGGAGCGGAAGGAGGCGGGCCTGTGAGGCGCTCCTCCCTCAGGAATCTCAATGGCCTGCGCCTGGCCCGTTCCGGTGGCCAGGGGGCCTTCAAGGGACGCACCTGGATGCTGGTGCTTGCCCTCAACATCCTCATGGCCGTCGTCATGAGCATCGTGCTCGTGTGGCTCAACATCGAGCGCATGGACACGACCTACTTCATCAACATCCAGAAGAGCGAACTGCGCGACAAGCAGGGCCTGCGGGCCAAGCTGGAAGTCGAGCGGGACCGTCTCCTCTCTCCCTACGAACTCAGGATGCGGGCCGAGCAGTTCGGCATGACCGAGCCCAGGCCCGGCCAGATCCGCCGCCTCAGGACCAATCCCTAAGTCAAGATTCAGTCAAGGCCTCCGCGCGGGCGCGTCCCGCCGCAGGCCAGGAGCACAGCATATATGGGTTTCTTCTCGCGTTCGAAATCGAGCGGCGCCAGGCGTCCGCAGGCTGCGCAGCGGCCGAGCACCGCCCACCAGTCCGTCCTCTCCCGCCAGCGGGTGAGGCGCGGCGGGGCGGGCCGGAACGTGCGCATCGAACGCAGTCCCCTGCCCGAAGCCCAGGAGCGGCCGGCGCCGAAGAAGAAGGGCTTTGCCGACGCCTTCCTGGACCGGCACTTCGCCGGCTACGACTGGGCGCGCTTCCGCATCACCCTGGTGTTCTGCTTCTTCGGCCTCCTCTTCTTCTGCCTCTGGGTGCGGGCCTGGTACCTCCAGATGATGGCCGGCCCCGATCTGGCGGCCAAGGCCCGGCGGCAGCACATCACCAGCGAGATCGTCTCCGGCAAGCGCGGCATGATTCTGGACCGCAACGGCCGCGTGCTCGCCCGGAGCGTCGAGGCGCTCTCGGTCTACGCCAAGCCCGCCGAGATCACCGACTACCTCACCGTGGCCAACACCCTCGGCCCCCTGCTCGGCGAGGCGCCCCAGCAGCTCTTCGACGAGCTCTCCAAGACCCGCCGCCGCTTCGTCTGGCTCAAGCGCAAGGTGGACGACTACACGGCCGAAGCCGTGCGCAAGCTGCACCTGCAGGGCATAGGCCTCTCCAAGGAGTACGAGCGCGTCTACCCCTTCAAGCAGATGGCCGGCCAGCTGCTCGGCTTCGTCGGCATGGACGACAGGGGCCTGGAGGGCCTGGAGCGCTCGCTCGACGCGCGGCTGGGCAGCAAGGCCTCGCGCCAGATTGTCCAGCGCGACGCCATGGGCCGCAAATTCTACTTGAAGGAGGAGGGACAGGAGGATCCCCAGGGCGAGGACGTGACGCTGACCATCGACGTGCAGATGCAGTTCTTCGCCGAAGAGGCCATTTCCCGCGCCGTCCGCGAGGCAGACGCCCGCTGGGGCGGGGCGCTGGTCGTGCACGTGCCCACGGGCGAGATCCTGGCCTGGGCCCAGTACCCCTTCTTCAATCCCAACACCTACCACCAGTCCCGGCCCCAGATCTACCGCAACCGCCTGGCCCAGGACGCCATGGAGCCCGGCTCCACCTTCAAGCCCTTCGTCATGGCCGCGGCCATGCAGGAGCGCAAGGTCAGCCGCGGCACCCTCATCGACTGCGAGGGCGGCCGCTGGCAGACCAAGTACGTGACCATACGCGACACCTCCCACCACGGCTCCGTGACGGCAGACAAGGTCATACGCTACTCCTCCAACATCGGCATGGCCAAGATCGGCCTCATGCTGGGCACCCAGAAGGTGTACCGCTACCTCCACGATCTCGGCTTCGGCGAGCGCACCTGCGTTCCCGTCTCCGAAAGCCGGGGCATACTGCGGCCGCCGAGGGAATGGAGCGAGGTGGACACCATGTCGGCCTCCTTCGGCCAGTCCGTGTCCGTCACGGGCCTCCAGATGGTGCAGGCCTACATGACCCTGCTCAGCGGCGGCATGACCAAGCCCCTCAGGCTCATCATGGACGACCGCCTGCCCGACGATCGCCGGCAGATCTTCTCCGAGCCCGTGACCCGCGAGGTCAGGCGCATGATGAAGGAGGTCGTCGAGGAGAAGGACGGCACGGGCCGCAGGGCCCACATCGACGGCATCGCCGTGGCCGGCAAGACCGGCACGGCCCAGAAGGCCGACCGCCGGGCCGGCGCCTACGGCGCCAAGCGCCTTGCCTCCTTCGTCGGCTTCCTGCCCGCAGACAATCCGGCCTACCTCATTCTGGTTCTCATCGACGAGCCCCAGCGCGGACGCTTCGGCGGCATCATCGCGGCCCCCGCCTTCAAGGAGATAGGCGAGCGGGTCATGGCCTACGCCGGAGGCCTGCCGGGCGCCAAGGACAAGCCCCTGCAGGTGGCGGACCTGGAGGAGGAGAAGGCCGCGCCCAAGGAGCGCACGCGCGGCTTCCGCGCCTCGCCTGCCGAGTCGCCCTTCGATCAGGGCGAGGAGGACGTGCGCCGGCGCCGCGTGGCCCAGCTTACCGCCATGCAGGATTCGGGCGACGCCATGCGGCTGCCGGGACACCTTGCCAAGGCGTCGGCCACGGTGCCCGACGTGCAGGGCAAGACCCTGCGCAACGCCGTCGAGCTCTTCGCCAGGGCCGGCATCGTGCCCGTCCTCAAGGGCGAGGGCACGAGGGTGGTCAGGCAGAGTCCGCCGCCGGGCACCCCCTGGACGGATGCGGGCGGCAAGGACGCCAAAAAGCAGGAATACGTTTTGTGGCTGTCGGAAAACTAAGGAAGAACAAGGAGAGAGCAAGGGGATGAGCCTCACGTACGAACAGGTAGTGGCCAAGGTCCGCGCAGGCGTGCCCGTGACGGCGGACTCCAGGAGCGTGGCGCCGGGCGGCGTCTTTGTCGCCGTTGCGGGCGCCACCGAGGACGGCACGCGCTACGTGCCGGCGGCCCTCGAGGCCGGCGCCGGCATCGTCGTTGCCGGCAGGGGCGCCGTGGATGCCGCCCTGGCCGCCAGGCTGGCCGAAGCCGGCTGCGGGCTCGTCGAATGCGCAGACACCAGGCTTGCCGTCTCCGAGCTGGCCTGCGCCCAGGCCGGCACGGACAGGCTGCCCCTCTCCGTCGTGGCCGTCACCGGCACCAACGGCA
>DFDR01000008.1:11547-23689 GCA_002369295.1 Desulfovibrionaceae bacterium UBA3823
CACCGGCACCAACGGCAAGACTACCTGCGCCTATCTGCTGGAGCGCCTCTGGCAGTCGCTGGGTCGCAAGGTGGGCGTCATGGGCACGGTGAGCTACCGCTGGCCCGGCCACTGCCAGCCGGCCCCCCTGACCACGCCGGATCCGGTGAGCGTGCACCGCAACCTGGCGGCCATGGCCAAGGCAGGCTGCGAGGTCTGCATCATGGAAGTCTCCTCCCACGCCCTGGACCAGAAGCGCGTGGACCACGTGCCCTTCGCCGGCGCCTGCTTCACCAACCTGACCCAGGACCACCTCGACTTCCACAAGAACATGGAGACCTATTTCCAGGCCAAGCGCCGCCTCTTCACGGAGGTGCCCCGAAAAGACAAGGCCTGCGCCCTCAATGCCGACGATGCCTACGGCAGGCGCCTTGCCGGCCTTGGCGTGGGCGGCCGCACCGTGACCTACGGCTTTGCCGGCTGCCCCGGCGGCTGCGATCCCCGGCGCCACCTGCACGGCGATCTCCTCAGCCAGGGCACCGGCGGCGTGCGCCTGCGCATGGCCTTTGCCGGCGAGACATGGGAGCTCGACTCCCCGCTCATCGGCCGCTTCAATGCCGACAACCTGCTCACGGTCCAGGCCATGGCGCTGGCCATGGGCGTCAAGCCAGCCGAACTGCAGGCCCTTGCCGGCTTCACCGGCGTGCCCGGCCGCCTCGAGCGGGTCGCCAATGGCCGGGGCCTGCACGTGTTCGTGGACTACGCCCACACCCCGGACGCCCTGGTCAACGTGCTCCAGGCCCTGCGCGGCGCCGGCTTCAGGCAGATAGTCACGGTCTTCGGCTGCGGCGGCAACAGGGACCGCGGCAAGCGCCCCCTCATGGGCGAGGCCGTGGCCGGGCTTTCCGACATTGCCGTGCTCACCTCGGACAATCCCCGCTTCGAGGATCCCGAGGCCATTCTCCAGGACGTCCTGCCGGGCCTCGCCAAGGCGCCGAAAACCGTGGTCGAGGCGGACCGCCGCAAGGCGACGGAACTGGCCTGCGGGCTGGTTGCGCCGGACGGCTGCCTGCTCATCGCGGGCAAGGGCCACGAGGACTACCAGATAGTGAAGGGCGTCAAGCACCACTATTCCGACCAGGAGGTCGTCCGCGAGCTGCTGGGCCAGGCCTAGCGGAACGCGGACATCCTTCCCGCTTCTACACGATACAAAGGTGAATTCATGCACTTGAGCTTGGACTGCGCGGCCAGGGCCGCGAACGCCGCCCTGGCGGAGGGCTTCCGCGGCATTCCCGTCACCTCCGTGGCAACGGACAGCCGCAAGGCCGTTCCCGGCACCCTTTTCGTCTGCATCCCCGGCGAGCGGGTCGACGGCCACGACTATGCGGAAAGCGCAGCCGCGAAGGGGGCCTGCGCCGTGCTGGCCCAGCATCCCCTGCCGGCCTTTGCCGCAAGGCGTCCCGACGTTCCCGTGCTGGTGGTGGCAGACAGCGTCAAGGCGCTGGGCCAGGTGGCCCATGCCTGGCGCAGGACCTTCGCCGGCAAGGTGGTGGGCCTCACCGGCACGGCCGGCAAGACCACGGTCAAGGAGCTGCTGGCCAGCGTGCTCTCGCTTGCCGGCAAAACCGCCAAGACCGAGATGAACCACAACAACCAGATCGGCATGCCCCAGGCCATGCTGGCAGCCGAGGGCGACGAGCGCTTCTGGGTCATGGAGGCCGGCATCAGCCACGCCGGCGACATGGACGAGCTCGGCCAGATCATGACGCCTGATCTCGGCATCGTGCTCAACGCCGGCACGGGCCACACCGAAGGCCTTGGCCGCGAGGGCGTGGCCTGGCACAAGACCCGCCTCTTCAGGCACCTCGCGCCAGGGGCGCAAGCCATCGCCAGCGCCGACTATCCCGAGCTGGCGCGCTGCGCCAGGGAAGCCTGTCCCAGCGTCAAGTTCTTCAGCGCGCGCCTTTCCCTGGACGATCCCGGCGCGCCGGCAGGCCTGGCCTGCACGGCCAGGGAGGAAGGGGCCGACGACAGGGGCTCGGTCTACCGCATTGCCCTTGCCGCCGAAGGCGGACAGCCCGCCTCCGCCTTCGTCTGCCATGCCCCCCTGCGCGGGGAGTCGGGCGCAGAGAACTGCGCCGCCGTCGCGCTGGCCTCGCGCCTGCTCGGCGTGGACGACGACACCATTGCCAGGGGCATCGAAGGCGCCGTCCTGCCCCCCCAGCGCTTCCGCCGCTACGACTGCGGGCGCCTGCGCCTCGTGGACGACAGCTACAATGCCAACCCCCTTTCCATGGGGCGCATGCTGGACGCCGCGGCCGAGGAGGCTTGCCGCTTCAAGCAGGGCGCGCTCGCGCTCGTGCTCGGCGAGATGCGCGAGCTGGGCGTCGAGGCCCAGTCCTGCCACCGCGAGCTTGGCCGGCACATCGCGCGCCTCAGGCCGCTTGCCGTCTTCTGGAAGGGCGGCATGGCCGCTGAGGTGGCGGAGGGCATGCGCGAAGGCGGATGCCCGGTTCCCCTTGAGCCCGTGGCCGACTTCGGCGAGTTCGAGGCCAGATTCAAGGCCTTCCTCGATGCGTGTCCCGCGCCGGAAGGCGCCTGCGTCCTCTTCAAGGGATCGCACTCCAACGAGCTGGAAAAGGCGGTCGCCTGCGCCGAGCGGCTGGCCGGGGAGAGGGACTGATGCTCTACCACTTCCTGGCACCCCTCGCCTCGGACGTTTCGGCCTTCAACGTCTTCCGCTACATCACCTTCCGGTCCATGGGCGCCCTCATCACGGCCATGGTCATCTCGGTGCTCATCGGGCCTGCCTTCATCGCCCTCCTGCACCGCATCAAGGTGGGCCAGTACATCCTCAGCGACGTGAAGGCCCACGCGGCCAAGGCGGGCACGCCCACCATGGGCGGGCTCATGATCATGCTCTGCGTGCTGGCGAGCGTCCTGCTCTGGGCAGACCTCGGCAGCCGCTACGTCTGGCAGACCCTGCTCGTCTTCGGCGGCTTCGGCGCCATCGGCTTCTGGGACGACATGACCAAGCTGCGCCAGCACCAGAACAAGGGCATCTCGCCCAGGGCCAAGATGGGCGGGCTCGTCCTCATTGCGAGCCTGGCCATGTACCTGCTCTACGCCGACCCCGGCTACACCTCCAGGCTCTACATCCCCTTTGCCAAGGGCTGGGCCCCCGACCTCGGCGTCCTGTACCTGCCCTTCGGCGTCTTCCTCATGGTGGCCTCCTCCAACGCGGTCAACCTCACCGACGGGCTGGACGGGCTGGCCATAGGTCCCACCGTCCTGGCGGGCCTGGTCTTCGCCATCTTCATCTACATCACGGGCAACGCCAAGCTCACCCAGTATCTCTACCTGCCCTACATTCCCGGCGTCGGCGAGGTGACGGTGTTCTGCGGCGCCTTCATCGGCGCAGGCCTCGGCTTCCTCTGGTTCAACGCCTATCCGGCCCAGGTCTTCATGGGCGACGTCGGCTCCTTAAGCCTCGGCGGCACCCTGGGCTTCCTGGCCCTGCTGTGCAAGCAGGAGCTCATCCTCGCCGTGGTCGGCGGCCTCTTCGTGGCCGAAACCCTCTCCGTCATCGTCCAGGTCAGCTACTTCAAGTGGACGGGCGGCAAGCGCTTCTTCCGCATGGCGCCCCTGCACCACCACTTCGAGCTCAAGGGCATTCCCGAGTCCAAGATCATCATCCGCTTCTGGATCACCTCCATCATCCTGGGCCTCGTGGCCCTTTCCACGCTCAAGCTACGCTAGCCGAGGAGCCTCTTCGCATGTCCAGCATCGAGTCCAACGTCCTTTTCCCCACCTCCTTCAAGGCGCCTGCCAGCGGCTGGCGCGTGCCCCGGGGCTGTCTTGCCGCCGTCGTCGGCGCAGGGCGCTCCGGCAGGGCCGCGTCGCGCCTGCTGGCCCGCGAAGGCGCCAGGGTGCGCCTGCTGGAGGCCAATCCCGCCAACCTGACGGAAGAGCTCCGGGCCGAGCTCGAGCCCCTGGGCGTCGAGATCGTGGCCGGCGAGCAGTCGAAGGCCCAGTTCGAAGGGGCCGCGCTCGTCGTGCCGAGTCCGGGCATGCCGCTGCTGAAGCTGCAGGAAATCCTGGGCGGACCCGAAGCCTTGGCAGGCGGGCAGGGGCCGGAAATCCTCGCCGAAACGGAGCTGGCCTGGCGGCTGCTGGACGGCGAGCCCTGCATCGCCGTCACCGGCACCAGCGGCAAGACCACCACCGTGAGCCTCGCGGTGGCCATGCTGCGGGCAGCCGGCAGAAAGGTCTTCCTCGGCGGCAACATCGGCACGCCCCTCTCCGAGTACCTGCTCTCGCAGGAGGCGGCCGACGTCGTGGTGCTCGAGGTCTCGAGCTTCCAGCTGCAGGCCTGCTCCCGCTTCCATCCCCAGGCAGCGGCCATCCTGAACGTCACGCCCAACCACCTCGACTACCACAGGGACATGGAAGAGTACGCGTCCGCCAAGTTCCGCATCTTCGCACGCCAGGAGGCCGGCGATCTGGCCGTGGTGCCGGAGTGCCTCGCGGCCGAGGCCAGGCGCCGCGGCTGCAGAGCCCGCCTCGAGACCTTCGCCGCGCGCGGACGCTTCCCGGCAACGAAGCTCATCGGCCGCCACAACGACGAGAACTGCGAGGTTGCCTGGCTGCTCGTCCGCGCCTTCGGCGTCGCCGAGGCCGAGGCGGCCCGGGCCGTCGCGGCCTTCGAGCCCATCCCGCACCGCCTCGAGCGCGTCTGCGAGAAGGGCGGCATACTCTACGTCAACGACTCCAAGAGCACCACGGTCTCCTCCATGGAGACGGCCCTCAAGGCCATGGACCGCCCGGTGCTGCTGCTCTGCGGCGGCAGGTTCAAGGGCGGCGACCTCAAGGCCCTGCTCCCGCTGGTCCGTGCCAAGGTCCGCGCCGTGGCCGGCTTCGGCGAGTCGCAGGCGATCTTCGAAGCGGCCTGGAAGGGCCAGATCGACATGGCCTGGTTCCCTGCCCTCAGGCCTGCCGTCGAGCACCTGCGCGCCAAGGCCAGGCCCGGCGACTGCATGCTGCTCTCGCCGGCCACGGCAAGCTTCGACCTCTACAAGGGCATGGCCTACCGGGGCCAGGACTTCAAGGACATCGTCGGAGGTCTCGCCTAATGCTGGACAAGCTTTTCAGGCGGGCGGGCGCAAAGCCCCAGGTCGAGCCTGCCGTCCAGGCGGCCGCGGGAGAGCTGGCCGCGCCTGCGGCCGGCAGGAGCGCAGGCAGGTCGCGAGGCATAGACTGGTGGATCTTCATCCTCATGTCCCTGTTGCTTGCCATAGGCCTTGTCATGGTGCTCTCCGCCAGCGGCATCGTCGCCGAGTCCTCCCACGGCGACAAGTACTACTTCTTCAAGCGCCAGCTGATCTTTGCCTGCGCCGGCGGCCTCGCCCTGTGGGGGGCCGCCTCCGTGCCGCGGGGCTTCATCTACAAGTTCCAGTATCCTTTCATCTTCTTCTGCCTGGCACTGCTGCTGGTCACGCTCTCGCCGCTCTCGCCGAGCATCAACGGCGCGCACCGCTGGATACGCCTCGGCCCCGTCAACCTGCAGCCCATGGAGTTCGTGAAAATTTCCCTGGCCCTGTACCTGGCCTACTTCATGAGCTCCAAGCAGGCCATGATCAAGACCTTCACCCGGGGCATCATCCCGCCCTTTGCGGTGACGGGCCTCTTCTGCTTCCTGCTGCTGCTCCAGCCCGACTTCGGCAGCGCCGTGGTGCTCGCATCGCTGCTCTTCTTCATGTGCATCGCCGGCGGCACGCGCTTCCTCTACCTCTTCTTCTTCCTGGCCGTGGCCGTGGTGCTGGCCGGCGCGCTGGCCATCTCGGCCCCCTACCGCATGCGCCGGCTCATGGCCTTCGTCGATCCCTTCCAGGACGCGGCCAACACCGGCTACCAGCTGGTCCAGTCCCTGCTGGCCATTGGATCGGGATCCTTCTTCGGCGTAGGCATGGGCGCGAGCCGGCAGAAGATGTTCTACCTGCCCGAGGCGCACAACGACTTCATCATGGCGGTGCTGGCCGAGGAGATGGGCTTCGTCGGCGTCAGCGTCGTCATCCTCCTCTTCGTGCTCTTCTTCTGGCGCTGCTACCGCGTGGTCATGGGCCAGGAGGATCTGCGCGACCGCTACACGGCCTTCGCCCTCACGGTCATCATGTGCCTCGGCGTGGTCCTCAACCTCGCCGTGGTCATGGGCGTGGCGCCGCCCAAGGGCGTTCCCATGCCGCTCTTGAGCTACGGCGGCTCCAACCTCGTGGCGACCATGCTCTGCGTGGGCCTCATCCTCAACTATTCAAGGACGGCGAAGCCATGCAAAGAGTCCTCCTGACCACCGGCGGCACGGGCGGCCACATCTTTCCGGCGCTCGCCGTGGCTGAAGAGCTCAGGCGCCGGCATCCGGACATCGGCATCCTCTTCGTGGGCTCGGACTACGGCCCCGAAAGGCGCCTGTGCGAGCGCGCCGGCATAGCCTTCCAAGGGCTGCCCGTGCGCGGCTTTCTCGGCAGGGGCATGCGGGGCGCGGCAGCGCTTGCCCGCATGCTGCTCGCCATTCCCCGGGCGCGCGCAATCGTCTCCCGCTTCAATCCCGACGCGGCCTGCGGCTTTGGCAGTTACGCGGCCTTCGCGCCCCTGCTGGCGGCCCGCCTCTGCGGCGTGCCCTGCGTGATGCACGAGCAGAACGCCGTGGCCGGCGCCAGCAACCGCTTCCTTGCCCGCTTCATGGAGGCCGTGTGCGTGTCGCTGCCGGGAACCCGGGGCTTCGAGGGCAGAAAGACGGTGGTCACGGGCAATCCCGTGCGCAGCGCCGTCCTGGCGGCAAGGGACAGGCGCCGCGGCTTTGCCGGCCGGAAGCTTCTGCTCGTGGGCGGCTCCCTCGGCGCCCATGCGCTCAACCGCCTCATGACGTCCATCCTTCCCGTCCTGCGCGATGCCGGCGTGGCCGTCCGCCACCAGACGGGCGTGCAGGACGAGGCCGAGGTGAAGCAGGCCTACGAGGCAGCCGGCATGGACGCCTCGCTTGTGTCCGCCTTCATCGACGACATGGCGGAGGCCTACGCCTGGGCGGATCTCGTCCTGTGCCGGGCCGGCGCGAGCACGGTGGCCGAGCTCTGCGGAGCGGGCCTGCCGTCGGTGCTCGTCCCCTATCCCTATGCGGCCCACGACCACCAGACCGGCAACGCCAGAGCCCTCGAGTCCGCCGGCGCGGCCAGGCTTCTCCCTGAACGGGAGCTCGATGCCGCGCTGCTTGCCGAGACCCTGCTTGGCCTGCTTGCCCAGCCTGCAACCCTCGAGGCCATGTCCGCAAAGGCCCTGGCGCTGGCGGCGCCGGCGGCGGCGGCCGGCGTGGCGGACCAGATCGAGGCTGCCTCCCAGCGGGGCCAGGGCTAGCCAGCTTTTTTCGAAAACAGCGGGGCAGGGGAGCCTGGCGGGAACGCCCGGCGCCCTGGACCCCCGGAAGCATTTCGCCTGCCAAGGCAGGCATGACAAGGAGACCCCAGACAGGAGCAGCCAGCATCTTAAGCCTCATCCCGATTGTGTCCCGCCCCCTTGAGGAAGCCTTCAGGGTGCCGAAAAGAAGGGCAGGGAAAGCAGAACCTCGCCAAAAAGAGGGCCGTCTCTCTGCATATGCCTCAAAAAAGAGGGCAGTGAAGCGGGTCTTCTTCTATTGGCTTTTCAGAAATGAGGAAAATTGCGGACAGAGCGTGCTGACCTCCGAAATAGTCCGCATAATTAATGAGTTAGAACAAATTTGCTTCCCATCTAAATTTTTTTTCTTTTCTATCTAGACTTTTTCTCGAACTAAAGTATAGACTAGAGCCATGAACAGCAAAATCAAAAGAATATATATGGTAGGCATAGGCGGGGCCGGCATGAGCGGCATCGCCGAGATCCTCTTGAACCTCGGCTACACCGTGAGCGGCTCCGACATGGCGGAATCCAACGCCGTCAAGCGCCTGCGCGCCCGCGGGGCGACCGTCCACATCGGCCACTCGGCGGACAACGTCGGCCGGGAGCACGTGCTCGTGAAGTCCACGGCCATAGGCGACGACAATCCCGAAGTCGCCGAGGCCCGCCGGCGCGGCATCCCCGTCATCCCGAGGGCGGAGATGCTCGCCGAGCTCATGCGCCTGCGCCAGGGCATCGCCATTGCCGGCACCCACGGCAAGACGACCACGACCTCCCTGACGGCCAGCATCTTCGACACGGCCGGCAAGGATCCCACGGTCATCATCGGCGGCCGCCTCAACGCCTACGGCACCAACGCCCACCTGGGCCACGGCGAGTACCTCATCGCCGAGGCCGACGAGTCCGACGGCTCCTTCCTCTGCCTGCTGCCCATCATCAACGTGGTCACCAACGTGGACGAGGACCACCTCGACCACTACGGCACGCGCGAGAACCTGGAGAAGGCCTTTGTCCAGTTCATGAACAACGTCCCCTTCTACGGCGTCAACTTCGTGTGCGGCGACGATCCGGGCGTGCGCGCCCTCGTCTCCCAGGTCAAGCGTCCCGTGGTCACCTACGGCATGGGCGAGGGCTGCATGCTGCGCGCCGTGCCGCTCGAGATCGGGGCCGTCAACCGCTTCGAAGTCTGGAAGGAGGGGACGAAGCTGGGCGTGGCCGAGCTGCCTCAGCCGGGCAGGCACAACATTCTCAACGCCCTGGCGGCCATAGGCGTCGCCATCGCGTGCGACATCCCCTTCGAGGCGATCCAGAAGGGCCTCGCCGGCTTCGGCGGGGTCGGCCGGCGCTTCGAGTTCAAGGGCGAGCGCGACGGCGTCACGGTCATCGACGACTACGGCCACCATCCGCGCGAAATCCAGGCCACCCTCGACACCGCCCGCCGGGTCTTCCCGGACAGGCGCATCGTCGTGGCCTTCCAGCCCCACCGCTTCACGCGCACCCAGGCGCACTTTGCGGAGTTCTGCAAGCTCTTCGACAGCGTGGGCGAAGTCCTGCTGACCGAAATCTACGCAGCCTCGGAGAAGCCCATTCCGGGCATCAACGGGCAGAACCTCGCCCAGGGCATGCGCCAGGTCTCGAGCACGCCGGTCACCTTCTACCAGACCGTGCCGGAGCTCGTGCAGGGACTGGAGGAGAAGCTCAAGCCCGGCGACGTCCTCATGACCATAGGCGCAGGCAGCATTACCAAGGCCGGCCCTGCCTGGCTGGAGGGCAGGCGCAATGCGTGAGGAGGCCGGAGCGGATCTGTCGGGGCTCACCACCCTCGGCATGGGCGGCACCTGCGCCCTGGCGCTGAGCCTCGATTCCCGCGAGGACCTGCCGGCGCTTGAAGCGCGCCGGAAGGAACTCGGCCTTCCCTGCTATGTTCTTGCCAAGGGGAGCAACATTCTGGCAAGGGAGGGGCGCCACGAGCTGGTGCTCGTCCGTCCCTGCTTTGGCGACGAGCCCGCCATCGCGTCCGCCGCGGCCGCGGGCGCGGCGGAGGGCGCCTGGCCCGAAGGCACGGTTTTCGTCTCCTGCGGGGCCGGCGTTGCCCTGCCGAGGCTCCTCGCCTTCCTGCGCGATGCCGGGCTCTCCGGCATGGAGGGCCTTGCCGGCATCCCCGGCAGCGTCGGCGGCGCGGTCGCCATGAATGCCGGCTCCTTCGGCTGCGAGACGGGGGCCTGCCTCGCCTCGGTCGAGGTCTGGAACGGGGAGGCGCTCGTGCGCATCCCCCGCGGCGACCTCGAGTTCGGCTACCGCAGCTTTGCCGTCAAGGGGGCGCAGAAGCCCGTGCTGGTCGTTTCCGCCACTTTTGCCTTGACCTTGGCCCCGTCTCGCGGCATTGCTGAGCGCATGCAGGCCAACCTTCTTGCAAAAAAATCTAGACAGCCTGTCTCGGCGCGCAGCGCCGGATGCGTGTTCAAGAATCCGCCGGAAGGGCCCTCTGCGGGCATCCTGCTGGACAAGGCCGGCTTTCGGGGCCGGGCGCGCGGCGGTGTCGCGCTTTCCGAAATGCATGCAAATTTTCTGGTGAACCGGGGCGGCGGCAGGGCCGAAGACGCCTTTGCGCTTCTGGGCGAAGCCCGGGAGGCAGTCTTGGCCAAGTTCGGCGTCGCTTTGGAATTTGAGGTGCGGGTGCTGCCATGTCGTTCTTTCTGAGCCGCAAGGGCAAGGCCAAAGGTGCCGGCGCAACGTCCGGACGCCAGGCCCAGCCTGCTCCGTCTGGCCCTTCCGGCCAGGCCGGACAGCCAGACGGGCGCGCCGTCCTCCAGACGCTGAAGCGCCGCCGCACGCCTGCCGTGCAGGCAGCCATGCCCTCCAGGGCCGCCGTCGGCGCCGATGCCGGCAAGCCAGCGGTCAAGGCTCAGCCCAACCGGCGCGCCAGCGCAGGCACGAGGGACATGCGCTCCGGCAGCCTTGCCAGCCAGGCGCAGGCGCCTTCGGGGCGCAACACGCGCCTTGTCCGCCAGCCCCAGACGCCGGCCGGCGCCCCCGAGGCCGCCGAATCCAAGCTCGCCTCTGAACCCAGGCGCAGGCCTCCCCGGGACTTTTCCAAGGCTGCGCGCCTGGCGCGCGGCGCCGGCATGAGCCTTGCCGGCCTTGCCCTGCTGGCCCTCTTTTTCGTCGGCGTCTTCAAGGGCTCCCTGTGGCTCTACAGCGAGGCGCTGACAAGCCCCTTCTTCACCACCCGCCACATCGACGTGTCCGGCAACACGCGGATGACCAAGGAAATGGTGGAGGAGCTCGGCGGCATCAGGGAAGGGGAGAACACCTTCGCGGTGACCATCTCCGAAGTGGAGCGCAGCCTCCTCTCGACGCCCTGGGTCGAGGACGTCTCCGTCAAGCGCCTTCTGCCCGACCGCTTCGTCATCAAGGTGAAGGAGCGCATGCCGAGCTTCTGGGTCAGGCGCGAGGGCCGGCTCTACTACGCCAACGAGCGCGGCGAGCTCATCGCCCCCGTGGAGGGCGACAACTTCATGGCTCTGCCCATGCTCACCATCGAGCAGGGCGGCGAGGATGCCATTCCGTACCTGGCCAGGCTCATGAAGGACATGAAGAGCGGCGTCCTCCCCGTCGAGGCCGGCGCCATCGCCACGGTCGACGTCTCGCCGAGCCGGGGCGTGGAAATTTATCTCGAGGACAGGGAAATGCGCCTTTCGCTGGCCCCCGACGACTGGGAGGGCAACCTCTCCAGGCTCGGCGTGACCATTGGCGACCTGGCCCGCCGGCGCGAGCTGGGCAAGGTGCAGGAGGTCCGCGCGGCCGATGGCTGCGTGTGGGTCTCGCTTCGCGGCTAGGCCGTCCCAAGCAAGTAGCAGTTAAGCAGCAGTGGGGTGATCATGGATAGAGCGGAAAGTGAACTCATCGTCGGCCTCGACATAGGCACGACCAAGGTCTGCGCCGTCGTCGGCGAGGTCGATCCCGAAGGCCAGGTCAAGATAGTCGGCATAGGCGACAGCGAGTCCAAAGGCCTGCGCAAAGGCATGGTCGTCAACATCGAGGACACCGTGCGGTCCATCCGCCAGGCCGTCCAGGCCGCAGGGCAGATGGCAGGCTGCGACATACGCTCCGTCTACGTCGGCATTGCCGGCGGCCACATCATGGGCATCAACAGCCACGGCGTCATCGCCGTGCAGGGCAACGAGGTCACCTCCAGCGACGTGGACCGCGTTCTCGAGGCCGCCCGCGCCGTTGCCATTCCCTCGGACCGCGAGGTCATCCACACCCTGCCCCAGGAATACATCGTCGACAGCCAGCGCGGCATCGTCGATCCCATCGGCATGGCCGGCGTGCGCCTGGAGGTCAACGTCCACATCGTCACCGGCGCCGTCTCCAGCGCCCAGAACATCATCCGCTCCTGCAACCGCTCCGGCCTGCAGGTGGCGGACATCGCCCTCGAGTCCCTGGCGTCGGCCAAGGCCGTTCTCACGGACGAGGAGCGCGAGATTGGCGTCGCCCTGGTCGATCTCGGCGGCGGCACCTCCGACATCGCCATCTACGAGAACAACGCCATCAAGCACACGGCCGTCGTTCCCCTGGGCGGATCCAGCCTCACCAACGACATCGCCTTCGGCCTGCGCACCCCGACCAAGAGCGCCGAGCGCATCAAGCTGAAATACGGCTGCTCGCTCGCCAGCATGGTGGAGGAGGACGAGAGCATCGAGGTGCCCAGCGTCGGCGGGCGCCCCCCGCAGAAGCT
>DFDR01000008.1:23743-24406 GCA_002369295.1 Desulfovibrionaceae bacterium UBA3823
GGGCGCCCCCCGCAGAAGCTTTCCCGCCGCGTGCTGGCCGACATCTGCCAGCCGCGCATGGAGGAGATACTCCACTACGTCAACAAGACCCTCGTTGCCTCCGGCTGCAAGGACCGCATCCGCGCAGGCGTGGTGCTCACCGGCGGCGCCTCCCTCATCGAGGGCTGCCAGGATCTCGCCGAGGCCATCTTCGACATTCCCACGCGCATAGGCTATCCGCGCAATATCGGCGGCCTGACCGACGTGGTCAACAATCCCAAGTTTTCCACCGCCGTGGGCCTGCTGCGCTACGGCGCCGAACAGGCCCTGCGGAGCGGCCTCGGCGCGGAAATGCTGCAGCCCCAGGCGCCGTCCCCCCAGCAGGCCGAACAGCCCGAGGCCCAGGCAGGGCTTTTCAGCCGGATCATCAATACCATGAAGCGCTGGTTCCAGGACATCACCTAGCGGCAAGCGGCACGGCCTGGGAAGATCTGCCGAGGCGGCGGAGCTTCCTGGAGCCTTCATCCAAACGTCCGTCCCCCAGGGACGGCAAACGCGGGCATTTCAACTGAATTCAAGAGGAGCGGACCATGACAGAATCCATTATGGATCAAATAGAAGACCTTCAGCAGGAAAATACCGGCAATGCCAAGATCCTCGTCGTCGGCGTCGGCGGCGGCGGCG
>DFDR01000040.1:0-4518 GCA_002369295.1 Desulfovibrionaceae bacterium UBA3823
CTAGCGGGGGAAGAGGGGAATGGTGAGCAGGAACCTGCCGTCGACGTGGCAGACCAGGATGAGCCAGAGCTCCATGGCGTAGAGCAGAGCGCAGGCGAGCAGAATGTCGCGCATGGTCATCTTTCCCACCTCCTTGTGCCGGCATGCCGGCCTTTGCTTGAGCTTATGGACTCGGAAGCGCTTGGCGTCAAGCTGTCGCCTATTTCCATAGGAAATGGCCCGTGCCACGGCGATATTTCGCTATCATACTGAAATTCAACGAGAAAAAATTGAATATTCTTTTTGTTGCCCTGCCTGGCGAAGGCGCGTCGCGGGAGTCTCGCCCCCCTTCGCGCCTTCAGTCGAGGCTTTGCCATCTCTTCGCCCAGCTGCCCCGGGATCGGTCCCGGGCGCCTGCGCGGGGGCGCCGAGGCCAGCCGCTGCTGGCACCGCCTTTTCAGGCAGGCTCTCCGCGCCGGCATCGCGCGAGCCGCACTGTCGTCCTCCCCTGATGAAGCGCGCGGGCTGCCCTGCGGAAAAGGGCCCTGCGTCAACGGCCAGACTGACCCGACTGTCGGGAAGGGGAACCAGGACGGCCGGCCTGCGCTTGAGGCGCTTGAGGCGCTTGGCGCACCTCGGGCGCAAGCTCGGCTACGACGGCTGAGCCTATGACCAGACAGGCTCCCGCAAGGCCCTGGAGACTCAGCGGCTCGCCGAGCAGGACGGCCGAAAAGACCAGTGCGGAGACGGGGTCGATGTAGCTCAGGAGCGCGATGGACTGCGCCCTGAGCCCGTCCATGCTGCCGAAGTAGAGCACGTAGGCAAGTCCCGTGTGGACAAGGCCCACCGCAAGGACCAGGACTGCCGTCTCCCAGTCTGCGCCCTGGAAGGCGAAGCCGTCCGTGAACAGGAGCCAGGGCACCATGACGAGGCCTGCCGAGAGCAGCTGGATGCAGGTCTTGCGGTAGGCGTCAATGCCCTGGATGCGCTTGTTCGCGACGATCACCAGGGCATAGAAGACGGCGGCCCCCAGGCCGAAGGCGACGCCCCGCATGTCCGCGCCCTGGGCGCCTGCGCCCTCGGCCACGCCCGAGACCAGCGCCATGCCGGCTATGGCCAGGCCTGCGCAGACGGCCTTGCGCAGGGTCAGCCTTTCCCGGAAGAGCAGGGGCGACAGGAGCACGACGAGCGTCGGCGCCATGTAGTAGCACAAGGTCGCTATGGCTACCGTGGTGTACCTGAAGGCCTCGAAGAGCAGAATCCAGTTGACGGCGATGAGCAGGCCCGAGGCTGCCAGCCAGAGCAGGGCGCTCCAGGGGATGCGGTCCGCCGGCCTCCTTGGCCGAAGCGCCAGGAAAGCGAGGATGAAGAGACAGCCGAACAGCCCTCTGGCGCAGGCCAAAAGCTCCGAGGAAAGCGGAATGTGCCGTCTGAAGATGCCGATGGTGCCGAAGATGAGCATGGATGACACGAACATCAGCATGGCTCGGCGGCTGTTGGCTTGTTCGCCCATGGTGCCTCCTTTGGCTGTCTGGCCGGGGCTTGGAAGGTACGCCGCAGGCCGGGGCGCTTTCAAGGCCCTGCTCTGTCCTGCAGTCCTGCCCGCCTGCCCCAGTCCTCTGCCCTTGGTCCCTGCACCGATCCTCTGCCCTGCTCCCCTGCTCCTCTGCCTGCCTCCCTTCCCTCTGCGCTTCTGCCCGCCTTGTCCGAACAGGACTGGCGTCAGGCTCTGCTAGGCCGCGCGCTCCCGTCTGGCGCGGACGAGCAGGAGGCAGGTGACGCCAAGGCAGGCCAGTTCCGCGCAGCTCCCGCCAAGCCACACGCCGTCGAGGCCGAGGACTTTGGGCAGGCAGAGGACGGCAAGGGAGCCGAAGACCAGGGTGCGCAGGCTGGCAATGAGGCCCGAGGCCAGGCCTCTGCCTATGGCCGTGAAGAAGGCCGAGCCCCAGATGTTGATCCAGCCGATCAGAAACGTCGGGGAGAGGAGCGCAATGGCGCGCCTGGCAAGGGCGCAGAGCGCTTGGTCGTAGCCTGCGTAGCAGGCGGCCAGCGGGCCTGCCAGGGCGAGGCACAGCCCAGCCAGGACAAGGCCTGCCAGGGCGTTCAGGACAAGGCTCTTGCGGAAGACGCTGTCCAGCTCGGCAAGGGTGCCTGCGCCGGCGTTGAAGCTGATGATCGGCGCGCTGCCGAGGGCGTAGCCGAGGAACACGGCCGTGAAGAAGTAGGAGATGTAGAGCTGGGCGCCGAAGGCGGCCACGCCGTCTTCGCCGGCAAGGTGCATGAGGCGCCAGTTGTAGAGGCAGGTCAGGAGCGGAAAGGCGATGTTGATCAGAAATTCGGAGCAGCCGTTGGCGCAGGCGCCGGCAAGAAAGCGCCAGGTTCGATGGCCCCGCAGGGGGCGTCCCAGGGCGAGCTGTCCCTGGCGTGCGCGCGCAAAGCAGGCCAGGGGGGCGAGTCCGCCCAGGGCTTCGCTGGCGGCCGTGGCCATGGCCGCGCCGGCCAGCCCCCAGCCAAGGCCGGCGACCAGCAGGGCGTCGAGGGCGATGTTGGCAAGGCCTGCGCCCACGGTCACGGCAAGGCCGAGCCGGGGACGTTCGGCGCAGGCAAAGAAGGGCTGGAAGCAGAACTGCAGCATGAAGCAGGGCAGGCTCAGGAGCGAGATGCGCCCGTAGAGCACGCTCTGCGCCAGCGTGCCGCCCGAGGCGCCGAAGCAGGCCATGAGGGGCTCGAGGACGAGCTGGCCGACCAGGGCAAGCAGGGTGCCAAGGGCCAGGGTCGCGTAGATGCAGAGGGAAAAGGCCTGCCTGGCCTCCCTGCGCCTGCCCTCGCCCAGCAGCCTGCCCACGTGCGCGCAGCCTCCGGCGCCCAGCATGAAGCCTGCGGCCCCGAGCACGCCCAGGAGCGGGAAGACCAGGGTCACGGCAGCGAGAGCCTCCTTGCCCGCGTAGTTGGACACGAACCAGCCGTCTGCGACGCTGTAGACGGAGGTGAAGAGCGACATGGCGACGGCAGGCAGGGTGAAGCGCAGAAGCCGGCCGTAGGTGAAGCGGTCGGAGAGGTGGATGGCCATGGCAGGCTCCGGCACCAGGCGCCAGGGCGCCCGCCAGGGAGGGAAGCTGGACGCCCCGCCCTGCGCAGAGGGCAGGACGGGGCGCCTTGGAAAAGTCGAGCCTCGGGCTGGCTACTTTTTGCCGAGCTGGTCGATGATCAGGCCCTTCACCTTGGCGAAGCCTTCGGCGATCTGTTCGTGGAAGACGCAGCCAACGCCGACGCCCACAAGGAAGATCAGCAGAGTTGCCATGAAATAGTCCTCCGTTGCTGCAGATTCTGGGCCGGACGCTTCCGGTCCTCCATCAAGGTAGTGTCTCAGGGGCCTTCCGTCAAACCCGTGCGCGGCTTTTTCCTGCGGCTGGCCGCCTGCCGGCCAGAACCGCCCGGCGCCGCAGGGGCCGCATCGTCCGCGGCATCGGCGGTCCTCCAGGGCTCGGGTTCGACCCTGAAGCGCTCGACGTGCCGCAGGGCGCGCTCGAGCTCGGCTTTGAAGGGTCTGGAGAAATAGAGGCCGTCGTCGCGCTTGAGCAGGAAGCGGAGGCGGAAGGAGTAAATGTCGTAGACGGCGAAGCTGTGCCTCGACGCCTTGAAGCGCCGGTCGAAGTCCGACATGTAGGCCGTGCAGTCGGCTTCGGCCTCGGCAAGGTGCCAGGCAACGTGGCCCTTGACGAAGGACGGATCCTCGAGCCGGGCAGGCAGGACGCCGGCAATGCGGTCAAGCATGGCGTGGAGCTCGGCCTCCACGGCCCGGCGCAGCGCGTCGGCAAAGGGCTTGCGCAGTCTGGCGATGCTATCCATGAGCCGCTGGGCCTCCCAGGCGCGCTCCATGATCCAGCCAAGGCGCTCGTCGTAGTCGTCTTCCGGCGCTCCGGGGAGAAGCTGGCCGCCGCTGCCGGCGGGCAGAGCGGCCAGGAACAGCGACGTCCCCTTGAGCGGGGCGAAGGAGGCGGTGAGCCGGCGCAGGCGCTCCCAGGCCTCCCTGAGCCGGGGATCGGCTTCGCGGACGCATTCCCCGGCAATTCTGGCAGCAGCGGCTTCCCAGTCCGGAGGGGCAAGCGACAGGTACTCGTCGGGATCAAGCTCGGCCGCAAGCCTGGCCAGCAGGCCGGCGATGGAAAGCCCGGCCCTCCCCCGCAGGCCGAAGCTCTGCAGGACCGTCAGGCGCGCCTCTTCCGCAAGGGGCGCAAGCGGGTGCTTGGCAAAGCCGCAGAGCAGGCACTGCATGGCGGTCTCGCACGTCCTGAGCTGGACGCGCTGCGCTGCCTCGGCGCCGCGGGGGGGCTTGCTTGGATTGCCCAGCGCCTTGTTGATCCGCTTGAGCGCAGTCCAGCGGACGTCGAGAAGGTCGAGGAAGAGGAACGAGACGCCTCCGCTGGTGCGGGCAAAGACGTCGTAGAGCAGGCACAGGCCGCTGATGGACGGGCATCCCCGGAGCTTCGCGACGGCGGGAGGCCGCGTCGCCCAGCTCCGCCAGATGATGCCCTGTCC
>DFDR01000040.1:4590-9674 GCA_002369295.1 Desulfovibrionaceae bacterium UBA3823
GGGCGGCCCGCACCCGCCGCCATGCCCGCCGGCAGACAAGCGCGATGCCGGCAAGCAGGCGCGGCATGCCTGCGGGGACATCGCCGGCATCGGCGTCATGGGCGTGCGCGATGCGGGGAAGGTCCGCCCCTGCGGGGGGATGCGTCTTCTTCATGCCGCAGCCTTGGGCTTCCCTCTGCTCCGGCAGGCCAAGGCCCGCCGGGGCCCGCTACCAGAGGCCTTCCGGCACTGGGCGCAGGGCATCGAGGCGCTTGCGGGCGTTTTTGACCCGCAGCCGGAAGAAGTCGGTGTGGGGCCACTCCAGGGCCTCCCAGTCGGCCAGCATGAGCGACACGCAGTTGGAGCAGGTCTGGAAAACGTCGAAGCGCTTGCCTGAAGCGTGGAAGCGCCGCTCGAACTCCGCCGTCATGCCGTCGATGTCGGCGTTGCCTTCGGGCATGAACCAGGCGAGGAACTCCCGGATCCAGCGGGTGCCGCTGGCGAAGGCCTCGTCGAAGAGGGGCCTTGCGGGGCGCAGGATCTGCATGGCCTCGCGCTCCACCTCGCCGTGCAGCCTGTCGGCAAAGGCCTGGCGCCCGGCCACGCAGCGCTCGAGCAGATCCATGCACGTCTCCATCTCAGCGTTGAAGAAGTGTACGCGCTCCAGCTGCCCCCGGGGCACGAAGGACGGCAGCCGGCAGGTCCGGGGGGCCGCAGAGGAGAGGAGCAGTTCGTAGTCCGGCTCGTCGGGATACCTGCCGGTCAGGACGCGCAGCTTTTCGTAGTCGGTTGCAAAGACGGGATCGGCAAAGGCCATGGCCTGGGCGCTGATGCGCTCGGCTGCAGCCTCCCAGTCGGGGACAGCGAGCCTTGCCCGCTCGGGTGCCGGCAGGTTTTGCTCAAGCCAGCGCCAGACCCCGCCGATGGAGATGCCGGGACGCCCCGTCTGGCCAAAGCACCTGAGGCACGTGCGGCGCACGGCTTCCTTGAGATCGGGCAGGGCCCGGGACCCGGCAAAGGCGAAGACCGTGTCGGCGAAGAGGAGCTTCTCCAGATCCCGGGGCACGCCGGCGCCATCCTCCTCGACGAACTGGTGCAGCATCTTCCTGTTGTGCATGGAGCGGAAGTAGGCGCCGTAGACGGGCTCGAGCAGGAAGGCGTGCCTGCGCCCGTGCGCACGAGCACATCGACGAGGAGTCCGTTGGGGGAGAAAGTCAGGCCATCGACATCGCGGTCGACATACTGAAGATGCGGCCATGCGGTCCTGGAGTCCTTGGCGGCGTCCTGGAGGCCATGTCTTTTCTGCTTCGTCACGGCAAAGCCTCCCGCGCATGGGCTGCGCTGTGCAGGCGCTTCAGCCGGAAACGGGGGCCTGCGCCTGCCTTCAGGCTCCCGTAGAAAGCATCGGTCAGAGGCCCCTCTGCTGTCAACAGAAGCCAGGAACCTCCAGGAACCCAGAAGCCCCCAGGGACCCAGAAACCCTCGGGATCCTCCAGGAACCAGGCGCTCCGGGGGCCCTGGCGGCTGGCACCCAGACTCCAGGCCCTGGATCGCCGTCGCCGGGCTTCTGGCCCCCGGACCATGGCGCTAAGAGGGCGCTGACGGGGACACGGACTTCGAACAGGGACTTCGTGCACTGGCCCCGAGCACTGGCTTTGGAAAGGGGCTTCGGAGAGGGGCTTGGGGCAGGAGCTTGGGCCGTGGGCAGAGTGCAGGAGCAGAGTGCAGGGGGCTTTGCCCGTGGACTTCGGTGCCAAGCCCAGGGAAGCCTGTGCCGGGACGGTTGCAATCTTATAAGGATGCGTTTTTGATAGTGCCAGCGCAACCTGTTGAATTTTCAAAACAATTTTTTTAGAAAAAAATTGTTGACCAAGTAACCGTTTTTGATTAGAACCTCCCCGTCCGCTCGCAACAGCAAGCCGCCCCAGAGGCGGAGGAAAGCGTGAAGCAGATTAGAAGACTGTACATCGCCGAGAAGCCGAAGCTCGGCAGGGCCATTGCGGCCTGTCTGGACGGGCCAGTCCAGAACTTCGGCGGCTGGATGGCCTGCGGGTCCGATGCCGTGACCTGGTGCTTCGGGCACCTCTTGGCCCAGTTCACTCCCGAGCAGTACGACCCTGCGCTGAAAAGCTGGCGCAGGGACACTCTTCCCATCGTTCCCGACCCCTTCCGGCTCGAGCCGAGGCCCGGCAAGGGCTGCGCCGAGCAGGTCAGGCTCATCGCCCTGCTCTGCGGCAGGGCTGAGACCGTGGTCAACGCCGGCGACCCCGACCGCGAGGGCCAGCTCCTCGTGGACGAGGTCCTGGAGCACGTAGGCTGGCAGGGGCCTGCGCTGAGGCTCCTGCTTCCCTCCTTCGACGAGGCAAGCGTCAGGAAGGCCCTGGCAAACCTGTCCTCCAACGGCGAGCCCCGATTTCGGGGCATGCGCGACGCAGCGCTGGCGCGCTCCCAGATCGACTGGATCTGCGGGCTGAACCTCACTCGGGCGCTCACGCTCTTTGCCCAGAGCCGCGGGCGCGCCGGCGTGTTCACGGCGGGACGCGTGCAGACGCCGACCCTGGCCCTGGTGGCTGCCAGGGAGGAAGCCGTGCTTGCCTTCAGGCCCGTGATCCACTACGGCGTCGCGCTTGCGCTTGAGCTTGGCGGCGTGCGCTTCGAGGCCGGGCTCGAGCTTCCCCCGGACCAGCTGGGCCTCGACGCTGAAGGCCGACTCGTCGATGCCGGCGAGGCCGGCAGGCTCGAATCCCGGCTCAAGGCCCTTGCCGGCGGCCATGCCCAGGTGGCTTCCTTTGCGCGCACGGAGCACAGCATCCCTCCGCCCCTGCCCTTTGCGCTCTCCGACCTCCAGAAGGAGGCGGGCGCCCGTCACGGGCTCGGCGCCAGGGAGGTGCTCGACAGCTGCCAGCGGCTCTATGAGCGGGGGCTGCTCAGCTATCCGCGCACGGACTGCCCCTACCTGCCCGAAGAGCAGCTGCCGGAGGCCCCCCGGGTGCTGGCAAGCCTCAGCGCCCTGCCCGCGCTGGAGCAGGCCTGCCAGGGCGCCGATCTGTCCCTGCGTCCGCGCTGCTACCAGAGCGCCAGGGTGGGCGCCCACCACGCCATCGTTCCCACGGGCGCCGGCGTCCCGGCCCTTGAGGGTGCCGATGCGGCCGTCTTCGCGCTCTGCGCCAGGCGCTGGCTGGCCCAGTTCCACCCCGACCAGCGCGAGGCCCGCTCCAGGGCCGTGCTGGAAGCCGGCGGGCTGACCTTCCGCGCCCAGGGCCGCGGCGTCCTCGAGCCCGGCTGGACCCGGGTCCAGTCCGGCGCAGGCCCGCAGGCAGGCCAGAGCCAGGCGCCCCTTCCCTTCCTGGAGCAGGGCGCGCAGGTTCCCATTGCGGGGGCCTTCCTGCGTCAGTTCCAGACCAGCCCGCCCGAACGCTTCACCGAAGGCAGCCTCGTCGACGCCATGAAGCACATCCAGCGCCATGTGGGCCGCCACGGCTACGGCATGGAGGCCACCGAGGCGCAGAAGCAGGCGCTTTCCCGCTCCTGCGGCCTTGGCACCGAAGCCACGCGGGCGGACATCATCGAGCGCCTCATAGGGCACGGCTGTCTTGCCCGCAGGGGCAAGTGGCTTGTTCCCACCGACAAGGGCAGGGATCTCGTCAGCCTCTGTCCGCCCCAGCTCACAAGCCCCCTGGCCACGGCCGACCTCGAGGCCGATCTCGATGCCGTGGCCTCGGGAAAGGCGCCCTGGAAGCCTCTGGTCGAGCGGGCGGCCGTCCAGACGGCAGCCATGGTCGAGGCCGTCTTCGCCCAGAAGACGGAAGCCCTGCCCGTGGATCCTGCCTTCGCCTGCCCGGTCTGCGGGCGCGCCCTGGTGAAGCGCAAGGGGCATTCCGCAGGCTTCTTCGGCTGCTCGGGCTATCCCGAGTGCAGCTATGCGGCCGCCGATGCCGGGGGCCACCCCGGCGCCCCGCTGCGCACAGGCGCGGCAGGCCTGCCCTGCCCCCGCTGCGGCACGGGACGGCTGGTCCTTCGGGCCAATGCCGAGGGACCTGTCCTCGTCTGCCAGAATCCCGCCTGCGGCCACGCGATCGCAAGCCCCCCCGCAGGCCGGTCTGCCACAGGCCGGCAGAGGGGAGCCAGGCCTGCCGGCAGCGCAAGGCCGCGGCGCCAAAGGGCCAGGGCCTAGCACCGGCCAGGCCTTGGCCTCTCCCCTCCTGTTCCATCCCACCCCCATCCTTCACCCGTCCCGGGCGCAATCCTGCCCGGGGACGGAGGAGCTTTGAGCACGATGCACAACGATACCGCCGATCTCCAGCATTCTGCCAATCCCGTCGCTTCCGCCGCTCCTCAGCCTTCCCAGGCACCCGCAGCCCCTGCCAAGCCTTCTCCCCTTCAGCCTGCAGCCGACGGGACCCTTCCCTGCCCCGAGTGCGGTTCGCCCGTGGAGCCCATCAGCAAGAACGGCGTGATCCTCTTCTACGGCTGCACGGCCTACAGGAAGACGGGCTGCCGCGGCATGTGGAGCGCGGATCCCGACAATGGCGGCAAGCCCTTCGTCAAGATCTGTCCCGAATGCGGCAAGGCCCTCGTCAAGCGCCGCTCCAAGAAGGGCGGCAAGAGCTACGTCGCCTGCTTCAATGCCCAGAAGCACAAGTCGGGCGAAGTGCTCTTCTTTGACGCCGAGGGCGAGCCCGAGGCGCCCAAGCCCAGGCCCAAGGGCGAGTTCGTCTGCCCCGAGTGCGGCGGCCCCCTGAAGTACTTCAAGCTGAAGAAGGGGCGCAGCGCCGGCTCCATGTGCTTTGCCTGCTTCGAGAACAACAGGCACGCCAACTGTCAGCCGCGCTTCTTCGACGACGCGGACGGCGTGCCCGTGTTCGACAAGGCAGGCGCGGAGAGCCGGGCGTGATCCGGAGGCGTCCGGCAGCCTGCAGCCCCGCCCGCAGGCCGCTGCGCCGGCTGCTTGAGCGTGCCGGTGCAGGCCAGGCGGGGCTGGCGGCCAGAAGCGCCTTCCGCCTGGCCTTCCGCAGGCCTGACCGCTCCCGCGGCCTTGCGCCGGCTGGCCTGCCGCCGGCAGGGGCCCCCTTTGCCGAAATCCTCCGGCGCTGGCGCCTGGCGGA
>DFDR01000256.1 GCA_002369295.1 Desulfovibrionaceae bacterium UBA3823
CACTACGCTTTCTTCACCGTTTGGCACCCTATCGACAAGGAGTTTGTCATGTCGCAGGATCCGTCCAGCTACCAGAACGACAAGAGACAGGAGCTGAAAGACGACGCCGGCAAGTTCGGCGCTTCCGCTCAGCAGGGACAGCAGGCTCCCTACGGCCAGCCCCAGTACGGACAGCCTCAATCCCAGTATGGACAGGCCCCCTATGGCCAGCCTCAGTACGGGCAGCCCCAGCCCCAGTATGGCCAGCCCGAACAGCAGCCCGACGCCCCCTACGGCCAGCCGGCCCCGCAGTACGGACAGCCTGCGCCTGAACAGGCCCAGCAGCCGGAAGCCCAGCCCCAGCCCGAAGGGCCGTCCGAGCACCCCCAGTACGGACAGCCCGCGCCCGAACAGGCCCAGCAGCCTCCTTTCTCCCAGTCCGGACAGCCCCCGTACGGTCAGCCTGGCCAGCCCTATCCCGGCATGCCGGGACAGCCTTTCCAGCCCGGACAGCCGACCTACGGCCAGCCTGGCGCCTTTGGTCAGCAGCCGCCTTTCGGTCAGCCCGGCCAGCGTCCGCCCTTCGGACAGCCGGGCCCCCAGGGCATGCCCGGCCAGTTCCCCGGACAGTTCCCTGGCCAGATCCCCGGACAGGCGCCTGCCCAGCGCATGCTCGCCTTCCCTGAAGCCGTCGAGATCTGCCTGCGCAAGTACTTCAACGTCAATGGCCGCGCCAGCCGCTCCGAACTCTGGTGGTTCTTGCTGGCGATTTTCGTCGTGAACCTCGTCATCGGCATGGCGGGCAATGCCGTCAACGGAACGGCAGGCACGTACGCCCAGTCCATCTTCGGCCTCCTCATTGCCCCCGCCCAGATCTGCGCCATCGCCCGCCGCCTCCACGACACGGGCAAGTCGGGATGGTGGCAGCTACTCTCCCTCACCCTTATCGGCGCCATCCCGGTCATCATCTTCTGCTGCATGCGCTCCAGCCCCATGCCCAACATGTACGGCGACGTGCCGAACCGTCCAGGCGAGCCCTCCGAGCTTGAACGCCTGCGCGGCCAGCGTGCCCAGGGCGGTCCCAGGCCGCCCTTCGGCGGCCAGCCTGGCGCCTTCCCGGGACAGCCTGGCCAGCCCCAGCAGCCGCCTTTCGGCCAGTCCCAGAACTACGGCCAGCCCCAGCAGTTCGGTCAAGCCGCTCCCCAGGCACCCTATGGCCAGCCACAGCAGCCTGGACAGCCCAGTCCCTATGGACAGCAGCCCCAGGCGCCCTACGGCCAGCCACAGCAGCCTGGACAGCCCGGACAGCCTCAGAACTACGGCCAGCAGTAGCCTCCCCCCTTTGCCCTTCTGAACGCAGCGGCCCGCTCTTCCTCAAGAGCGGGCCGCTGCGTTTTCGGGAAGGAACAAGGCGCCAGCAAGGCACTGGAGTGCGGGCCGGCAGAAAGACGCCCCAGCGGGGCGCTCCCAGCCCCTACAGGACAGCCTGGCGCAGCTGGCCGTCGGCAACGACAACGAAGGCCGATACCTTGCGGCTCCCTCCGCCATAGGGCTTGGCATAGTTCCGGCTCAGGATCTGGGTGGCGCCTTCCTTGCGCTTGCTGTCCACCTCGGCGCTGGTCGGGGCAAACTTGAATTCAATGACAACGATCTGCGTCTCCAGCTGGATGACGATATCGCTGCGACCCTTGAAGGTATGCACTTCGGCATAGGCAATGACGCCGACGCAGCGCAGCAGCATTAGGAAGAGAGCCCGGAAAAAGTATTCGTTGATCTGATCCTCGAGACCATCATAAGGCAGTTCGCTCAAGGCAACATTGAAAAAATCAACAATGCGCTGTATATCGCCTTTTCGTAGCGCTCCCCATATATTATTTCCAATCTCTACGCAATCTTTGATACTGTATATATCGCTCAGGTACATTATTGAGATTGATTCCAACACTTCTTTATTTGGAAAATCAAGAGTTAAAATGTTTTCATTGATTTTTTCTATTGTTAAATATCCACTCTGATATAAAAAACTTGAAACATCTGCATTTTCTATATCATGAGAAGATATAAAACTTGAATTCATTTCGATATGTCTTAGCTTTTCTGGATTTTTCACACCATGAATTTTCATCCATTCAATAACAAATGATGGAGATCCAGAATCATACCAGTAGTTTGCATAGCGTTTTAATCTGAAATAACACAATATTGAGAATGGATTATATAATCTCGTGTGCCCATCAAATGAAAACCCATCATAGTATTTTTTTAACCCTGACAACACTTCAGATGGCTTTACCTTTAAACTGTTTGCCGTATTCTCTATCCACTCTGCAAAATATTCTTCAAGTTCTTTTTGCGTATAGCCAACAATATCACTATATTCATTTGCAAATGAAATATCCAGCAAGTTGTTCATAGCGGAAAAAACTCCCGCTTTGCTGAACTTCGATATCCCCGTGATAAATAAAAAATATATGTATTTATCGCAGTTTTTAACAATAGTGTAAATAGAGTGCAATTTATCACGCATCATTTTTGCATTTTCAATATTCGCAATATTATCTAATATTGGTTTATCGTATTCGTCTATTAAGACGACTATTTCTCCATGATTTTTATACAAATTTAATATTATGCTACGCAAAAAATCTCCAGCATTGCTTCTTTCTTTAACATCTATATCATTTATATATGTGTAATCTTTTAGATATGAAATAAATGATTTCTCGAACTCTTCGTCGTTTTTATACCCAGAAATACCGCTCATATCGATATGTAAGACTGTCCGCGGATTGCTACTCTGGCTCCTTACCCATTGTTCCGCATAGAGGCCTTTGAAGAGTTCTGTTTTTCCTTGAAACATCGCTTCTATTGTAGAAAGCGTCAGCGATTTGCCGAAACGACGCGGACGGGAAAGAAAGTACCGTGTGCCATTTTCGACAAGATCAACTATCCTTTGCGTCTTGTCGACATAGAGAAAGCCCTGTTTCCGAATGCTTTCAAAGTTCTGCATTCCCACTGGCAGCTTCTGCATCGCGTCACCTCGCCACGCCATCCTTCATCTATCTGGAGCGCCAGCAGCCCCGGCATCCACGACTGCAAGCCGATGCCTGTCGGTCAGCACCGCCATGCCGGCTGGCTTGGCACCCCATCCTGGGCTGTTGTTAGGGGAAAGCAGGACGATTGTCCAACACCGCGCCTGTCCGTCGCTCCCAGACAACAACGGCCGGCCCCTTCGAAGGAGCCGGCCGCAGAAAAAGCTGGAGACAAAAAGCGGCTACTTCTCTTTGTCCTTCTTGGACTTGTCCTGCTTAGAGGCATTCTGCCTGGACTTGTCCTGCTTGGACGCATCCTGCACGGATTTGTCCTGCTTGGCTTCACCAGACTTGCCCATCTCGGACGTGGGCGCTTCAGGCTTGGCAGCCTCGGGTTTGGCTTCAGCGGGCTTGGCTTCCTCGGACTTGGCCGCCTCGGGCTTGGCTTCAGCGGGAGCCTTGTCGTCTTCGGCCTTGGGTTCGTCGGAAGTCACGGCCTTGAACTCGATATGCTTCTTGTTGAGATCATCCAGAATCATGTCGGTGATGTCCAGGGCCTTGTCGTAGTCGAGGACGGCTTCGGAGCGCACGATGGCGCCGAGGCCCTTCTGCTGGCGGTATTCCTTCACGGTGCGCAGAATGTGGTCGAGCAGCACGTTGTTCACGTTCTGCTCTTCGGCCTGCATGCGCTGCTGGAGGCTGAGATAGAGGGTCTGGAATTCCGCCCTGACCTTCTCGTCTTTGGTGTCGGCCTGCAGCTTGTCCTGCAGGGCAAGTATCCTGTCGTTGAAGGACTTCTGGGTCTTCTCCAGGAAGGCGTTGGCGGCCTTGCCGGGCTCGCTGTCGCGCACGAGGCGGGAGAGATCGACGATGCCCACCGTGGGGGCGTTCTTGGAGGAGCTCTGCTCGCAGGCGCCGAGGCAGAGGACGAGGGCCAGAAGCAGGGAGAGAATGAAGCGCTGGTGCATGATGCGTGGTTCCTTAGCAGTGTCGAATGTGAGGGATGCGGCGTGGGGCCGCTTGCGTGCGGCGAGGTGAACCCGAACTACTACGTTGTTTTGCCGGCGGATTCAAGGTCTTTGCCGGACGTTGCCCGCAGCTGCCGCTTGTCCCCGATGCGCACGGTGACTCTCGTCTGGTCGAGGTGCTCGAGGAGCGGAATGAGGTACTTGCGCGAGAGGCCCGTGACCTCCTTCATGCCGGGCACGGAAAGATCGTCGTGGCTGGCGAACCACTGGACCACGCGCGCCTTGATCTCGTCCATGGCCTCTCTGGCATAGTAGAGGCTGTCGCTCACCTTGACGAGGGAGCCTTCGCGCAGGAGCACGCCGAGCACGCGGGCAGCCTCCTTCTCCGAGGCCTTTTCCGCGGCCAGCACGTCCTTGAGGTTGGGCGGGGCGAGATGCCCTTGCCGGCAGGCCTTGAGCAGGGCCGCCTTCAGCCGTTCCTGCTCCCTGCCGAGCACGACCTCGTGGCCGGCAAGGCAGAGCACGTCGCCGCCGGAGACGAGCTTTTCGTCCTTGAGCAGGGTGTCGAAGACCTTCTGCACGAGCTTCGGCGCCAGGCCCCGGCTCCAGCCGGCCTCAAGGGCCGCCCTGGCAAAGCCGGCCTTGAGGGGATCCGCCCTGTGCAGCTCGGCCGCTCTCGCGAGGCAGGCCCCGCACAGCTCGTCGAAGCCGGCCTTGCCTATCCAGCCCTGGGAGGCCCTGTCCCAGGCGACGGCACGCCCCGCCTGGGCAACGCCCTGCACCGCCCGCTCGAGGCGCTTTTTCGAAAGTCCCGTCAGCACCCGCAGGAGCGCCCCGTCGGCGCCGCTGCGTCCCTGCAGGGCAAGCACCGACGCCAGCGCCTCCTGGTCGCTCTGGACCGTGCCCTCCCTGGCTCTGGCGTAGAGTCCGGCCAGCAGATCCAGCTTCTCCCGGAAGGCGGGATCCTGCTGGCGCAGCTCCGGAGGCAGCGGCGAGAGCAGCATGCCGCCCGCGCAGGCGCGCAGGGGGGAGCCGGAGCGCACGACGCAATGGTCGCCGAAGATGCCGACCATGTCCGCTTCAAAGCGCACTTCGGCCAGATCCGTCTCGCCGGGTGCGAGCTGGTCGCGGCCGAAGAAGTGGAGCCTCGCCGGCACCTCGAGGGTGCCGTGGTGGAAGTGCACCTCGTTGTGGTGCTTCAGGGGATGGGGGGCGTCGGCCAGGGCCTCGAGGCGCACCACCCACTTCTTCGAGGGAAAGAGGCTGCCCGGATCCGCCAGCGTGGCGCCCCGCTCGACGTCCGCCACCTCGACGTTCTGCAGGTTGCAGGCCAGGCGCTCGCCGGGCTCGGCGTCCTCGGCGTCCCGGCCGTGGCGCTGGAGGGAGCGGATGTGGACAGGAAGGCCCTTGGGATAGAGGCAGGCATCGGCGTCGCGCTTCACGCGCCCCGAGACGACGGAGCCGGTCACGACGGTGCCGTGGCCCTTGAGGGTGAAGACGCGGTCCACAGGCAGGCGGAAGACGTCGGGGCGCCGCGGCGGCTCGAGCTTCAGCGCCCGCTGGACAATGTAGTCCTTCAGCTCCTTGACGCCCTGGCCCGTGGCGGCCGAGACCTCCAGAATGGGCGCGCCCTCGAGGAAGGTGCCCTTCGTGAAGGCGGCGACTTCCTCCTTCACCAGAGCAAGCCACTCCGGCTCCGCCATGTCGGTCTTGGTGAGCGCCACGAAGCCCTCGCGCAGCCCGAGCAGGGAGCAGATCTCGAGGTGCTCGCGGGTCTGGGGCATGACGCCCTCGTCGGCCGCCACCACGAGCATGACGAAGTCGATGCCGGCAGCGCCCGCCACCATGTTCTTGACGAAGCGCTCGTGGCCCGGCACGTCGACGATGCCGAGGCGCTCCCCGCCCGGCAAGTCGAGCCAGGCGAAGCCGAGCTCGATGGTGATGCCGCGCTTCTTCTCCTCGTCGAGCCGGTCGCAGTCGATGCCGGTCAGGGCTCTGACGAGCGTGGTCTTGCCGTGGTCGATGTGCCCGGCTGTTCCCAGAATGAATGGCATGATCTCTCCTCCCCGCTGCCTGGTTCGGCCTGCTCCGCGCCTGCCTGGTTCGGCCGGCTCCGCCTCTCGCGCTTAGGCCATGCCGCGCAGGCGGTCTTCGGCGGCGTCGATGAGCGCCTTGGGCGTGGACGCGCCGGCAGTGAGGCCAACGGTCCTGACGCCCCTGAAAAACTCTTCCGCAAGCTCGTCTGCCGTCTCCACGTGGTAGGTGGCAACGCCCGCCTCGCTGGCAAGGGCCGCCAGCCTGCGCGTGTTGCCGCTCTGGCGTCCGCCCACGATGACCATGGCGTCCACCTGGCCGGCCAGGGATCTGGCCTCGGCCTGGCGCTCGCCCGTGGCGTCGCAGATGGTGGAGAGCACCTGGAGGTTGGGAAGCCTGGCCGCGAGGCGGGTGCGGATCTCCTCGAAGATGGTGGCGTCCTGCGTGGTCTGCGAGGCGAGCACCCAGGACTGTGCCGGATCGAGCTCCTCGGCCTGCAGGGCTTCGAGGGAGGCGAAGACGACGCTGGGGCCGTGGGCGTAGGAGATGAGTCCCCTAACCTCGGGATGGTCGGCGTCGCCGAAGAGCAGCAGCGAGGACCCGCCGGCCGTGGCCCGCTCGATGGCGGTCTGGGCGTTCTTCACGCGGGGGCAGGTGGCGTCCATGAGCGTGGCGCCGCAAGCCTTGAGCCTGGCTTCCTCGTCCTGCGGGATGCCGTGGGCGCGAATGACGACCGAGTCGCCGGACCGCGCTTCGGCGGGATCGTGGAGGCAGGCCACGCCCTTCTCCTCGTAGTCCCTGAGCACCTGCGGGTTGTGGATGATGGGCCCGAAGGTGCAGATGCGCCTGGCGGGCCTGCCGTCCTGGCCGTTTTTGCGCAGGGCGGTGTCGAGCTTGTGCAGGGCGAGGCTCACGCCCATGCAGAAGCCGGCTGTGGCTGCTCTCTTGACTTCCATGGCTGTCACTCCTCCTCCGGCAGGCCGGCTGGCCTGCAGGACGGTTCTGGCGGATCAAACTTGTCGAGCTTCACGGGCGCGGCGTCCCCGGCGCCGCTGGCGCAGCCTGCGAGAAAATCGTCGAGAATGCCGTCAAGCTCCTCGAGGCGCTGGCAGGCGCAGAGGCGCTGGCGGAGCAGGCGGACGCCGGGCAGGGAGCGCACGTAGCGGGGAACAATGCTGCGCAGGCGGTACAAGGCATTATCTTCCGAGCCCAGACTGCCGATAAGCTCCATGTGGCGCCTGATCAGGCGCCTGAGCTCTCCCGCGGGGATCTCCCCTGCAGGCTCCCCGCGCAGGAGAGCGGCATGCTCTCTGAAAATCGACGGCCTCGTGAGCGCGCCCCTGGCGTACATGACGCCGTCGGCGCCGGTCTCCTTCAGGCACCTGACGCCGTCTTCGGCGGTGAACAGGTCGCCTGAGGCAAGCACCGGAATGCCAAGCCTGCGCTTGGCTTCGGCAATGGCCTCCCAGTGCGCCTGCCCGCCAAAGCCCTCCTGGGCCGTGCGCGGGTGCAGCGTCACCAGGCCGGCCCCGGCGTCCTCGAGGCGCAGGGCGCAGTCGAGCCAGTTGACGGCGTCGTTCCTGACCCCGAGCCTGAGCTTGAAGCTCACGTGCCCGGGGGCGGCGGCATCGATCATGGCCTTCGCGCAGGCAAGGGCGTTGTCCAGATCGCGCAGCATGGCCGACCCCGCGCCCTGCCGCGCCACCTTGGGCACGGAGCAGCCCATGTTGAGGTCGAACCAGGCAAAGCCCTGCGCGCGCAGGCGCCTAACGGCCCAGCCAAGGCAGTCCGCTTCGGCGCCGAAGAGCTGGACGACGAGCGGGCTGTCCCAGGGCACCGTCTCCAGCACCTTCCAGGTGTTGAGCCCGTCGTACCAGAGCCCCTTGGCGCTCACCATCTCGGTGACGCAGCACGCGGCCCCCTCCTCGCGACAAAGCGTGCGGAAGGGGAGATCGCTGTAGCCTGCCAGGGGCGCAAGCCAGGGCTTGTCCCAGCCAAGCGGGAGCTTTTCCGGCTGCTGGGGCGCTGGCTCCACCCGCGGCCGCAACGACTTCATACCGACCTTTGCCTCCTTTCCTGCTTCCTTCCGGCGCTGGCAGGCTCCCGGTTCCGGGACCTGCCGGCGTTCCGCACTGTAGCCGTAAAACCTGCCAGTGCCTAGACCCGCTGGCACAAGCAAAAGGGCATCCTCCCGTGCAGCCGACCCGCCCCCGACACCGCGCCCGCACACGACCTTCCAGCAGGCTGAAGCAGCCGAGGCTCCTTCGGCAGTTCCGGCATGCCCTGTCCTGCGCCCAGTCCAGTGCCCGGTCCTGCATCCAGTCGCGCGCCCGATCCTGCGTCAGCTCCGGCGCGAGGT
>DFDR01000175.1:0-3745 GCA_002369295.1 Desulfovibrionaceae bacterium UBA3823
ACATGCGCAAAATTATTTCTTTATGTGTGGTTTATTGTACTGCATTTTTATGTTTAGCCACAAATATCGTATATGCTAACAGTATAATTATGCTTGATCCAGGGCATACAAAGATTAGATATGGGACAAAAAGCTGTTCTGGTGGCCATGAATTTCAATACAACAATGAAATGACTGATTTCATAGAAGAGTATCTAAAGAACAATAATGTACAAGTATTAAAGACAAGAAGTGCAAATCAGGAGATATCACTCAAAGGAAGAACTGAAAATTCTTCAGGGAAAGCACTTTTTATTTCGATACATCATGATTCAGCACAAGAAAAGTATATAAGCTATGAGAATGGAAATCCCTGTTCAAACTACGCATCTGGGTATTCAATTTTTGTATCGCGCAAAAATCCTTTTTTTGAAGATTCATTACAGTATGCAAAAATATTAGGAAGAAATTTAAGAAGACTTGGATTAACACCAACTTTGCATCATGCAGAAAAGATTCACGGTGAGAATAGAGAGCTCATTGATAAGGAACTTGGAATATATCGCTTTGATGATCTCGTTGTTTTAAGAACAGCGAAGTGCCCAGCTGTTTTGTTTGAGTCTGGAGTTATTATCAATCCATATGATGATCAATTAGTAAAAACGCATGAATATAAAAATAAAGTTGCTGAATCGATGTTGGAAATGGTAAAAACTGCTATAGTAAAGAAAAATGATAACAAGTAGTGTCCTTCAAGGAAGATGATGAAGAAATAGAAATCGTGAGCGAAGCGATCGAGACGCTTGGGCAGGAGCTGCTGCGCGAGGTCGCGCAGAAGGCTCTGGCTGTGGGACTGAAGCCCGAGGTCGGGGTAAAGGTACGCGATCTGCCCCCCCGTGGCAGTCAGGCAGCTCGTCGCCGGGCAAGGGCGGAAGGCGGAGGGCGCAAGGCCGTAGCCGCGACGGAGCTGCCGCGCCCCTTCCATGCGTTCCGGCGCATCCTCTCCGCCGGCTTCACCGGCTCTTTCGAGGCACTCTGATTGCCTGCTGTCTTGTCGCCCGCGGTGCGGGCCGGCTGGCCGGGACGGCGCTCGTCCGCGCCACCGCCAGCAGCGCCGGCGTCCGCAACGCCTCCGGGACGAATTGCAGCGCCACGCTGCCGGCCCGCACAGCCGCAAGGCACAGTTCCGGTGTCCGGAGCGACTCCGGCACGGCCGCCAGTGCCAGACCGTTCCGCCACACGGCTTCAAGGCAGATTTCGGGTGCCCGGAGCGGCTTCAGCACATCCCAGATCTCTGCGCCGTACCGCCGGACAGTCTCACGGCAATGGCAGGCGTACGCAGGGGCTCCGGCACGAAGTGCACTGCCAGACAGCTGCACCGCACCGCATCGGCGCAGAGCGCCGGCGAATTCAGGGCTTCCGGCAGGTACTTCAGCGCCCCGCCGTACTGCTGGACAGTCCCGCAACACAAGAGTTGAGGCCCTGAATGGCAGTGGGCAGCGCCATAGGCAGGGCCGTCGGGCATCGGTCGCCACGGCTGGTCTTCGGAATGTGCTGCAGATAGCGAAAGACCCTTGCGAGCTCGCGACTCGCAAGGGTCCGGATGTAACCTAAATCATATAAGCCAACAGGTTGCGAATGTATGTAGCCTATTGGTTTTATTGGCGTCCCCAGGCGGATTTGAACCGCCGTTGACGGCGTGAAAGGCCGCTGTCCTGGGCCGGCTAGACGATGGGGACGCGCAGTGCAATGCTTGTTGGCTGGGCTACAAGGACTCGAACCTTGATCGTCGGAGCCAGAATCCGATGTCCTGCCAATTGAACGATAGCCCAACTCGCGTTGCAGGAAGTGCTTTTATGCCAAGGCGGGAGAGTTGTCAACGCTTTTTTGCGCGAGCTGCCGAAACAGCTAGTAGGGCTCCCACTTGAGCTGGGATTCCCAGGACCCGTAGGTCACGGGGGCGAGCTTCTTGACGAGCAGCAGGGCCCTGAGCACTTCGCTCTCGCTCCAGGCCTGGGCTATGCAGCCGTTGGGCTCGAAGGGCTCTTCGGCGGACATGATTTCCGAGATGTGGCCGAGGCCAGCCTCGCCGAGGTGCCTGGTGAAGAGGGGCTCGATGCCGGTCAGGAACTGGGATGCCGTCTGCTTGAGCAGGAGGCTGGGTTCGCCGAGCTCCTCGATGCGGTAGCAGGTCCACCGGAAGAGGGCGTCGGCGTACATGCCGAGCAGCCAGGGCCACACCGTGCCCTGGTGGTAGGCCGCGTCGCGCTCGTCGGGGCCGCCGGCGTAGTGCGGGCAGTAGTCCGGGGAGCCGGGTGCCAGCGTGCGCAGGCCGAAGGGCGTGAGCAGCCGCTCCTGCACGGCCTTGATGACGGGGCCTGCCTTGGCAGGGCCGAAGACGGGGTGGGGCAGGGACAGGGCCATGAGCTGGTTGGGGCGCAGGCTTTCGTCGGAACCGCCCATCCAGGCGGGGCGCCAGACGTCGCAGAGCGTGCCGTCCTCCTTGAGGAAGCGCGCTTCGAAGACCTCGCGCATGCGGGCCAGATCCTCTTCGGAGCAGGGCGGAACCTCGCCCAGCTCCAGGGCCAGCTCGCGGGCAAAGGCCAGCGTGTCGTACCAGAGGGCCTCGATTTCGACGGGATAGCCCCAGCGCGGCGTGACGGGACGCCCCTTGGCCTGGGCGTCCATCCAGGTGAGCTGGGTCTCGGGCGTGCCGACCTCAAGGAAGCCGTCGGCATCGAGGCGGCAGTGCTCCAGCCTGTCCGAGCGGTAGGCTTTGACGATGCGGCTGATCTTCGGCGCGAAGGCGCGCACAAGCTCCCTGCGCTTTTCCCTGCCGCTGCCGGAATTGGGCAGGCTTTCCAGCAGGCGCGCCGTGCAGGAGGCGAAGAGCAGGGAGGCGTCGATGCTGTTGTAGCCTTCCGGGGCGCCGTCGGGCCTGAAGGTGTTGGGAATGCGGCCGTCCTGCATGCCGGCGCCGATGCGCTCGAGGGTGTCCAGGCCTTCGCGCAGGCGTCCTGCCAGAAAGGTCGTTCCCGGCAGCGCTATCAGGGTGTCGCGGCCCCAGCTGCCGAACCAGTGGTAGCCGGCAAGGAGCGCGTCCTGGCCGGAGGTGTCCTTGATATGGAAGATCCCGGCCTGCCAGGCGAGATAGCCTGTCAGATCCTGGGCTGCAGGGAGCTCCCGGCTCCGGCGCAGAGTCTCGTTTTCCCAGAGGGCGGCGAGGGCGCTGCCGGCGGGCTCGGTCGAGGCGCAGATGACCGCGGACTGTCCCGTCTGCAGCTGGATTTCAAAGAAGCCGGGCGCAAGGAGGTCTTCGCTGCAGGGAAAGCCCCGCTCCCGTTCGACGGGATATTCGGCTGCGTAGATCCAGCGCCCTTCCGAGCAGAACACGGGGCGGCGGTCCGCCTGGAAGTAGAGGCGGGGCAGGCCGGCGTAGGGCTGGAAGGCCACGGTGTCCGCGCTGAGGCGCTCGATCTCGAAGCTGGCGTCGCTGTTGGCGCAGGCCAGGGCGTGGAAGTGCCGGCAGGCCAGCAGGGGCGAGACGCGCAGGACGGCGCGTGCGGCCGGCCCCTTGAGGGTGTAGCGCAAAAGGACGGCGTGGCGTCCCGGCAGGAGCAGGATGCGCTTGACCAGCGTGAAGTCGCCCAGCTGGTAGATGAAGGTCGGGCAGGGGCGGGTGTCGAAGCAGGCGAGCGCCTTCTGCCCCTCGGGATAGACGCAGCCGGGGTGGCATCGGCTCGAGAGGGGATAGCTTTTGCCGTCT
>DFDR01000175.1:3813-19838 GCA_002369295.1 Desulfovibrionaceae bacterium UBA3823
TGCATCGAGCCAGTCCTCGACGCCGGAGAGCAGGACGTGCCTGCCGATCTGGTCGAGGTTGGCCACGAGCAGGCCGTGGTAGCGCCTGGCGTTGCAGCCGCAGGCCGTGCTGGAGGCGTAGTCGCCGAGGCCGTTTGCTTCAATCCATTCCGCATGCAGGGCCTCGTGCATGTGCCGGATCGGGGTGGTCAGTTTTGCCATGTCGTTGTCTTGCCGTTGTCTTGTGGGGCGTGGGCCGCCGGAGTCTTGGGTGTGGATGCCGCCGAGGGGCGCGGCGGAGCCAAGCATACCTTGCTTTCCTTCCAAAAAACAGTAAAATTGCAGCCTAGGAAATAACGGACAGGCCCTCCGGCCGGCGGTTGCCAGACAGCATGCGCCGGCGCGGGAGAGCGTTGTCCGCAAGCTGCAAGAAAGCCCCGGGCATGCCCGGGAAAGAGTGCCGCCGTCCTCTCCGGAGTCGTTGCGGCGACTGGAGTTGCGTTTGGCGACAGCATTACCGACTGCAGGCATGCCTGCGCGCACGGCCCGTGCGGCCCGTCCGGCGCGCGCCGTCCCCACGGCCCGCGCCCAGGCAGGCGAGCCCGTCTTCACCCGCGAGGAGCGGCTTTTTCTGCTGGCAGATGCCCTGATCTGTCCCCTCGACGACAGCGACGGCCTGCTTTTCGAGCTGCTGACAGGCCTCGGCGCCTGTCCCAGAAAGGCGAAAAGCGCCCAGCAGCTGCAGGAGGCGCGCGAGGCGCTGCGCCTCAAGGGGGCGCCGTATCTGACCAGCCGCAATTCCGGCATGGATCCGGCGCGGCGCTTCGAGCTGTGCCTGGAAGGCGTTGCCGATCCGGAGCTCGGCGTCTACCTCGGGCGCTTCTGCATCGACAAGGCCCGCCTCAAGACCACGGACGGCCTGGGGCTGGCGCAGGTGGTCGCGCTCTACCAGAACCGCGAGGAAGTCTTCCGGGAGCGCTGGGCCATGGCTCCGCTGCTCAACGTGCGCATCACGCACGTGCAGAGCGCCCCGCCGGGCGCGGCATTCTGGACCGCGCTCAGGCCCTTCCTGAAAAGCGCGCTCTTCGCCGACATGGCCACGGCCCTCTACTATGAAAACAGCCTCAGCGAGGCGCTGGCCGCAGCCTCTGCCGAATGGCGGCAGGGCCACCTGAAGACGCCCCAGGAGCTTGGCGCAGCCCGCTTTGCGCCGGCGCTCGCCAGCCTCTGCCTCTGGCAGGGCCAGCTGGCGGCCGCCGGATCCACGGCGGCCAGGCTGCGCGCTTCGGGCGCGCCCTTCCACGCCGACGTGGTTGCCGGCATGCTGGAGCTCGTCCAGGCAAGCCGCGCGAGCCTCGGCTACTTCAACCAGGCCATCCAGGCCTGGCGGCAGTCCGCCGGATCCACCGGCGTGCACGTCGGCATGAACATCGGCCTGTGCTGGAATCTTGCGCGGCTTCTCTACGGCAGCACGGAAGACTTCGTTTCCATGCGCCGTGATCTCGCCGTCCTGTGCACCCAGGAACCGGCAGGCGCCAAGGCCTACAGCTTCGGCAGGCCGGGCTTTCTTGCCCTGCGCGCCCTGGACTGCCTCAACGGCGGCGACCGGGCCGGCGGCGAGGCCTACCTCAGGGAGGAGATGCCTGGCGACAGAAACTTCCTCTCGGTCCTGCTCTTCCGCGGCGCCAGAATACGCTTCGGCATGGCCGGCAGGAGCGACGAGGCAGTCCTGCGCGCCTGGCACAGGGCCAGCCGCGGCTTTCCGCTGGTCCAGCGCCTCTTTGCGGATCTGCTCTGCCGGCTCCTGCCGGCCGGGGAGGCCGCCGGCTTCGAGCGCGGTCCTGCGGATCAGGGCCTGCTCGACTTCGGCGCCCTGGCCTGCGACGGCGATTCCTGGAACCGGCGCCTGTCGGCGCTGGAGCGGCTCGCCGAGGCCTCCGACGAGGGCTCTGCCGGCGAGGACAGGGACGAGCGCCTTGTCTGGATAGTCGACTGGAGCCTGCGCACCGTCCGGCCCGCCTCCCAGCGCAGGGCCGCCTTCGGCTGGAGCCGGGCGCGCTTCGTTTCGCCCGCCCTGCTGGCCCGGAGTCCCGAGGCCTACGGCTTTCTGGACATGCAGGACGTGCGCATTCTCGAGCAGGCGGCCGGCAGGGACTCAGCCTCCGGCGCGCTCGCGCTGGAGGCGGCCTGCGCGCCCATGGACGGCTGCCCGCGCGTCTACGAGGCCGCAGGCCAGGCCCTGTCGCCTCTTGCCGTGCGCCGGGGCAGGCTTTCCTTCCGCCTCAACTCCTACGGCAGGGACATGTGCCGCCTGGCGCTCTCCGATCCCGCCGTGCCTGATCTGCTTGCAGCCGAGGGCGGGATGGCCCAGGGCGGATGCCTGCTTGTCCGGCGCGGCGCGGAAATCGTCTTCCATCCCCTGTCGGGGCCGGCGGCCCGGATGATCGCCGTGACCGGCAAGGCCTTCGTCTTTCCCGCAGGCTCCCTGAACAGGGTGCTCTCCCTCGCCAGCCGCCTCGCTCCGGAAATTCCCGTGGAGGCCGACATCGAGGCAGCCTTCGTGCCCGCCGACGCCACGCCCGTGCTGCAGCTGGAGCAGGTGGACGCAGGCTTTGCCGCCCAGACGGGCGTGCGTCCCTTCGGCCGTCCGGACACCCCCTTCTATCCGACGGGCGAAGGCGTGCGCGAGCCCTTTGCCATGGGCGTCCAGGATCCGGAGGGCGGACTTCCCCGGCCCGAACGCACCCGGCGCGACTTTGCCGAGGAGCGGAGCCTGCTGGCGGAGCTGGCCAGGGCCTGCCCCGCCCTCGGGGAGAACCTGGACGGCCGGCGCTGGTCGAGCTCCCAGCCGGACGACGTGCTGGAGCTGCTGACCCAGCTCGGCTCCTCGAAGCTCGCCTCCAGGGTGGAGTGGCCCAAGGGCGCGGCCGTCAAGGTGTCGGGCGTGCTCTCGGCCAAAAGCTTCCACGTCAGGATAGAGCAGTCGGACACGGACTGGTTCGGCGTCTCCGGCGAGGTGGAGATAGGCGAGGACCGCTTTCTCTCCATCCAGGCCTTCCTGCGCTCCCTCAAGGGAAGCCGCTTCGTGGAGCTCGGCGAGGGCGACTACGTTGCCCTGACCGAAGATCTGCGCCGCAAGCTGACGGGCCTGCAGCTCATGCTCTGCGAGGACGGCCGCTACGGCTTCGGGGTGAATCCGCTGACCCTGAAGAGCCTGGAGCAGGCCATGGAGGGCATGCAGGTGGACGCCGACGCGGCCTGGACCCTCTCCCGCGAGCGCATGTCGCGGGCCTTTGCCACGAGGATTGCCGTGCCGCGCAGCCTCAAGGCGGAGCTGCGCGACTACCAGCGCGAGGGCTACGAATGGCTGCAGCGCCTGGCGCTATGGGGCGTGGGCGCCTGCCTTGCGGACGACATGGGCCTCGGCAAGACCCTGCAGACCATAGCCTGCATGCTGGGGCGGGCCAAGGAGGGGCCCTGCCTCGTCGTTGCGCCGACCTCGGTGTGCGGCAACTGGGAGGCGGAAATCGCCCGCTTTGCGCCGAGCCTCAAGACCCTGCGCCTGGGCCAGGCAGGACGCGAAAAGGCCATTGCCGGCATGCGCAAGGGCCAGGTGCTCGTGGTCGGCTACGGGCTGTTGCCCTTCGTCGACGAGGAGCTGGCCAAGGTGGAGTGGTCCATGCTGGTGCTCGACGAGGCCCAGGCCCTCAAGAACGCCCAGACCAGGCGCGCCAAGTCGGCCCGGCTCCTCAGGGCCGGCTTCAAGTGCGCGCTCACCGGCACCCCCATCGAAAACCGCATCGACGATCTCTGGAGCATCTTCAGCATCGTCAACCCGGGCCTGCTCGGCTCCTGGGAGTCGTTCAAGAAGCGCTGGGGCGGCGCCCAGCCGGGCAGCGCGGCCAGCCGGACCCTCCGCTCCCTGGTGCGCCCCTTCATCCTGCGCCGGCTCAAGAGCGCCGTGCTCTCGGAGCTGCCGCCGCGAACCGAGCAGACCCTCGTGGTGGAGCCCACCGACGAGGAGCGGGCCTTCTACGAGGCCGAGCGCCGCAAGGCCGTGGACCGCATCGCCTCCCTGGACGAGGGCCGCAAGCGCTTCGACATCCTGGCCTCGCTCATGAAGCTCAGGCGCGCCTGCTGCCATCCCGCGCTGGCGGATCCCGACATGGCGGCCCTCGAGAAGACCAGCTCCAAGACGGAGCGCTTCCTCGAGATGGCGCTGGAGCTCATCGGCGCGGGGCACAAGCTGCTCGCCTTCAGCCAGTTCACAAGCTACCTGCGCATGGTGGAGGAGGCGCTGAAGGAGCGCGGCGTGTCCTGCCTCTACCTCGACGGATCGACGCCCGAAAAGGAGCGCCGGGCCAGGGTGAAGACCTTCCAGGCCGGCGGGGGCGACGTCTTCCTGCTCTCGCTCAAGGCCGGCGGCACCGGCATCAACCTGACGGCAGCCGACTACGTCGTGCATCTCGATCCCTGGTGGAACCCCGCCGTCGAGGATCAGGCCTCGGACAGGGCCTACCGCCTGGGCCAGCAGCGCCCGGTCACCGTCTACCGCCTCGTCATGGCGGGCACCGTGGAGGAGAAGATCCTCGCCATGCACGAGCGCAAGCGCGAGCTGGCGGCGGACTTTCTCGAGGGCGGCGCCGGCGGCGCCGGCCCCCTCACCGAGCAGGAGCTGCTCGATCTGCTCCAGTAGACCTGGCGAAGGCGCCGGCGCACAGGGAGGCACGCTGCCCGCATGTTGACGGGGGAGGTGAAAGCTACTAAACGGAACACGCATTGCCTTTTTTTCAAGGAGTTCTAAGGAGGAAAAAGAGGATGTCTCAGAACGGTTCAGAGATTGTGGTCGACCGCGCGAAATCGTCGTGGTCGGACCTGTGGAAAAAAGAGGACTACTGGGCCATATGGCTCGGCTTTCTCATTCTGGGCCTCGCGCTCTGCGTCGTCATGAGCGGCAGGCCGAACCTGGACAAGGAAAGCCTTCCGCTCCTGCAGACCATCGCGGCCGAGAAGCAGAAACCCATCAAAACCATTGAATTCTATCAGGCCAAGGCCAGTCTGAAAAAGGTGCAGGGCAAGAACCTGCCCCTGCTGAAGCAGATGCTCGGCTACCTCAAGACTCCTGGCGCCTGGCATGCCAACCCCCTGGACTCCCTTGCCATGAGCAAGGAGCAGGCTGATGCGGCCAACGCCGCGGTCAAGCCCAAGGTCGAGGCAGCCAAGGAAGCCGAAGCCCAGGCGCTCGAGCTCGCCAAGACGGCCCAGGCCGCTGCCGCCGACGCCCAGTACGCCGACCAGGCCCTCAACGACGCCGCCACGGCGGCCATCGGCACCTGGCAGAAGGCCGTCGGCGAAACGGCCAAGATTTCCAAGAAGCTGAAGAAGCCTTTCAACATCTACGGCTCCCTCGCCGTGCTCGGCCTCGGCCTCGGCGTGCTCGTGACCTTCGGCGCCTGCTTCATGGGCTACAATCCCGTGAAGTTCTTCCTCGGCTTCCTCGGCGTCTACGTGGTCTGCGTCATTGCGCAGATCCTCGGCAAGCAGGACGTGATGAAGGGCTGGGGCCTCAACGCCGAAATCTGGTCCATCGTCATCGGCATGCTCGTCGCCAACACCGTGGGCAGCCCCAAGTGGCTCAAGTACAGCGCCCAGGTCGAGTACTTCATCAAGACCGGCCTCGTGCTCCTCGGCGCCGACGTGCTCATCTACAAGCTGATGGCCATCGGCATCCCCGGCATCTTCGTTGCCTGGGTCGTCACCCCCATCGTCCTGGTGTGCACCTACATCTTCGGCCAGAAGCTGCTGAAGATCGAATCCCCGACCCTCAACATCGTCATTTCCGCCGACATGTCCGTGTGCGGCACCTCCGCGGCCATCGCAACGGCAGCCGCGGCCCAGGCCAAGAAGGAGGAGCTCACCCTCTCCATCGGCCTCTCCCTGACCTTCACGGCCATCATGATGGTGGTTATCCCGGCCATCATCAAGGCCTGCGGCATGCCTGAGATCCTCGGCGGCGCCTGGATAGGCGGCACCATCGACGCCACCGGCGCCGTGGCCGCTGCCGGCGCCTTCGTCGGCCCCAAGGCCATGCAGGTGGCGGCCACCGTCAAGATGATCCAGAACGTCCTCATCGGCGTGACGGCCTTCTTCGTGGCCATCTACTTCACGACCAAGGTCCACAAGCAGGAAGGCGAGAAGGTCGGCGCCATGGAAATCTGGCACCGCTTCCCCAAGTTTGTGCTCGGCTTCCTCGGCGTCTCCATCATCTGCTCCATCATCTGCTCCAGCCTTGGCGCCGACCAGGCCACCATTCTCATTGAGAACGGCACCAACCAGATCGGCAAGTCCTTCCGCGGCTGGTTCTTCGCCCTGGCCTTCGTGGCTATCGGCCTGACCACCAACTTCCGCGAGCTCAAGGGCTATCTCAAGGGCGGCAAGCCCATCATCCTGTACGTCTGCGGCCAGACCTTCAACCTGCTGCTGACCCTCGCCATGGCGTACCTGATGTTCTACAAGGTCTTCCCGGAAATCACCGCGAAGATCTAGCTTCCACCAAGCCAATGGCGCGCCGCGGCCTTCCCCTGTCCGGGGAGCGCCGCGGCGCTTTCCTTCCAGTTCGTTTCCGCACCAGTTCATTTCCGCGCAAGTTCATTTCCGCGCAAGGAAGGCACAGCATGCAGAACGCGAAGACAGTCCGGTGGCTCGCGCTGGCCGGGCTGACGGCCGGGGCCTACGTCTTCTTCAACTTCGTTTCGCCCTGCCTCTTCAGCCTCTTTCCGGCCTGGCAGCGCTTCGTCGACGTGCAGGACGAGATAGGCGTCGCCAGCGGCGCCCTCTACTACACCGATGTCGCGGTGACCCAGGACGCCGAGGCGCATGTCCGGGAAGCCGTCAGGCTCGGCATGGAGGAGCGGGCGCGCAGGCAGGCCAGGGGCGAATAGCCTCAGGCCGCGAAGCGGCTCCCGCAGGCCGCAGGCGTTGCCAGCGCCGCCGAAGTGCTGTAGGAACAGCGTTTGAAGACGCCGTATTGTCTTGCACCGACAGTACGGCGTTCTTCGTCGAAGCCGGCAGACAGGCCGGCCATCAGCGCGGCGAGGCTGGCATGGAGCGCGAACGAAAAGAGATCATCGGCAGGGGAACCACTCTCAGGGGAGTTTTCCGCATCGTGGAGAAGGTCGCCCCCACGGACAGCACGGTGCTCGTCACGGGCGAATCCGGCACGGGCAAGGAGCTGATCGTGCGCTGCCTGCACGAGGCAAGCCCGCGGGCCGGCAAGCCCTTCGTGGCCGTCAACTGCGGCGCCATTCCCCGCGATCTGCTGGAGTCCGAGCTCTTCGGCTATGAGAAGGGCGCCTTCACGGGGGCCGTGACCGCCAGGGCAGGCCGCTTCGAGCTGGCCCAGGGCGGCACCATCTTCCTTGACGAAATCGGCGAGATGGATCCCGCCCTGCAGGTGAAGCTTCTGCGCGTCCTCCAGGAAAAGGAGGTCGAGCACGTGGGCGGCTCAGGCCCGCACAGCGTGGACGTGCGCGTGGTGGCCGCCACCAACCGGGACCTCGAAGCTGAGGTGGAGGCCGGACGCTTCCGCGAGGACCTCTTCTACCGCCTCAACGTCATTCCCATCCAGCTGCCGGCGCTGCGCGAGCGCCGGGGCGACGTGCCCCTGCTGGCCCAGGCCTTTCTGCGGCGCTTCTGCCAGCTTCGCGGACGCGGAGAAATGCGGCTGGCGCCGGAAGCGCGTGCCGTGCTCGAGGCCTATCCCTGGCCCGGCAACGTCCGCGAGCTGGAAAACTGCATGGAGCGCGTCAGCATCCTCGCCGAGGGCGACTCCCTCGAGGCCGGGGACCTGCCGGCCAAGATACGCAAGGCTGCCGCCGGCACCCTGGGCTGCGCGTCCGCGGGGGGGCTCGAAGCTGAAGATAGCGCCGGCTCTAGCGCCGGCTCTGGCGCTGCCACAGGCCCGGCAGACGCCTTCCGCTGGCCCGAGCTGGCCGATTTGGAGCGCCTCGGCATGGGGCTCAGGGACTTTCTCGCAGCCTGCGAGGACAGGCTCGTCGAGGAGGCGCTGGCCTCTTCGCAGAACCAGCACGCCGTGGCAGCCCGCCTGCTCGGCGTCAAGCGCACAACCCTCATCGAGAAGCTGCGCCGCAAGGGCAGGATGGACTAGTGCTGCGTTCGGCAAGCAGGGTGTAACAATCTTCCCCTCAAAGTACTCCCATCGTCATATTGCATACCTTTTTCATCAACAACTATCGTTCTCTATATTAGGAAAAACGTTGACCGTTGTCATCGCCTGGAAATGTATTTATTTCAGCGTTGTTTTTATTCAGAGCACATGCCGTTGCAACAATTTCATAAATAAATTTTTGCAAAAACATTGCATTGATGTTTATTTTGATTTTTCCTTGATTGCTCGCAAAACATCTGTACTATTTGAATGAAATATTGCATATGGTACTTTTTTGAAAAAGTTAGGGATGTTTCGTAATTGTCATGATATCTACGCGAGAAATATAGTTTAATTTTTTAAATTGCAATCCTTGTTTCAATAAAAATGTTCCAGCTGTGCACTCTGCTCATCGCCATGTCGATTGTTTCGCGCGACTGCGAGAGCAATCGGGTGAATCGCCTGCAGAGGCATGCAGAGAAACAGCCACGAAGCGCTGAGGGTGCATGCGTGGTTTGCTTTGGCTTTGGACTTGCTTGGACTTGCACGACCAAGAGCTGAGCAGGAAGCTCAGCTCTTGGTCAGAAAGCAGCATCCCTCGAGGGCAGGCCTAGGGGAACTTGGGATAGTCGCCAAAGCGGGGCTTGCGCTTCTCGAGGAAGGCCTTGCCGCCTTCCTGCGCTTCGTCCGTCAGGTAGTAGAGCAGGGTGGCGTCGCCGGCCAGTTCCTGGATGCCGGCCTGGCCGTCGAGTTCGGCGTTGAGGCCGACCTTGATCATGCGCAGGGCCATGGGGCTCATCTCCATCATGCGTTCGGCCCAGGCCACGGCCTCGTCCTCCAGCTGGTCCAGGGGCACCACCTTGTTGACAAGACCCATCTCCAGGGCCTCCTGCGCCGAGTACTGGCGGCAGAGGAACCAGATTTCCCTGGCCTTCTTCTGGCCGACGACGCGGGCCAGATAGCTGGCGCCGAAGCCGGCGTCGAAGCTGCCCACGTGGGGGCCGGTCTGGCCGAAGATGGCGTTTTCGGAGGCGATGGAGAGGTCGCAGACCACGTGGAGCACGTGGCCTCCGCCTATGGCGTAGCCGTTGACCATGGCGACCACGGGCTTGGGCAGGGAGCGGATCTGCTTCTGCACGTCGAGGATGTTGAGCCTCGGCACGCCGTCCTTGCCGACGTAGCCGCCGCGGCTTTTGACGTGCATGTCGCCGCCGCTGCAGAAGGCCTTGTCGCCGGCGCCGGTCAGGAGCACGACGTTGATGTTCGGGCATTCGCGGCAGTAGGCGAAGGCTTCGGACATCTCCTTCGTCGTGTCGGGCGTGAAGGCGTTGCGGTAGCGGGGCCGGTTGATGGTGATCTTGGCGATCCCCTCCCAGTATTCGAACTTGATCTCTTCGTACTGCCTGATGGGCTTCCATTCGCGGGTTGCCATGCCATCCTCCTCAAGGGGCGGGTTGTGCGGCAGGTTGTGCGCAGGCCGGGCGGCTGGGTGCGCGCTCAGCCCTCCAGCCGGCCGCAGGCGGCGGAGAGCGCGGTCTTCATCTTCTGGCAGGTCTCCTGCCACTCCTTCTCCAGCGACGAGGAGGCGAGCAGGCCTCCGCCGGCGTAGAGCGCAACCGAATCCTGCGCCAGCTCCATGCAGCGCAGGTTGACGTAGAGGGCGCCCCGGCTTCCACTCCAGGGGCCAAGGAAGCCGGCGTAGTAGCGTCGCCGGCAGCCCTCCGACGCCTGGATGAAGCGTGAGGCCTCCTCCTTGGGCACGCCGCAGACGGCAGGCGTGGGATGGAGGGCCTCCGCCACCTCGGCGGGCGAAGCGCCCGCGGCCAGGGTGAAGGCAAAGTCGGTGCGCAGGTGCTGGACGGCGCCGGCCTGCGAGGACCGCGGGCCTTCGGCGGCAAGGTCCCGGCAGAAGGGGGCCAGGCGCTCCTGGATGTAGCGGGCGACGATGCCCTGCTCCTCGATGTTCTTCTCGTCCCAGGGCGCAGGATCGTCCGCCTTCTTGGTCCCGGCAAGCGCCATGGTGCGCCAGCGCCCGCCAGCGCCTGCCAGCAGGATTTCGGGCGTTGCCCCGAACCAGACGCCCGAAGGGCCGGTGCAGGAAAGGCTGGCCATGGCCTCGGGGTAGAGGGCGCAGGCCCTGAGAAATGCCGTTCCCGGCGAAAGCCTGGCTGGCACGCGCTGGCTTCTGGCCAGCACGAGCTTGTGGAAGGCGCCTTCGCGCAGGCGCTCGTGGAAGCGGGCAAAGGCCTGGCGGTAGTCCGGCGAGGGGGGCTGGTTCAGCCAGGCCTCGGACAGCATGCCGGAAGCAGCGTCGGAAGCAGCGCCAGAACAGGCACCGGCACCGGTCTGGGAGCTCGCAGCCTGTGGCTCCAGCGTCTGCAGCGCGTCGAGCAGGGGACCTGGGCCTTCGGCAGAGATCTCTTCCTGAATGAAGACCAGTGGCTCTCTGTCCGAGCAGGCAAAGGGCGCGAGGACGAAGCCGGGGCCCCTGGCCTCGCGGAGGCTGGCGGGGGTCTGGCAGGCGCCGTCGCGCTGGCAGGCAAAGCGCAGGGGCCCGCCGGGCTCGCGCCAGCAGGCAAAGGCGCGTCCCTCCTGGACGAGCCGGTCAAGGCAGGCGGCAGCGGCGCGGGCCTCGGGGCCTGCCGGGATCTGGGTGGGGGAAAGGGTCATGGGCGTGGGGAACCTTGGGCGTTGCGGGGGGAAGGGGCGGATGCCGGGGAGGCGACAGGCTCTGCCGGCGGCATGAAGACGACGAAGTGCCTGGTTTCGTCTACGGCCTGCCAGCTGCGGCGCACCCGCTGGGGCACGGTGTAGCCGGCTCTGTCGTAGGCGTCGGCCTTCTCGGCGTCCATCTGGTCGCGCTCCATGAAGACCACGGCCTTTCTCGCCAGCAGGTCGCCGTAGACGGCGTCGCAGTCGGCGTTGATCTCCCAGTCGATGAGCCAGTCAGACTTGCAGGAGGGCTTGTCGCCGTTGAGGTAGTAGGCGAGGGTAAAGCCGGGCAGGGTCTTGTAGACGGGGCCGTACTTGGCGCGGAGCAGCTTCAGGTCCTCGAGCTTCTCGAGCATGAGGCGGTCCACCCTAACGCCGGCGGCCTTGGGATAGACGGTTCCGGCGTCGAAGGCGAGCTCCCCGCGCTCGAGCGGACGGACGGGGAAGGTGTAGGGCCAGTGGTAGCCTGCGCTGAACATGGCAAGCCCGCAGACCAGGGCCGTCCAGAGGGCCGTCTGGGCCCTGTGGCCGAGGCCCGCGTGCCAGAGGGCCAGCACGAAGAGCAGGGGCGTGGAAAAGAAGGCGGGAATCTTGTAGCCGCCGGAAATGGCCGTGGACCAGGAGACGAGCAGGGCCAGCCCCAGCGAGGCCGAGGCGCAGAGCAGGGGATGGGGGCGGTCCCAGAAGGCTGCGTGGCGCGCGGTGGAGGCCTTCGGCGCGAAGACCATGAGTCCGCCCGCGAGCACCAGGGTCGTGGGCCAGGCAAGGCCGTAGCCCTGCCAGGTGTGCTGGGTGCAGGCAAGCCAGATGAACCAGGCCGCGACCACGGCGATGAAGACCAGCGGAGGCGAGAGCCATTCGGGGAGTGCCGCGCCCCTGAGCCTGGCGAGTCCCCAGGGAACGAGGCAGATGGCCAAGGGCCACCAGTTCTGGTGCAGGTAGATGCCAATGCCCGCGTCCAGGGCTTCCTTGAGGGCCAGCTGGCCTGTGGTCATGGCCTTGAAGGCCTCCCAGGCGCCGGCCTGCCAGATGGCGAAGGAAAAGGCTCCCATGCCGGCAAGCCAGGCTGCCGCGCAGATCAGGGCCTGGCGCCTGCCGTGGCAGAGCCAGAGGAAGATGCAGGCGCCCAGGGGCACCAGCGCGAAGGACTGCTTGCATAGGGCCGAGCAGGCGCAGAGCAGTCCCGCCGGCAGGGCGAGGTTCAGGGAGGCGCACCAGATGCCCGCCGAGGCGAAAAAGACGCCGTCCGCCGTGTGCCATGGCATGCAGGGGAAGCAGTGGATGCCGAAGACGAAGCCGGCGGTGGCCAGCAGCGGGAGCGGAATCCCGAGCCGGGAGAAGCTGAAGCAGCGGCCGAGGAAGAGGGCGCCGAACCAGGCGGCTGCCAGCATTTCGGCGAAGAAGCCGGCCTTGCCGGCAAGCACCTCGATGCCGTCCGGGGTGGCTGCCATCCAGAAGGCATGCCAGAAGAGCGGGAGCGAGGGCTTGATGTAGTGGAAGTCCCGGTAGGGAAACTCCCCTTGCAGGATGCGCCAGGCGTAGCCGTAGAAGTAGCCGAAGTCCGTACTGTCCATGCCGTCGGGCACGTACAGGAAGAGGTAGGCGAGGGGAACGGCGATGGCGGCTGTCCACGCCAGGCCAAGGCCTGGCAGGCCGGCCTGGCCGCTGTTCAGTCTGGCATCCAAGGCAGGCCTCCGGACCATAGATGCGGGAAAGCGCGGGATAGCGCGGGATACTGCGGGCTGCAGGTCCAGGCTGCGCTAGAGGGAGTACTTGTAGTAGGCCGCGCAGCTGCCTTCGGTGGACACCATGCAGGGGCCGACGGGCTCAAGCGGGGTGCAGGCCTTGCCGAAGAGCGGGCACTGGCGCGGGGTGACGATGCCCTTGAGCACGTCGCCGCAGCGGCAGCCGGGGATCTTCGGCACCTCGCGCACCTCGACGCCGAGGCGCTGGAGGGCGTCCATGTCGGCGTATTCGGCCCGGATGCCGAGGCCGCTGGCGGGAATCATGCCAAGCCCCCGCCAGAGGGCGTCCCTGGGCTCGTAGACCTTGTCCACGAGCTCGCAGGCCCGGGGATTGCCCCGCTCGCCCACGGCCCGAGGATAGGCGTTCTCCACGCGCGGCTCCCTGTCCCTGAGGCTTTCGGCAAGCCGGCACAGGGCAAGGAGGATGTCGGCGGGCTCGAAGCCGCCGACGCAGCCGGGCACGCGCCACTGCTCTGCCAGGAAGCGGTAGGGCTCGAGGCCCGTCACCATGGCGACGTGGCCGGGCAGGAGGAAGGCATCGACCTTGCAGTCGGGATCCGAGAGCAGGGCCGTGAGCGCCGGTGGCACCAGCTTGTGCATGGGAAAGACGCAGAAGTTCCTGATGCCCTGCATGCGGGCAGCCAGCAGCGTCCCTGCCACGGCGGGCGCCGTGGTCTCGAAGCCTATGCCGAGGAAGACGACGAGGTCGTCTGGGTTCTCGCGGGCTATGGCCAGGGAGTCCAGCGGCGAGTAGACCACCTTGACCCTGGCTCCTTCGGCAAGGGCGTGCTTGAGGCTGCGGCCGCCGGGGCCGGGAACCCTGAGCAGATCGCCGAAGGTCGCGATGATGACCCTGTCCCGGCCCGCCATTTCGATGAAGGCGGCCACTTCCGAGTCATGGGTGACGCAGACCGGGCAGCCGGGCCCGGAAAGGTGCACGACGCCCTTGGGGAGCAGGGAGCGCAGGCCGCTCTGGAAGATGGAGACGGTGTGCGTCCCGCACACCTCCATGAATCGCATGCTCTGGCCTTCGATGCCCTCCAGCGCCCGCTCGAGGCGGGCGATGAGCCGCCGGCAGAGCTCGGGATCGTGCAGGAGCGCGTCCATGCGCTCCTGCAGGGAAGAGGCTTTGGCTTCCGTCTGGCTTTCGGTCTGCCTGTCCATGGTAGCCCTTCCTTGTCCTGCCTAGGGCAGCATGGGGGCGTGGTCTAGGCCCTCGGCCGCGTCGAGCCCGCACATGAGGTTGGCGTTGGCAAGCGCCTGGCCGGACGCGCCGCGGCAGATGTTGTCGATGGCGGAGACGACGAGCAGGCGTTTGGTCCTGGGATCGACCACGAGGCCCAGGTCGCAGAACATGCTGCCGCGGACGTTGCGCGTCTCGGGCAGGGCGCCCTTGGGCAGCACCCGTATCCAGGGCTTGTCCGCGTAGGCTTCGCAGTAGGCTTCGTGCACCTCGTCCAGCGTGGTCGAGGGATTGCTGAGCTTGGTGTAGACCGTGGTCAGGATGCCGCGGTTCATGGGCACGAGGTGGGTGTTGAAGGAGAGGGTCACGGGGCTGCCGGCAAAGCGGGAGACTTCCTGCTCTATCTCGGGGGTGTGGCGGTGCTTGCCGAGGCCGTAGGCCTTGAAGCTGTCGAAGACCTCGCAGAAGAGGGAGGTGACCACGGCCTTGCGGCCTGCGCCCGTGGTGCCGGACTTGGAGTCCACGACAATGTCCGTGGGCAGGACCAGGCCCTTGGACAGCGCGGGGTAGAGGGCGAGGATCGAGGAGGTGGGGTAGCAGCCGGGGTTGGCCACGAGCTGGGCCTTTTTCACTTCCTCGGCGTAGAGTTCGGGCAGGCCGTAGACGGCCTTGGGCAGGAGATCCTTGCGGGTGTGCTCGACCTTGTACCAGGCTTCGTAGACGGCCGCATCGTGGATGCGGAAGTCGGCGGAGAGATCCACGACCTTGACGCCCCTGTCCACGAGCTCGCCGGCCATTTCCATGGCCTTGCCGTGGGGCACGGCGAGGAAGACCACGTCGCAGGCCTCCTTGGCCATGTCGGGATTGTAGACGCTGATGGCCAGATCGCTGCCCGGCAGCTTCTCCAGGAAGGGGTAGAAGGCGCCGAGACGCTTGCCCGACTCGGTCCGCGAACAGGCCATGGAGAGCTCCATGTGCGGATGGGTGGCGAGCAGGCGGGCCAGTTCCATGCCCGTGTAGCCGGTGATGCCGACGAGGCCGATGCGTGTCTTTTTCATGAGGGGTGCCCTTTGTGTCGATGTGGGGGGTGAGGTGCCGCTCCTTCGGTGAAGGAGAAAATGTTGCTGATTAATGTCAAAAGGTTACGCCGTTTTTGCGCCTTTGTTTGCACCATGCCTGCACGGTGCCTGCACGGTGCCTGGTGCGTGGCGCAGACGGCCTTGAGCTGCGCTCCGTCTGGTGCACGGGGCTCTTTCTTTTAGGAGCTTTGCGCCAAAAGCTCAAGGTAGGCGCTGTCCTGCCAGACCCTTGAAAGGCTTGCTCGCTCCCGCCGGCGATTCACCCGCTGGCCATGGCTTCCGCGCGAAATCGTCGGCCTTATGCGGGGCAGGGGGCACAGTTGGAAAATTGACGAGCTTCTTGACCAGAGGGATGGCCTGGGGATGCCGGACAAGCCGTGTTGGCCATCCGGAAGGAGTTGCCGCAGGATCCCGTTTCATCAGCTCGCCCAGTTCCTTTTGCCTCTTTTTGCCATCCGACCCGCTGCACGTGCGGCGTAGGGACTGTGGGCTTTGTGAGGAGACGACGTGGTGCGTGGCAAGGCGCATGCGTGTTTCGGAATCTGCTGATCGTCTTTCCGTCGAGTGTCTCCGGCCTAGAAGCATGTACAGGCTCGGCACTCTCGGCGACTTCGACAAGTTTCTGCCGTCCTTCCCGAATGCTTCCAGCGGGTATGCAGGACGGGCATGGCGCTCTGCCTCCGACCGGCCTGGCGGAGCTTTTCCGCCTGCGGTGGCCGGCCTTCGGCTTCAGGCGCGGATCCGTCACCGTATCCATGGGCAAGTCCGGACGCGCCAAAACCGTCTACTCAGCGGAAGCGTGCATGGCTGAGGCCAAGGCCCGCTTCGGGGCCGCGGAAAGCGGACCTAGGGGCTCGTGTGCCCCCATTCAGCATAAGAAATCAGGAAAAGTGACACTACAGGCGCGCTCTTCTGCGTAACCATATTAAATTATTGCCTTTTTGCGATCCCGTCTTTTGCCTTTCCATGTGTAGCGTTAAAATAGTGCTACTATCTTCCCTTGAACACTCTTTGAGTGGTGACCTTTAGTTTCCCAGAAATCAATCGTACCGACAAGATTTTTAGTGTGAGAGCTCCGCAATTTTCTCGCTATAAATGCATTCATCGGGCAAAGACTTTTTCGCCTGAAAGTCTAGTGTCACTTTTGACGAATTCTTAGG
>DFDR01000079.1:0-4348 GCA_002369295.1 Desulfovibrionaceae bacterium UBA3823
CTCCCACAGGAAGCGGAAGCTGAAGGGCTTGCCCTTCTTCCGGCGCATCCAGGACGCATGCTGGTTCTCGAAGGACTTGAGCATGTTCACGACCAGGGTGCGCTCTCCCTCCAGCCGCGCGACCTCAGCCGGCGTGCGGCCGCCGAGCGGCGCCTGCGCTCTGCCGGTCCAGTCAAGCAGGCGGCGCCTGAGCTGCTCCTCGCCGCCGACAGCCCACAGGCACTCCAGATTCAGCTCGGGCACCAGGTCCGACTCCACGTCCCGGCCAAGGACGAAGTCGATCCAGCGCCGGATAACGGGCTGGTCGATGACAAGCCCCCAGGGCCTGGGGTTTGCCTGGCTGGCATTGGCCGCGACGTCCCTGCGCATGCGCCGTGCGAGGGCAAGCCCCGGCTCCCTGAGAAAGAGCAGCACGCCAAGGGACGTCTGGAATTTCCCGCCGAGGGCAAGGATGCGCAGGGCCGCAATGTCCCAGGGGGCGTATCCCAGCAGGCTTCCGCTTGTCTCCACCCACACGGGCTCCGCCTGCTGGGCGAGCAGATCGAGGACCTGGATGCGCCGGCCGTCCACGGCCTGCACTTCGTAAAGCGAGAGCCTCGAGGAGCACACCTCCTCGATCATCTCCCACATGTTGCCGTCGTTCAGATTCTCCTGCAAGCTCCGCAGGAGCTCGAGGGGAGGCGTCCCCCCCACTTCCGGCATCAGGGACGCCGATGCCAGCACCCACTCCCAGAAGCAGGTCAGACTCTGGGAGACAACGCCATCATGGATGCTGAGCAGCGAGCTTATCTTTTCCCCGTCGTCTGCGAAGTAGAGGTTGTAAAGGACATCGCACCGCTCTTCATCCTGCTCGAGCACGAAGGAGCTCGCTTCGTACAGAGCGGCCGCCATCTCGTCGCCCTTGCGGGTTGCCAAGAGCTCTTCCGCCGCTTCTGCGAAGACTTCCTGAGATGCACCCATTTCGTGTTCCTCCATTTCCGGCGCCCTGGCCTCTGGCCAGGAGCCCGCAGAGTTCATGCTGTTGGCGCGCCTGCGCGCGCAGGTTCGGGGAAGCCTCAGGCTTCCGTTCAGTAACGCTCTGCCAGATTAGCCGAGCGACGTTGCCTTGGGAAGCCTAAAAGCACAGACAAGGCCGAGGGCCGCTGGCACGCCGAGGCACATGAAGGCCGTCTGCAGGCCCCAGGCATCGGCGACAAGCCCCATCAGGGGCATGGCTATGCCGCCGGCGCTCCTGGCAACGCCAAGCGTGACGCCGGCCGCGAAGCCCAGATTGCGGGAGAGGTAGATCTGCCCGAGGATAATCATAGGCGAATACGAAGCGTAGACGCAGAAGGCGATGGGCGCAAGGAGAAGAATGGAAAGCCAGGGGCTCGGCGACCAGGCGAAGCAAAGCACCGCAGGCAGGGATAGCAGCTGGGTCGCGCGGAGCACGAAGACGTAGCCCTTGCGGTCTGAGAGCGTCCCGCCGGCCAGGTTGCTGAGCACGCCGGCCACGGAAAAGAAGGTGAGGACAAAGGAGCCCTGCGAGGGCGTCCAGCCGAAGACCCGCATCCAGTAGAGCGCCGTGAAGGAAAGGAAGCCCTGCAGGAAGACGGAGCGGTTGACGAGCACCCCGGAGAGCCAGGCAAAGGCCTTCCAGTTGTTGACGCCTGCGGGACGGCGCTTTTCGTCGATGAGCCGCTTTTGGGGCGCCGGCATGCGGGCGAAGGAGATCCAGACGGCAAGGGCGGTGGCGACGCCGGCGGCCGCGAAGAGGGCCGTGGACTTGAGGCCCCAGGCCGGCACGATGAGGGCGATGACCACGGGGCCGAGCACGAAGCCCATGTTGCCGCCCACCGAGAAGATGCTCATGGCCGTGCCCTTCTCCCTGCCGGCCAGGACGTTGACCAGGGTCGCGGCTTCGGGATGGAAGAGCGCAGAGCCAAAGCCGAGCAGGGCCGTGCAGACCCACAGTCCCCAGTACCAGGGCACCCAGCCCTCGGCGCCCATGCTGAAGCCCATGAGCAGGATGGAGACGGGCAGGAGCAGGAAGCAGTGGAGCCTGTCGGCGAGCCAGCCGAAGAGGGGCTGCACCAGGGAGGCGAAGATGGAGTAGCAGAACATGATGCCCGCCACTTCGGTGTAGGAGTAGCCGAAGGCCACCGCCAGGAAGGGCAGCGCCGCGGGCAGGGCGGCTGCGTTGATGTCCGCGCTCATGTGCGCGGCCGAGAGGAGAAGAATCTTTCCCTTGTCCATGAAGTTTTCCGAGTGCGCAGGGCAACGGTTCCGGGTCGCCGCGGGGTGCGCCGGCAGGGTTGAAGGTCGGTTCCGGGTGCGGAGGGGCCGGGAGGCTGTCTGCGGGAAGGCGGTGGGGAGAAGCGGTGCGGGAAGGCGGTTCGTGGGAGCGGAGGCTCACGGCTGCTTGCCGAAGCTTTTGAGGATGCGCCACAGCGAGGTGCGCGAAATGCCGAGCAGCGCGGCCGCGGCCTTCTTCCTGCCGCCGGCCTTGGCCAGCGCGTCCTCCACCTGCGCTGGAGTGATGGCGGCCACGTCGACGGGCGCCGCAGGGTGCTCGGGACGGGGCTGTCCGGCCTGGGGCCAGGCGGGAGCGGCGGGATCGCCCGCGCCCCCTGCCCCTCCTGCGCCGAGGAAGCCCAGCGGCATGAGGCTTGCCGCGTTGGCCGCCGTCTCGCCGAAGAGCTCGTCGAAGACGCTCTGGGAGAAGGCGCCGGCGCAGAGGAAGACGAGCTGCTCGATGAAGTGCTTGAGCTCGCGCACGTTGCCGTACCAGGGATGGCGGCACAGGCGCGCCAGGCTGGCCTGGGGAAGGCGGATGGGCGGCGTGCCCGCGCTGCGGGAGGCCTCGTCCACGAAGGCCTCCACGAGGACGGGAATGTCGTCGGGCCGCTCGCGCAGGGGAGGAACGCGGACGTTGAGCACGTTCAGGCGGTAGAAGAGGTCGGAGCGCATGCGCCCGGCGCGAACCTCGTCGACGATGGACTTGTTGGTGGCTGCCACGATGCGCACGTTGAGGGGAATGACGGCGCTGCCGCCAACGCGGCGCACCTCCTGCTCCTGGATGGTGCGCAGGAGCAGGGCCTGGACGTTGAGGGGCATGGAGTTGATTTCGTCGAGAAAGATGGTGCCGCCGTCGGCCAGCTCGAAGAGGCCGGCCTTGCCCTCGGCGCGTGAGCCCGTGAAGGAGCCGCCCTCGTAGCCGAACATCTCGCTTTCGAGCAGCTGCACGGGAATGGCTGCGCAGTTGACAGACACGAAGGGTTCGGTGCTGCGCGACGATTCCCGGTGGAGGCCCTGGGCGAGAATTTCCTTGCCCGTGCCGCTCTCGCCGGTGATGAGCACGGTGGAGTCGCTGCGCGCGAAGATGCGCAGCTTGGCGAGCATGTCCTCGGAGATCTGGCTCGCGTGGACGTAGTCGGCGAAGGTGTACTTGGCGGCGTAGCCGCTGACCAGCGCCTGCCTGGCCTTGCGGCCGGCCCTGACCACGACGTGGCAGGGCGTGAAGGAGTAGAAGCGGTCCATGCCGTCGGCAGGCCGCTGGAGGCGCGAGGTCTTGACCACGTAGCGCGTGCCGCGGATGGTCGCGTCGAGTTCGCCCCCGGGCGCGCGGCCGGCGCGGATGTGCTCCTTGAGGCCGGGAAGGAGCGAGACGATGTTCGTGCCCACGATGGAGCCGTGCTGGCCGAGCACTTCCTGGGCGCGACGGTTGGCCATGGTCACGGTGCCGTCGGCGCGGGTGCCCACGATGGATTCGCTCACCGTGTCGAGCAGGGCCGTGTAGCGGAGCAGCACCGTCTTTTCGGCGGCTACGGACTGGGCGATGTTCCAGGCGTTGCTCAGGGTGACGGCTATCTCGTCGCGGGTGGGGATGACGAGGCGGTAGCTTGCGCCGAGCCTGGCGGCGATGGCGCAGGCCTGGCCCCCGCCGACCACGATGCCCGTGTCCCCGGCGACGTAGCGGCGCACGGCCTCCTCGAGGCTGGCCAGATCAGCGTACCTGGCGCAGTGCACCTTCACCCCGGTCTGCCGCTCGAAGAAGCTGAGATCCACGTCCTCGTTCTCGTACTGCGCGAAGAACACCGACTTGGCCACGGGGGCCAGCTCGAAGAGCACCTTGGCGAGGTTGAGGGAGCCGAGGGCTATGGGCAGCACCGGCACGCTGGTCTTCTTGCGCAGCATCTCCGCCGTGCCGCGGCTGGCAACGAGCACGTCGGCGAGGCCGCGGTCGATGAGATCCATGGCAAAGGGGACGGCATCGTCGAGGCAGGCAATGTGGGTCTGGATCTCAAGCCCCCTGGCGGCCGCCACCTCGGCAAAGAGGCTGCACAGCTCGGGGCTCGTGCCTATCATC
>DFDR01000079.1:4409-6604 GCA_002369295.1 Desulfovibrionaceae bacterium UBA3823
ATGACTATGTGGGGAACGTGCATCCGCCTTGCTCCTTGCGACCCTGTCCGGCGCGGACAGGCGTTAAGCGCGTTCGCGGGTGGAACGCGGATGGTGCCGGCGGCAGGGGCAGGCGGCATCGGGGTGACCCTATACCCTTTTGCGGGCTTCCTGCAAGGTGCGTCGGGCTTCGCGGGACTCGCCGGCCCTGTTCCGGAAACGCCGGAGCCCCGTGGCTGGGACATGATGCCGTTCCTGAAACACGCAATTATGTTTCAGAAACATTTTTGCGCAACGTCAGGAAACGGCAGAGGCCCCGCGCCCTGTGCCCGCCCCCCGCGGCTGCGCAACGGAAGGAAGGCCCGCCAGCGCAGGCATTGGAACGGCATTTGCAGGCAAATGAAAAATTTCACATTGCGCGGTGCCAAGCATTTACGAAAAGTTGAAATGGCGTTTCATTTTTGGGCGGCAAGCCTCGCGATTCCCTTCCTTTTTTGCCCTTGCCACGTGCCTTGGAGATTGGCCCTCTTGGAACGCGATTTGCATATCCGGCCCTAGCCAGAAAAGAGGGTTTGCCGCGCCCCCCGGCACGGCACTTCTGGCAGGCTTTTTCAGGATGCGCCCAGCGTCTCCGGGTGGAGGAGCGGGCTGCGAACACCAGCTCGGAGGAACAATGAACTTTTCAGCAACCAGCGCACGGCCCCGACTCGGCGCCTCCGCGTGCGCGCCCACCGCGAGGAGCGTTTAATGCTAGTCTACTTCGGCCTCTTCATGCTTATCCTGACAGTCGTCGGCATGGTCATGCGCTACGAGTCGCGCCTGGTCCTCATCGTCTCCGGTCTGGTCATGGGCATTGCGGCCCTGGAACCCATGGCTGTCCTCAACGGCATGACGGAAGGCATGCTCCGCAAAAACATGATCCTGTGCATCTGCTCGGTCATGGCCTTCGCCTTCGTCATGCGCTTCACAGGCTGCGACAAGCACCTCAGCCACGCCGTGGCCAAGCCCCTGCGCTACGTGCGCTTCCTGCTCGTTCCCGGCGCCACCGTCGTCACCTTTCTCGTGCAGATAGCCCTGCCGAGCGCAGCCGGCACCTCCGCGGCCATCGGCGCAGTCGTCATTCCCCTGCTCATGAGCATGGGCGTGCATCCGGCCATGGCCGGCGCGGCCGTCCTCGCCGGCACCTACGGCGACCTGCTCTCCCCCGGCCTTGCCCACAACGTGTACGTGGCCGACATTGCCTCCAAGGCGCTCAGCCAGCACATTGAAGCCATCAACGTCATCGGCTACCACACCAAGGCGGCCTTCATCTCCCTTGCCGTCGTGGCTCTGGCCATGCTCGCCGTCACCCTCGTGACCGGCGAAGGCAAGGGCTATGTCCCCGAGAGCGAAAAGGAAGGCGGCGCCAAGGAATTCAAGGTCAACTACTTCTTCGCCCTCATCCCGATCCTGCCCATCGCGTGCCTCGTCATCGGCGCCACCATTGGCAAGGATCCCAAAGGCCTCCTCGACCTGCTCAGCTTCCTCCCCGCGGGAATGCTCGCGGGCATTGAAGGAGTCCTTAAGTTCCTCGCCAAGCTGAAGGTCGAGCACACCATGCTGCTCGGCGCCATGATCGGCATCATCGCCACCCGCAATAACCCCGGCCAGGGCTCCAAGGAATTCTTCAAGGGCCTCGGCCACGGCTACGGCGAAATCATGGGCATCATCATCGCGGCCGCCGTGTTCGTGGGCGGCCTCAAGGCCACCGGCCTGGTCGAGAGCGCCATCAACATGATGAAGGGCGCCTCCAGCGTCGCCACCCTGGCCGCCGGCATCGGCCCCTGGGCCCTCGCCGTCGTCTGCGGTTCCGGCAACGCCGCCACCCAGGCCTTCAACGAAGCCGTCACGGTCAACGCAGCCTCCTTCGGCGTCGACATCATCAGCATGGGCTCCTTCGCCACCTTCGCCGGCGCCCTCGGCCGATGCATGTCCCCCGTGGCCGGCGCCTGCTTCGTCTGTGCCGGCATCTCCGGCGCGGATCCCATGAACATCGTGAAGCGCACCTGCATCCCCTCCATCCTGGGCCTCATCACCATCTACATCTGCCACTTCGTCTTGAATCTCCACTAGCCGTCCAGGAGCTTCCGCTCCCGACGGCACGCATCCTGCGAAGCGCCGCTTCCCCGCCAGCAAGCCCTGGCGCCCGGAAGCGGCGCTTCCGCTTTGTCCAGGGC
>DFDR01000092.1:0-1036 GCA_002369295.1 Desulfovibrionaceae bacterium UBA3823
AGGGCCGCTTCGGGAAGGGCCTCCCTGATCATCCCGCAGACCCGCTCGGGATCGGCGTCGAAGGGCCGTCCCATGCGCTTGAGAACATCGGGGTGGCTATGCTGCAGGGGAATGTCGAAATAGGGAAGCACTGGCCCGGCGTCCTTGACGGTCTGGAGCAGCTCCTTCGTTATCCCCTTGGGGTAGAGGTAGAGCAGGCGCAGCCAGAAGAGGCCGTCGAGGCCGGCAAGCTCCCTGACAAGCGCCGGCAGCCCCTCCTGGCCGGGATGGAGGTCCTGTCCGTAATCCGTGAGGTCCTGGGCGACGAGATCGAGTTCCCTGACGCCTGCGGCCAGCAGGGCTCTCGCCTCGGCGACGATGTCGCCGGCGGGTCTTGACCGCAGTCCTCCGCGGATGGCGGGGATGGTGCAGAAGGCGCACCTGTGCCGGCAGCCTTCGGCGACCTTGAGCCAGGCGTAGGAGGGACATCCCGAGAGCAGGCGCCCTTGCGGGGCGCAGGCGCCAAGGCCGAGGCGTTCGCGGAGCATGTCTGGCCAGCGCGGAAGATCCTTTGTTGCCAGCCAGAGATCGACTTCGGGGATTTCCTGCTGAAGATCCGTGATGCCGTAGCGGCCGACGACGCAGCCGCCGACGGCGACGAGCGGACGCCGCTTCAGCCCTTCGGTGTCGCGCACGGCTTCGAGTATGGCGTCTATTGACTCCTTCACGGCAGGCTCGATGAAGCCGCATGTGTTGATGAAGACGAGGTCGGCCTTGCGCAGGTCCTGGCATTCCGCGATGCCGGCGCCAAGGCTGCCGAGCAGGGTCTCGGTGTCGACGCGGTTCTTCGGGCAGCCGAGGCTCCGGCACCAGACGGACAGCGTGCCCAGGGGCTTGCGTCCGCGCGCGGACAGGGGGTGGCTGAGACGGAAATCGGGGCTGATCATGAAAGTCCTTGCAGACGGTTGGTCCGGCTTGAAGTAGAGCGGTGTGCCAAGCTATCGCACAGCAGGTCGCAAAAGGCAAAGCCGTCTGCCCAGCGTAGGTGCCCAGCTCC
>DFDR01000092.1:1088-2657 GCA_002369295.1 Desulfovibrionaceae bacterium UBA3823
GGTGCCCAGCTCCTGTTTCAGCGCTCGCCGAAGGCGCGTTCAAGCAGGCGAACGTGCTCCGGCTCCACGAGCAGGAGGCGGTCCTGGCCTAGGCGGCGGGGATCCGTCGCAAAGCCGAACTCGGGTATGCTGTGCACGGCGTTTTCCTGAATGCTGCAGTCGTAGAGCTCGAGACTGTCTCCCTCGACGGCGCGGACGGCCGTCCAGTGGCGCACCAGCGCAGGGCCTCCAGGGACGAGAAAGCGCTGGAAGCGGACGAGGGCCGTGCGGCCGGGGCTGGCAAGCCAGTCCTCAAGCGCCTTCCAGAGCGCTTCGGGAGGAACGCTCCCCGCCTTCGCGCCGGGGAAGGGCCGGTGCATGTGCAGGGGGTATCTGGCCTGGCACCTGGCCGTCACTTCGTCCACCAGAAAGGCGTAGTCCGTCGTCTGGCCGAGCACGGCGCGGAAGACGTCCGGCCTGGCGGCAAGGCTTGCGAGCGTGTCGGCAAAGATGGCGGATGCGTCCTGGACGCGCAGCCTGAAGATGAGCCGGCAGGCGTTGAGCACGGCGTACACGGCGCAGAAGCGGTCAAGCTGGCCCTGAAAGAGGGGGCGGGGCAAAGGCGAGGAATGGGGCATGGCGGGCCTTGTGTCAAAGGCAGGCGGAGCTTGGGCCCCGCATGTGCCTGGCAGGACTCAGAATGCGCGCAGATTCCGCCCTGCGTCAAGGCAGGGCAGCCGTCCGAAAAGAGGTGAGCTTTGCGGGAAAGTCTGCTATACGATGCCCCGTCAGGAGGGCGCCCGGCGTCCGCCTGGCCTCCCCTTCGCGCGGGGCATGTCCCTGCGCGCATTTCCCCTTTCCGAAGGCAAAGAACGATATGCAGACAGTCAAAACAGCCAAAGAGCTTTCCGAGCTGTGCCGCTCCTGGCACAGGGACGGCCAGACCGTGGCCCTGGTGCCGACCATGGGCTACTACCACGACGGCCACGCGGCCCTCATGGACAAGGCGCGCGGCCTTGGCGACAAGGTTGTCGTCAGCCTCTTCGTCAATCCCACGCAGTTCGGCCCCAACGAGGACTACGCCTCCTATCCGCGCGACTTCGAGCGCGACCGCGCCGTGGCCGAAGCGCATGGCGCAGACGCGCTCTTTGCGCCCGAACCTGCCGAACTCTACGCACCCGATGCAGCCACGTGGGTCGAAGTGCCCGAGATGAGCGCCGTGCTCTGCGGCGCCTCCCGCCCCATCCACTTCCGGGGCGTGTGCACCGTCTGCACCAAGCTCTTCATGCTCACCCAGGCCGACTACGCCGTCTTCGGCGAAAAGGACTGGCAGCAGCAGGCCATCCTGCGCCGCATGGTCCGCGACCTCTTCTATCCTGTGACCATTGTCTCCGTGCCTGTCCAGCGGGCTGAAGACGGTCTCGCCCTTTCCTCCAGAAACGTCTACCTCACCGGGGAGGAGCGGGCTCAGGCCCCCGAGATCCAGGCCGGCCTGCGCTACGCCAAAAGCCTCGTGGACCAGGGCGAGACCCGTGTCTCCGTCCTCAGGGACGCGGTGCTGCGCCGCTGGGCGTCCCGCCTGCCCCTCGG
>DFDR01000092.1:2723-2895 GCA_002369295.1 Desulfovibrionaceae bacterium UBA3823
CGCCTCGACTACCTCTACGTGGTCGATCCCGTGAGCCTGGCCGCGCTGGACGAGGTCAAGGGGCCGGCGCTCATGGCCTGCGCCGTGAAGGTGGGCAAGGCCCGCCTCATCGACAACATTCTGCTCAAGTAGCGCCTCCCCAGGGAGGCTCGTTCCGCCAGCGGCGCGGCGC
>DFDR01000092.1:2958-9062 GCA_002369295.1 Desulfovibrionaceae bacterium UBA3823
TGATTCTGCTCCGGCGCCGCGCCTGCCGTACCGGGGGGCGCCTCTGCCGGCGCCGTCGCCCCTGGGCCCGAAGGAGGCCAGCCATGCCAGGCAGCAGCTTTGGAGAACTCTTCCGCGTCGCCACCTTCGGCGAGTCCCACGGTACGGCCGTCGGGGGCGTCGTCGACGGCTGCCCTGCAGGCTTGGCGCTTTCGGAAGCCGACATGCAGCGCGCCCTCGACAGGCGCAGGCCGGGGCAAGGCCTTTCGGCCACAAGCCGTCAGGAGTCCGACACGGTGGAGATACTCTCCGGCGTCTTCGAGGGGCGGACCACGGGCACGCCTATCGCCTTCACGGTGCGCAACGAGAACCAGCGCTCAAAAGACTACGAGAGCCTGCGTCGCGTCTTCCGCCCGGGCCATGCGGACTGGGGCTACCAGCAGAAGTTCGGCCTGCGGGACCACCGCGGAGGCGGCCGGTCCTCGGGACGCGAAACCATTGGCCGCGTGGCTGCCGGCGCCGTGGCCGACATTCTGCTGGCTGAAGCCGGCATTGCCGTTCTTGCCGCGGCCGTCGAGCTTGGCGGCCTTGCCTGCCGGGAGATCGACCTCGCAGGCGCTCTGCAGCGACCCTACTTTGCGGCCAGCGACGAGGCGCCAGCCCGCTGGGACGAGCGGGTGCGCGAAGCCAGAGGGCAGGGCGACACGCTCGGGGGCATCGTGCGCATCGAGGCGCGCGGCGTGCCGGCGGGACTTGGAGAGCCCGTCTTCGGCAAGCTCGACGCCATGTTCGCCTCAGCCCTCATGGGCGTTGGCGCCGTGAAGGGCGTCGAGGTCGGCGACGGCTTTGCAGCCGCCAGATCCACGGGCAGGGCCAACAATGATCCCCTCCTTCCCGGCGGACGCTTTGCCTCCAACCATGCGGGAGGCATACTTGGCGGCATCTCGAGCGGCCAGGACATCGTCCTCACGGCCGCCGTCAAGCCCATCCCCTCCATCGCCGTCGAGCAGGACACCGTGGACCTCGACGGCAAGCCGGCCAGGATCAAGGTCGGCGGGCGCCACGATCTCTGCGCCATTCCGCGCATCGTGCCCGTGCTCAGGGCCATGGCTTCGCTGGTGCTGGCGGACGCGCTGCTCCTGCAGCGCCGCCTCGGGAGGTCCTGATGGAGCCTGTCCAGCCTGCGCCCGGTCCTGCCGCCGAAGAGCAGGAGCTTGCCTTCGGAGGCACGATTGACCGCGTCATCTATCAGAACGCCGAGAACGGCTATGCCGTGCTCTGCGTCGTGCCCGACGCCAAGTACGCCGGCAGAGGCGGCTTTCCCAAGGACAAGCTTACCTGCACCGGCACCCTGCCCAGCCCTCAGGGCGGCATGAAGATAGCCTTCACGGGGCGCTGGGTGGAGACCCGCAAGTTCGGCCGCCAGTTTGCCTTCACGAGCTACGAGGAGCAGATACCAACCTCCGAGGCCGGCCTCGTTGCCTACCTCTCCTCCGGCCTCGTCAAGGGCGTCGGAGCCGATCTTGCCAGGCGCATCGTCAAGGCCTTTGGCAAGGACACGGTCCGCGTGCTCGACACCGAGCCGGACAGCCTGCTCAAGGTCAAGGGCGTCGGCAAGAAGAACATCGAGATGATCAAGGAGAGCTGGGCCGAGCACAGGAGCATGAGCGACCTCATGCAGGCCCTCCAGCCCTACGGCATCTCGCCGGCCTACGGTCTGCGCATCTTCGCCGAGTACGGCCAGCAGTCCCTTGAGGTGGTGCGCGCCAACCCCTACCGCCTGGCCATGGACATCCGGGGCATAGGCTTCGTCATTGCCGACAAGATCGCCATGAAGCTCGGCGTCGAAAGGGACGCCCCCCTGCGCGTGCAGGCAGGCTGCCTCTACGTGCTCCAGCAGGCTTCGGAGAGCGGGGACGTGTACATGCCCCAGTCGCGTCTGCTCGACCAGGCCAGGAAAACCCTCGGCGTGGGGGAAGAGGCCATTCTGGACGCCCTGCGCAAGCTCGAAGCCGATGATCGCGTCTGCATCGAGGAACTGGGCTCCTCTCCTTCTGGAGAGCCTGCCACCGGCTTCGAAGACGATGCGGAAGACGATGCAGAAGACGGCGGGGAAAGCGGTGCCCCCTGCGCGGAGAAGGCCGTCTATCTCAAGATGTACTACACCTGCGAGTGCAAGACGGGCTTCTACCTTGCCCGTCTCATGCGCATGCCCATGAGCGTTGCCTTCACGGACAGGGTGGACCAGGTGGCCAAGGCCGTGAACAGGCAGCCCATCCGGCTCTCGCCGGAGCAGGTGGGAGCGGTCAACCTTGCCAGCCGCAGCAAGGTCATGGTGCTCACGGGCGGGCCCGGCACGGGCAAGACCACCATCATCAAGGCCATCATTTCGCTTTTTCTCTCTGCCACCTCCCGCAAGCGCATCTTTCTTGCGGCCCCCACGGGGCGCGCGGCCAAGCGCATGAGCGAAGCTACGGACATGAAGGCCAAGACCCTGCACAGACTGCTGGAGTACAATCCGCAGACCCACGGCTTCAGCCGCAACGAGGACACGCCACTAGAGTGCGATCTGCTCATCGTGGACGAGGCCAGCATGATGGACATCGTGATCTTCTACTACCTGCTCAAGGCCGTGCCGCCGGGCGCCTGCGTCATCTTCGTGGGCGACATCTTCCAGCTGCCCTCGGTGGGGCCCGGCGCGGTGCTGCAGGACATCATCGACTCCAAGGCCCTGCCCGTGGCCATGCTCAGCCAGATTTTCCGCCAGAGCGACGCGAGCGACATCGCCCTCATGGCCCATCAGATCAAGGAGGGGCAGCTCCCCCGCCTGCAGAACCCCAGAGACGGCAAGACCGACTTCTACTTCATGCGCCAGGACGAGCCCGAGGCCGCAAGCCAGCTTATCGTCGATCTCGTGAAGCGCCGGCTGCCTGCCCACTACGGCTGGGATCCGCTGGCGGACATCCAGGTGCTCACGCCCATGCACCAGGGCATCGTCGGCGCGGAGAACCTCAACCGCCTTCTGCAGGAGGCGCTCAATCCCAACGGCCTCGAGATGGCCAGGGGAGAGCGTCGCTTCCGCGTGGGCGACAAGGTCATGCAGACCCGGAACAACTACGACCTGGACGTTTTCAACGGCGACATCGGGATCGTCGTGCAGGCGCGGGTCGACGTCAAGGAACTGGTCGTGGACTTCGACGGCGAGGAGAAGACCTATCAGGCAGCCGACCTGGACGAGCTCGTGCCCGCCTACGCCATCTCCATCCACAAGTCCCAGGGATCCGAGTATCCCTGCGTGGTCATTCCCATCATGACCACCAACTTCGTCATGCTGAGGCGCAACCTTCTCTACACCGGCATCACGCGGGGCAAGAAGCTCGTGGTGATCGTGGGCCAGCCGCGCGCCATGGAGATAGCCGTTGCCAGAAACGAGACCAGCGCCCGCTGCACGAGGCTCGCCGAGCGCCTCAGCGGCTGCGCGCCCTGCGGGTAGCCGAGACGCTCTGCCCGCCAGAGGGGGCAGGGGCCCAGAAAGCAGAAGAGCCGCGGTTCCGTTGAGAACCGCGGCTCAAATGCTTTTCAGTGGGAAAGGCTACACCTGGTCGCCCACGTGGCCCTGCTTGCCGGAGCCAGTCAGGCCGTACATGGTGGTGGAACCAGAGGACCAGTATTCCACAACGCCTTCTTTGACCAGATCGCTGAGGATCTTTTTCACCTGGCGGGGACCCTTGTCAGGGAACAGTTCCAGGAAGTCTTTGAAGTAGTGCTTGGATTTAACCTTTTCCTTGGACTTCAGGTAGTCGATGATGACTTGCTTTTCGTCAGCCATGGAGAACTCCATTTATGCGGCGGCCGGAGCCGCCGCAAAGATTGGCTTGCAATTCCGCTTAGAACTTGAACTGGGTGCTCTGACGCCAGGTGTAGTAAGCGGGATCGCGGAAGTCGTCGATGAGATGGTGCGTGAACTCAAGGCCGGTGAGGGTGAAGAAGTCCTGCCAGCCGATGCGCTCGATCCAGTCGCCGAGGCGCTCGTATTTGCGGGCGTTGGCGGCATAGGTGTCGACGATCTTGCGGACCGTCTTGGCCAGGGTGGGCCAGCGCGGCGGCTCGTTCTCGATGTAGGCCACGCAGACCTTGGAGAACTTGGGCATGGTCATGCGGTTGGAGACCTTGCCGCCAACCATGATGGCGATGCCGTCGCCGGCGTGGTCGGCGATGGGCAGGGCCGGGCACATGGTGTAGCAGTTGCCGCAGTACATGCAGCGGTCAACCTTGATGGCCACGGAGTTGACCTTCTTGCCTTCGAAGTCCACCTTGGTGGGACGCACGGCGGCCATAGGACAGGCGGCGACGGCCAGGGGGATTTCGCAGAGCTGGTCAGCCCACTTGTGGTCGATCATGGGCGGTTTGCGGTGAATGCCCACGAGACCGATGTCGGAGCAGTGCACGGCGCCGCACATGTTGATGCAGCAGGCGAGGGAGATGCGCAGGGGCGCAGGCAGACGCATGCTGGTGAACTCGTCGAACACGGCGTCCATGACGACTTTCACCGGGCCGGTGGAGTCGGTGGCCGGGGTGTGGCAGTGCAGCCAGCCCTGGGTGTGGACCATGTTGGAGATGCCGGCGCCGGTGCCGCCAACGGGGAACCTGTAGGAGCCAGCGTCGAACTTCATGCCGTTGAGCTCGGCCTTCAGGGCTTTGGCCTTGGCTTCGTCGGTGGTCATGAACTCAATGTTGGAGCGGGTCGTCCAGCGGACGTAGCCGTCGCAGTACTTGTCGGCGATGTCGCAGACCATGCGGATGGCGGTGACGGACATCGTGCGGGTGCCAGCGCAGCGGACGGTGAAGACTTTGTCGCCGGACTCGGCCACGTGCATGAGAACGCCGGGCTCGAGGATTTCATGGTAGGCCCACTTGCCAAAGTTCTTGGCAATGACCGGCGGGAACATTTCGTCGTATTTGTGGGGGCCGATATCGGAGATGCGGCCTTCCATGGGTTTCTCGGGATTGTACCCAGAAGAAATAAAAGCCATTTTTCTTTCTCCCCTTGATTAGCGCTGGTGACGGGAACGGTAGTCGGCGAGGTCGCGCTCGAAGCCGCCGGGCACTTCTTCTTCCTTGAAGAAGATGTAGGGGTTGTTGCGGGGGGCAACAACGTGGCAGGGCTGAGCAGGAATCTCGGTGACGTCGAGGAGCTTCTGGAAGGACTGGCGCTTCATGAGCTCGCCGAGGCGTTCGCGGTTCTTGCCTTCTTCAATCCACCAGTCCCAAATCTTTTCGATGACTTCTTTGAGCTCGTCGTAGGGATTCTGGACTTCGATGAAGGGAACCAGGAGGGAGCCCATCTGGGCGCCGTCGACGACGGGGGCCTTGGCGCCGCAGAGGACGCTGGCGCCGCGCTCGTCACCGATGTGGAGGGCGCGGGGCATGGTGTCGATGCAGTGCATGCAGCGGACGCAGTTCTTGGTGTCGATGGACAGCTTGCCGTCTTCGTACTTCATGCAGTGGCTCGGGCAGCGGTCGATGACTTCAGCCTGGATGTCGAACTTGCCCCAGTCGCGGCTGGCGTGGGCGCCGGCGTTGGGTTTCAGCTCGCCGCCGACATAGGCCTTGACCATGTCCTGATCAATCTTGATGTCGTCTTTCCAGGTGCCCACGACGGCGAAGTCGGAGCGGGCCATGGCGCAGACGCAGCCGTTCGGGCAGCCGTCAAATTTGAACTTGAACTTGTAGGGGAAGGCCGGGCGGTGCAGTTCGTCCTGGTAGTCCTGAGTCAGGGTGTAGCAGGCGTCCTGGGTGTTGTAGCAGGCGAACTCGCAGCGGGACATGCCAAGACACGCGGCGGGGGTGCGGAGGTTGGAGCCGGAGCCGCCGAGGTCGTTGTGCATGTTGTGGGTGAGTTCCCAGAAGATCTCTTCCAGCTGCGGGGTGGTCGTGCCGAGGAGGACGATGTCACCCGTGGAGCCGTGCATGTTGGTCATGCCGGAGCCGCGCAGTTCCCAGATGTCGCAGAGCTGGCGGAGGAAGTCGGTCTTGTAGTACTTGCCGGAGGGCTGAGCCACACGGATGGTGTGGAAGTGGGCCACGCCGGGGAACATTTCGGGCTGGTCGCAGTAGCGGCCGAT
>DFDR01000092.1:9124-11701 GCA_002369295.1 Desulfovibrionaceae bacterium UBA3823
CGCCGCCGCCGTAGCCGAACACGCCGACGATGCCGCCGTGTTTCCAGTGGGTTTCCTTATCCTTGTAGCTGAGCTCAAAAAGGCCGAGCAGGTCTTCGCAGCAGTCCTGCGGAATCTGGTAGTCAAGACCCTTCTCGTTTTTGGCGCGGCTTGCGGCTTCCTGTTTGATGTCGGACACAACGCTCGGCCAGGGGCCGGTTTCCAGTTGGTCCAACAAGGGGGTTTCGAATTTCATTACCATACCTCCACGTGGTTTGGGTAACATCACTGACGTGACATCCCTCGGCGGGAGCGGCGGGCCGCAGGAATCCGCCAAGGATTCGGATCGGATGATTGATCGAATGGCCAATGCGTATCCCATTTCACGAAAAAAGACAACCTTGTGCGATTTTTTCACAAGCTCTCTGCAGGCCCTGCTGCCGTAGGCGCAGATGCGCTTTTTAGACTATGGCGCAAAATTTTTGCGGCAGGGCTGCCGGCATCGGGTGCCGGCGCGCGGTCCTTGATCCTGCACGGGCGCTTTTTCACAAGGAATCCGGTGCCAGCGCCTTTCCGCCTCCGTCCTGTCCTGTCTTTCCGGCTTGCGGCCGTCCTTGCCAGAGCGTGCCGCATCATTTACATTCACCAAAAATATGAGCGAGGTTCGCGTCCATGGAAGATTCCCTCGGTCTTTACTATCTCCCCCGTCCCGGCATTCCGCAGGTGCGCATGTACGTGCGCCGGGGCGAGGGCGGCGCCGTCGAGTTCAGGATGTGGGACTCCGGCCATCCGGAGGTCTGGGACAAGCACGAGTGGCTTCCTCTCTCCGTCGTCGAGAAGGCTGCCGGCATGTACCGCAGCGCCCCCGGCCACGAGGGCCAGGATCCCATGGCCATCTACGACAGCGTGGTGGCCGAGTCCCTGCTTCGCGAGAAGGGCCTGTGAGCTGGCTTCAGGATCCTGCCGGCGCGGCCCCGCTGGTCCGCGACCTCGTCAGGGACTACTGCACCGTCTATCTGGCTCTGCTGGAGCAGAGCAACCGCCTCAACCGCGACAGGAGCCTTTCCTACAACGTGCTCCACGCCCTCATGGGCGAAGCCATGCGCAAGGGCGTGTTCTGGCGTCTCAAGGACACGGCGCACCACCTCTTCCGACGCACCCTGCAGCCGGGCGACAGGATAGGCGATGCGGACAACGGCGAGATAGAGGGGGCCTTCGTCGACTGGTGCGTGGGCTTCTCCTTCCACGAATGCGCCAAGCTGAGGGAAGACGCCTTCCAGATCCAGCACTACGCCTGCCGCCTCCTGCAGCTGAGGCGTTCGGGAAGCCTGGCCTGGGAGATGTCCTCCACGCTGGCGTCCATGACCGACCAGACGGCAGAGAGCTGCCGGCGCGAGATGAACCGCATCCTGCACGTGCTGCGCTCGGGCATGCCCTTCATGATCCGCTACCTTGCGCAGGCGCCGGAGAACTGCTGCCTTGCCCGCTGGCTGGCCACGGACGCCGAGCGCGTCAAGAAGGCCTTCGGCCATCTCTATCCCGGCCTTGTCAGAGCCCTCTACGGCGACAATCCCGAGCACATGTTCACCATGGCGGCAAGCGACCTGCTCGACTGCGGGCGCATCCAGGCCGCCAGGGACATCCTCAAGGAAGCCCGCGACGACGGCCGGATAGACGCCGACGGCATTGCCCTGCTCTTCGCGCTCGAGCGCTCGCCTGCCGACGGCTCCGTGTGCCCCTTCACCGGCAGACCCGGCACCTTGGGGAAAAAGCATCCGGCGCGGCAGAACGCAACCTAACCTGATCGTCCCCCTCGGGGCCTCGTGCCCGGGAGCACGCATGGCTACGCGCAGTCTTCTCTTCCGGCCTGGCTCGCCTGGCCTGTCCGCCTGTTCCGGCATGCTCAGGCAGCTGCTTGCGCCCGCGCTTGCCGTCTGCCTTGCGCTTTCCCTCTGCGCCTGCGGCGCCAAGCCGCACTACCGCGGCGGCGTGCCGGGATCTGCCCCCTACACCGTGAGGGGCAAGCGCTACGTGCCCCTGAAGTCCGCCGAGGGCTTTGTCCAGGAAGGCGTTGCCTCCTGGTATGGCACCAAGTTTCACGGCCGGCCAACGTCCTCGGGCGAGACCTACAACCAGTGGGGCATGACGGCGGCCCACACCATTCTGCCCCTGAACGTCAAGGTGCGGGTGACCAACCTCGACAACGGCAGGACCTGCATCGTGCGCATCAACGACAGGGGGCCCTTTGTCGACGACCGGGTCATCGACCTCTCCAGAGCCGCGGCCCAGAAGGTCGGCATACTGGGCACGGGCACGGGCCGGGTGCTCATCCAGGCGCTGACGGAGCGCCGGCAGGAGCCGAAGCCGAAGCAAGAGCCCGGACCGGAGGCCACGCCCAAGCCCGTCGATCCGGCAGTCCGGCCTGCGCCTGCGGAACATGTGTCCGCTGCGCCGGCGCCGGCCCCCGTGCCTCTGCTGGCCGCGCCAGCCGAGCAGGCCATGGCCCAGGAGCACGTCCGCGAAGGCGGCTACGGTCTTGCGGCTGACCAAGCCCATCCCCGCGGGGGCGCCAGCGGCCTTCCTGCCGAGGGCGGCTAC
>DFDR01000170.1:0-5125 GCA_002369295.1 Desulfovibrionaceae bacterium UBA3823
TCAGGGCCATGTTGGCATTCTGCTCAATCAGCAGAACCGTAACGCCCTGGGCGTTGATTTCACGGATGATGTCAAAGATCCCGCGAACCACCAGCGGAGCCAGGCCCAGCGAGGGCTCATCCATCATGATGAGTTTGGGCTTGCACATCAAAGCCCTGGCAACCGCTAGCATCTGCTGCTCGCCGCCGGAGAGGGTGCCCGCCATCTGCTCCCTGCGCTCGTGGAGTCGGGGGAAGAGCTCGTAGATCCAGCGCAGCGTCTTGACCTTGCAGGGCTCGCTCCTGACGAGGAAGGCGCCGAGCATGAGGTTCTCCTCGACGGTCATGGTGCCGAAGACCCGGCGCCCCTCGGGGGCCTGGGCCACGCCGAAGCCCACGATCTCGTGGCTTGGGTGCTTAAGCAGGTCGATGCCGTCGAAGACGATGCGGCCTTCCACGGGGTTCACAAGGCGGCTGATGGAGAGCAGGGTCGTGCTCTTGCCCGCGCCGTTGGCGCCGAGCAGGGTCACAATCTCGCCTTCGTCCACGTGCAGGGAGATGCCGTGCAGCACCTCCACCTGGCCGTAGGAGACGTGGAGATTCTCGATTTCCAGGAGGGCCATGGCTAGTACACCTCGTCGTTGTCGTCTGAGCCGAGGTAGGCCTCGATGACGGCAGGATCCCGGCGCACCACGGCCGGAACGCCCTCGGCGATGAGGGTGCCGTGCTCGAGCACCACCAGCTTGTGGCAGATCTTCATGACGAGGCGCATGTCGTGCTCGATAAGGAGCACGGTGATGCCGCGCCTGCGTATGGCCTCGATGACGTCGACCAGATCGCTCGTCTCCTGGTCGTTCATGCCGCCTGCCGGCTCGTCCAGGATGACGAGCTTGGGGTCGCTGGCCAGGGCGCGGGCTATCTCGAGCAGGCGCTGGCTGCCGTAGGCGAGGCTGCCGCCCTCCTCGCGCCAGGAATTGGCGAGGCCCACGAATTCGAGCTCCTGCATGCAGCGCTCGACGGCGGCCTTCTCCTCGCGTCGCTGGCTGGGGAGATGGAGCATGGAGGCAAGAAGGCCGCTCTTGAGCCGGCAGTGGCGGCCGGCGAGCACGTTTTCGAGCACGGAGAGCCGGCTGAAGAGGCGTATGGTCTGGAAGGTGCGGGCAATGCCGAGCTCCACGATGCTGTGGGGCTTGAGGCCCTTGACGCTTTTCCCCTGGAAGCGCACGTCGCCGCGCTCGGGCACGTAGTTGCCGGTAATGCAGTTGAAAACCGTGGTCTTGCCGGCGCCGTTGGGGCCGATGAGGCCCACGACGGAGCCCTCCTCCACGGTGAAGTCCAGATCGTTGACAGCCACGAGGCCACCGAAGATCTTGCTCATGCCTTCGACTTCGAGCAGGTTCATGCCTTGCCCTCCTCTCCGGCGCCGCTCCGGTCAGGGATGCGGTAGCGTCTCGGCCTTGGCGGCATGAGGCCCTGCGGGCGCCAGACCATCATGATCATCATGGCGAGGCCGAAGAAGAGCATGCGGGCGGACGAGAACTCGCGCAGAAGCTCGGGCAGGCCGATGAAGAGGAAGGAGCTGACGAGCACGCCGAGCTGGCTTCCGCCGGCAAGGATGACCACGGCAAAGATGATGACCGACTCCATGAAGTTGAAGGAGGCGGGCGCGATGGTGGTCATCTTGGCCGCGTACAGGGTGCCCGCCATGCCGGCCCAGAAGGCGCCGAGCACGAAGGCCATGAGCTTGTAGTGGGTCACGTCGACGCCGCAGCCTTCGGCAGCCACGTCGTCTTCCTTGATGTAGTTGAGCGCGCGGCCGATGCGCGAGCGCCAGAGCCAGTGGAAGAGGAGTATCGTCGCGGCGCACATGCCCCAGACGAGGTAGTAGAAGTGGACGCTCTTCACGATGCGGAAGCCGAAGAAGCGGGGCCTGGCGATGCCGAAGATGCCGTTGGAGCCGCCGGTGATGCCGAAGACGTCGTTGGTGAGCGCGATGCGCACGATCTCGACGATGCCGACGGTAACGATGAGCAGGTAGTCGCCGCGCAGGTGCATGATGGGCCTCGCCACCAGCAGGGCCACGAGGGCGGCCGCAAGGCCGGCCAGGGGCATGGTCGCAAAGATGGACCACTGGTACATGGTGTTGAGGATGGCGGTGACGTAGGCGCCGACGGCGTAGAAGGCCGCGTGGCCCATGTGGAAGATGCCTGCATGCCCGAGGATGACGTTGAGGGAGAGCGAGAGGATGGCGTAGAGGCCTATGCTCACGCACACGTCGATCCAGTAGGCGTTGAGGAAGAGGGGCAGGACGGCGATGAGCAGGCCCATGGCAATGGCGCCGTAGGTCCGCTTGTCCGAAAAGTCGAGGAAGGCGCTCTGGCTCATAGCTTGTCCGCCGTGCGTTCGCCCAGCAGGCCGGTCGGGCGGATGATGAGGATGAGGATGAGCACGAGGAAGGCGACCGCGTCCTTCCAGGCCACGGCGAGGTAGGCGGAGGCCATGGCCTCGATGATGCCGAGGAGCAGGCCGCCGACCATGGCGCCGGGAATGTTGCCAATGCCGCCGAGGATGGCCGCGGTGAAGGCCTTGAGGCCGTAGGACCAGCCCATGAGGAAGTCGATCTGGCCGTAGTAGATGCCGACCATGATGCCGGCGACGCCGCCGAGGCCGGGACCGATGAGGAAGACCAGCGAGATGACGCGGTTGACGTTGATGCCCATGAGCCTGGCCGCGCCCTGATCGATGGCGACGGCGCGGATGGCGGCGCCCGTCCGGGTGCGCTGCATGAAGAGCTGCAGGGCGACCATCAGCACGATGCTGCCCGCGATGACGAGCAGGCGCATGCCCGGGATGGCGGTGCCGAAGATGGTGACCGTGAAGTCGGGGCGCAGGAAGTCGGGATAGACATAGACGCGCGCGCCGTAGATGAGCATGAGCGCGTTTTCGAAGAAAATCGAGGCGCCCAGGGCGCTGACCACGGCGCTGAGACGGCCGGCGGAGCGCAGGGGGCGGTAGGCAACGCGCTCAAGCAGGTAGCCCACGAGGGCGACCAGCAGCGCGACCATGACGAAAACGAGCAGAACCGCGGAAAAGGGCTGGAGGATGCCGGCGACGTTGCAGCTGACGAGGATGGTCAGGCCAAGGTAGGCGCCGATGGCAAAGAGGTCGCCGTGGGCAAAGTTGATGAGCTTGAGCACGCCATAGACCATGGTGTAGCCCAAGGCCACCAGCGCGTAGATGCCGCCGACGGCGAGTCCGTTGAGAAGCTGCTGAACGAAGAATTCCATGACGATCAAAGCGCAGGGGGCTGAATGCCCCCTGCGCGGAAAGTTTGCTGTGCTTGGCTAGTTCTTGGGCTGAAGGATAAAGTGGCCCTGCTCGTCCACGGTGTAGACGCGGTAGAAGTCGCCGATGCGGTCGCCCTTGTCGTTGAAGCCCATCTTGCCGGAGAGGGCGGGCTCGTCCCTGAGGGTCTTCAGGAAGGCGCCCATGGCCTCGGGGTCGGTCTTGCCGGCCTTGATGGCCGCTTCGATGGCCTTGTAGGCGTCGCCGGCGAGCACGGCCCACACGGAGACGGGCACGGCATTGTAGGCGGCCTTGAAATCTTCCAGGAAGGCCTTGGCTTCAGGCGTGTCCATGTCCTGCGGGAGGGGCGGGCTCACAAAGGAGAAGCCCTTGGCCGCATCGGGGCCGGCAATCTTGACGAGGTCGGCGTGGTTGGACGCGTCGCCGCCCATCATGGGCACGGACCAGCCCATCTCCTTCATCTGGCGCAGGAGCATGCCGGCTTCGGGATAGTAGCCCGTGAAGAAGATGAAGTCCGGGCTGGCGGCCTTGATCTTGGTGAGCGTCGCCGTGTAGTCGCGCTCGCCGGGAGTCAGGGCGTCGAAGAAGACGATCTCGACCTTGCCGTTCAGGATCTGCTTCGTCTCGCTGGCGAGGCCCTTGGCATAGGAGGAGTTGTCGTGCACGATGGCGAGCCGCTTGGCGCCGGCGCGCTGGATGGCGCCGGCGGCGAACTTGCCCTGGTCGTCGTCGCGGGGACAGGTCCTGAAGAAGAGGGGCAGCTTCTTTTCCGTGAGGCGGATGCTGGTGGAGCCCGTGCCGATCTGCAGGATGTTCGACTCGTCGTAGATGTTCTGGGTGGCTTCGGTCACGGCAGAGCCGTAGGTGCCGATGACGGCCTTGACGCCGGCGCTGGCGAGCTTCTGGGCAGCCAGGGCGGCGGAGCGGGGATCGCCGGCATCGTCTTCCACGATGAGCTCGATCTGCATGCCGTTGATGCCGCCGGCCTTGTTGGTCTTGTCGACGAGCAGCGTGACGATCTGCTGCATGTCGAGGCCCTCAGAGGCCCATTTGCCCGTTTTTGGACACATCAGTCCTATTTTGAACGATGCTGCGGCGCTGGCGCCCTGGACAGGCAGGGCGAGCACCATTGCGAGGCACGCAAGGAGAAGCGATATACGTTTCATAGGGATCCCCCGTTGATGAGCGCGGCCGGCTTATGGCGGCAGAAGGCCTGCCTCTCGCCGGACGCATGTCTGGAACGAGACATGCTACACCTGTTTCGCGCAAAAAAAAAGGCCTAATTTCGCTTTCGAAGGCTGCCAGCGCCTCTGGCGCGCGGCTGGCGCCAGCCGGAACGGCGCGTCCTGGCCGGCCTATCCCGCCAGATAGCCGGCTATGGCGCAGAGCGTGTCCGGCACGGCAGTGGCGTAGCGGCCGTAGAGCATCTCGGTGTCGGCGCCAGCCCGCACGGCAAGCTCCAGCTCGCGGCCTCTGGCCGCCAGTTCGGTGCAGCCGAGCTCGTCGGCATGGACGCGGACCTCGTGGACGGATTCCCGCGCCTTGTCGAGCTCGCCCCGGTTCAGGGCCGCGAAGACCACGGCGGGGCTGGCATCGGCCAGCTGCATGAAGGCGCGCAGCTTCTGCGCGTAGACGCGGGCGTCGCCGCCGGCCTTTTCAAGTCCCAGCTTCCAGTCGAGTATGGAGTCCATGATACCGCTCCTGCGTTGTTGCTGCTTGTGGGGTGGTCGGGATGCGCGCTGGCGTGAGCCGGCGCAGGCGAGCCGTTATGTCCTAGAGGACAGGACTTGTCTAGCGGCTTGGGCGTCTGGGGCGCACGGCAGCCGGACGGCGGAGGGGGG
>DFDR01000170.1:5166-21658 GCA_002369295.1 Desulfovibrionaceae bacterium UBA3823
AGGCGGCGCCCGGAAGCCGGTCAGGGCCTGGCGAACTGCCCGCCCGAGACGTAGAAGGTGTTTTCCACGATGAAGAGGGCGTGGGGATCGATGCCGTAGACGAGGTGCTCCAGCCGCTTCACGGCGATGTTGCTGGTGACGGTGAGCAGAATTTCCCTGTCCGTGCCCGAATAGCCCCCCTTGCCCCGCAGGAGCGTGACGCCGAAGCGCTCCTGGACGAGCACGGCCTCGGCTATCTCCTCCCCGCGCTCCGAGACGACGAGCACGAGCTTGCGCTTGTTGAAGAGGCCGAGCACGTACTCGAGGACGCTCGAGGAAATGAAGAGCATGATGAGGGTGGCGACTATCTTTTCGAGGCTTGTCCCGAACGCGCAGGCAACGCCGAAGAGGGTGCAGTTGAAAAGGAAGGAGAACTGGCCGATGGGGATGTTCCAGCGCTTTTGCAGCACGACGCCCACGATGTCCGTGCCGCCGGAGGAGCCGAGGCTGCGGAGCATGAGGCCGCAGCCGGCGCCGTGGAGCACGCCGCCGAAAACGGCCGCGTAGAGCTCGTTGTGCAGGGGAACGGCGAGCCCCAGGTGGGCGTAGGCAAGGCCGGCCGCCGTGGTCACGGCCGTGCCGTAGGCCGTGTAGAGCAGAAAGCGCCGGCCAACGAAGCACCAGCCCCAGAGGAAGAGCGGAGCCGAGAGGACGAGGTACCAGCTCGGAGCGTCGAGCAGGCCGGTCCAGTACTGGGCAAGCAGCGCCATGCCCATGACGCCGCCGGAGAGAAAGCCGTGCTGGGCCGCTATGCACTGCAGGCAGAGGGCGGTGAGGGCGCCGCCTGCGGTGAGCAGGAGAAGGTTCCACCAGACGGCCTCGGCAAGCCGCGGATTGTAGGTGCGCTTGAGCATGGACGTCCCGGGCGCTCCTAGCCGAGCAGGGGCTGGATCACGTTGAGGGACCAGAGCATCTTCATGGCGACGATGACAAGGAAGCAGGCAAAGGCCTTCTTGAGCTTGGCCGTGGGCAGGGCGTGGGAGAGGCTGGCGCCCACGGGGGCGAAGAAGAAGCTCACGCAGGCGATGCCGAGGAAGGCCAGGACGCTGACGTAGCCAAAGCAGCCTTCCGGAAGACCCGGGGCCTGCCAGCCGCCGACGATGTAGCTCACGGTGCCGGCCACGGCGATGGGAAAGCCGATGGCCGCCGACGTGCCGACGGCGTGGTGCATGGGCACGTTGCAGAAGGTCATGAAGGGCACGGAAAGGGTGCCGCCGCCGATGCCGACGAAGCTGGAGACGAGGCCGATGACGCCGCCAGCCGTGCAGGTGCCGGCAAAGCCCGGCATCTCGCGGGAGGCCTTGGGCTTGTAGCCGGAGAGCATCTGGGCTGCCACGAAGAGCAGGAAGACGATGAAGAAGGCCCGCAGGAAGAATGTCGGCATGCGCGTGGCCACGAGGCCGCCGCAGAAGGTGCCGAGGAGGATGCCGGGAGTGATGTGCTTCAGGATGTCGAAGTGCACGGCGCCGCGCTTCCAGTGGGCGCGCGAGCTGGAGACGGAAGTCACCATGATGCTGGCCAGGGAGGTGCCGAGGGCGAGCTGGTGGATCTGGCCCTCGGGGTAGCCCAGCATCTCGAAGACGATGTCGAGCATGGGCACGATGACGATGCCGCCGCCGACGCCGAGCAGGCCTGCGAGCACGCCGGCCACGGCGCCGCAGCCCATGAAGGTGGCGATGGGAATCCACATGGCCTGAAGATAGCTGATGACCGCTTCCATGAAAAAAGCCTCCCTGCAGTCGAAAGATGTCCGATCTTGTAAGGGCAGACGCCCCGGCTGTCCAGCGGCCGCGATCCTTTACAAATCCTTTTGCGGGCAGTATCTCTTGGGCCATGAAGCACTGCGTCTGCACAAGGCTTGCGGCCCTCGGGCCCGAAAACGCTGCCGCGCGGCAGCTCTGCCCCTTTTTTCTTCCTCCGCCCTCAAGGCGGTTTTTTTTTGCCTGAGCGCAGGCGCTAGGAAACACCAGACACACCCGGCCATGCCCAAGGTGCCGGACTGGAGGCGCACACTGTGGAAAAAGACAACCGCTATCTCTGGAAGCACAAGGATCTCCTCGACGTCACCCAGCTGAGCCGGGAGGATACCGACCACCTGCTGGACCTCGCCGCCAGCTTCCAGGAAATCAACAAGCGTCCGGTCAAGAAGGTTCCCACCCTCAAGGGCAAGTCGATCATCCTCTTCTTCGCCGAGAACAGCACGCGCACCAAGACGAGCTTCGACATCGCCGGCAAGCGCCTCTCGGCAGACACTCACGCCCTTTCCAAGTCGGGCTCCAGCATCAACAAGGGCGAAAGCCTCAAGGACACCGGCCAGACCCTCATGGCCATGAATCCCGACGTCATCGTCATCCGCCACTCCTCCAGCGGCGCGGCGGAGTATCTGGCCAGGCTCCTGCCCTGCTCCATCGTCAACGCCGGCGACGGCTGGCACGCCCATCCCACCCAGGCCCTGCTCGACAGCTACTCCCTGCGCCAGGTGTGGGGCCCCAGCTTCAAGGGCAAGACCCTGCTCATCCTGGGCGACATCGCCCACAGCCGCGTGGCCCGCTCCAACCTCTACCTGCTCAGCCTCCTCGGCTGCAAGGTGCGCTTCTGTGGCCCCAGCACCCTGCTTCCGCCAGGCATAGACGGGTGGAACTGCGAGGTCTTCACGGACATCGAGGAAGCGCTCAAGGGCGTCGATGCCTGCATGTGCCTCAGGCTCCAGCTGGAGCGCCAGGAAGCCGGCCTGCTGCCGGATCTGCTCGAGTACTCCCGCCGCTTCTGCCTCACGCGCGAGCGCCTGAACCTGGCCAATCCAGGCTGCAAGGTGCTCCATCCCGGTCCCATGAACCGCGGGCTTGAAATCGCCGACGAGCTGGCGGACTGCCCGGAATCCCTCGTCCTCGACCAGGTCTCCGCCGGCGTGGCCGTGCGCATGGCCGTGCTCTACCTGCTGGCCACGCGCTAGTCCGTCCCCGGCACCCTACCGCAAGGAACATCCTTCTGGAGTGATGATAATGAAATTCTGCCTTACCAACGCCCGGCACCTGGGATGCGACGTCGATCTGCACATCGAAGACGGCAAGGTCGTCACCATGACGCCAGCCGGCAGGATCCCGCCCGCCGGGGACGAAGCCGTCGAGGACGCCCAGGGCCTGGTGCTCCTGCCCGGCCTCACCGACTGCCACGTGCATCTGCGCGAACCCGGCTTCGAATGGAAGGAGGACATCGCCTCGGGCCTCGAGGCCGCCGCGCACGGCGGCTTCTGCCAGGTCATGTGCATGCCCAACACCAATCCCTGCAACGACACGGCCGGCGTCACCTACCTCATGATGGCCAAGGCCCTGAAGAGCCATCCCCACGGCCCCAGGCTCTGCCCCGTGGCGGCGGCCACCCTCGGCCTCAAGAGCCAGACCATGGCGCCCCTCGGCGAACTCAAGGAAGCGGGCTGCGTTGCCGTCTCCAACGACGGGCGCCCCATGACCAACACCGAGCTCATGCGCCGCACCATGGAGTACGCCCACGACCTCGGGCTCGTCTTCACCGACCACTGCGAAGACCTCCAGCTCGCTCCCGGCTACCTCATGAACGAGGGCGCCGTCAGCGGCGAGCTCGGCGTCATGGGCCAGCCCGTGGTCGGCGAAGCCCTGCAGGTGGCCCGCGACTGCATGCTTGCCGAGTACCTCGGCATCCCCGTGCACATCGCCCACGTCTCCTGCAAGCTGGCCGCCGACGTCATCGCCTGGTTCAAGTCGCGCGGCGCCAAGGTCACCGCCGAGACCTGCCCCCACTACCTGCTCCTCGACGAAACCCTCATGGCCGGCTACAACGCCTGGGCCAAGGTGAACCCGCCCCTGCGCACCCCGGCCGACCGCGAGGCCATGGTCAAGGCCGTCAAGGACGGCACCATCGACATCATCGTCACCGACCACGCCCCGCACGCCGACCTCGACAAGGACCAGACCCTGGACGAGGCCCCCAACGGCCACACCGGCCTCGACCTTTCCCTCTCCCTGATCTGGGGCCTCGTGCGCGAAGGCGCCCTCAGCGAAGCCGACGTCGTGCGCCTCATGGCCGAAAAGCCTGCCGAGATCTTCAGCCTGCCCGTCAACCGCTTCAATCCCGGCGACCCGGCCGACTTCATTCTCTTCGATCCCAGCCTCGAATGGGTGGTCTCACCCGAGACCATCTACTCCAAAAGCTGCAACACCCCGCACCGCGGCAAGACCCTCCAGGGCCGCTGCGTCCACAACTGGATAGGCGGCGTCAAGCTCTTCTAGGCCGTCCTGCCCTGCCAAGCCTCCGCGCGGATCCGCCCCGCCAGGCCGGGGCCACGGACCCGCGCGGCTTCGTGCATCCACGCCCTTCCCCCCGTCCGCAAGGAGGCTGCCATGCCCGAACGCACCCCTGCCGTTGCCGGCAGATTCTATCCCGCAGGCGCCGAAGAAGCCCTGGCGGCCATCGAAAACCTGGCCTCGCAGGCAGGCCGTCTGGCCGACAGGATTGGTCCCTGGGATCCGCCCGCCAAGCACCCCCGCATCGTCATGCTGCCCCACGCCGGCTGGATCTTCTCCGGCCTAGCCACCATGGCGGCCCTTGCCGGCGTCGCCCTGAAAAAGCGCCTCGTTGTCCTGTGCCCCAACCACACCGGCCAGGGACGCCCCTTTGGCGTATGGCCCGACGGCGAATGGCAGACCCCGCTCGGCAAGGTGCCCGTGGACGCCGAACTGGCCCAGGCCCTCTGCCGGCAGGCCCCCTTCCGCGAAGATCTCGCCTGCCACCGCGGGGAGCACTCCATCGAAGTGCTCCTGCCCTTTCTGCTCTACCGCGCCAAGCCCGAGATCCCGCGCATCACGCCGGTCTGCGTCGGCACCCAGGATGCAGCCAGCCTCGAGCAGGCGGGCCAGGCCCTCGCCAGGGCCATTGCCGAGACGGATCCCGACGGCATAGGCATCATCGTGAGCAGCGACATGAACCACTACGAAAGCGAGGAGACGACGCTGGAAAAGGACAAGATCGCCCTCGCCCAGGTGGTCGCCGAAAACCCTGGAGGCCTGCTGGAGGCCTGCCGCCGGCACCATGTCACCATGTGCGGATGCAGCCCCATGGCGCTGGCCCTCTGGTGCGTCCATGCCCTGCGCAGGGAAGGCGAAGCCGTCCCGAAGCCTGCCGTCGTCGTCCACGACAGCTCCGGCCGGGTCTCCCGCGACCACGCGCACGTGGTGGGCTACGCCGGCTGCCATGTATTTTAGATCAGTGTTCTTATCAATTCTTAATTTACAGCGAGCTCTGAATATGCATAAAATCTACGTCATCCTCTTCTGCTTTGTATTTATTTTCTTCTCAAACATATGCACTTCATATTCAGCTGGATATGAAAAAACGCTCTGGCGCTTTGCTGAAAAGCATGAAGGTGGAGATATTGAACCTTCTGAATTCTGCTATATGACATTTGGAAGCAAAAACGTCCTTATGCACTGGATTACTCCAGCCGAACCAGAGAGCGTTGATATTTTTACAATCACTAAACAAAGTGGCAATAACTTCTGCGCTAAAGCTATAGATGCGTATGAAGTTGATAGAGAAAATGACAAGCTTGAAAAGTCAACGCCTTCCCGCGATGCCATATGCGGCAGCTTTTCGGGCGGCAAGCTCGTGATCAAGGACTGGATTACGCTGCACAAGATTGACGGCGATCTCAGAAGAGCCTTTCCGGAGGCGCTGCTGAACAGGTACGCGCGCTAGCGGCGCTCAGGCCTTTTCCGAGGCCTACCAGGAAAGGGCCCGGCCCAGGTAGGAGCGCAGCATCCGGGTAAAGCGCAGGACGGCTGCCGGCCTTGGCCGGCTCTCCCTGCGCGCTTCGCTTCTGCCGTCGGCGCCGCTTCCGGCCTGCCGTGTCTGCCACTGGGGATCGACCTCCAGCGCCGGCACGGGAACGGGGACATCGCGCCACAGGCCGGCCTCGAGGCAGGGCTTCTTGACGAAGCGGTTGGGATTGCCCTGCAGGGCTTCGATGCGCAGGGCCCGGGTGCATTCCCACTGGTCGACGGGGTGCATCCTGTCCCAGGCCTCCATGAGCCGGCGCTGGGCGCGGCTGAGGTGCAAGGCCGGATAGTTCTCCGCCATGTAGAGGGTGCTACGGGCAAGGGTCCCCTTGGCTGAGTCCGGCGGCTCAGCGCGCCGTCCCCGGACGTCCACCTTCATGGGGCAGTTGCCGAAGGTCCAGTCCTCTCCCGGCAGCTCGTCGTAGCGGAAGTTGCTGCGTAGCGCGTTCACGGCGCCCACCGAGGGATAGAGGTTGTACATGTCCGCCTCCATGCGGCGGAACTCGGGATTGGTCTGCGCGCAGCGCCGCCCCCGGAAGGCCCGGCCCTGGGCATCGCTGCACTGGGGCGCGCCCTCGCGCCATTCGATGAAGGCCCGGCCGAAGTTCTCCGCAGGCACGGAGTGCTCCCACTCCATGCGCAGGGCGCGGTCTGCGTGCTTCGGCGTCTGGAAACCCCTGCCAACGGCAATGCGCTTGCGCTCGTCGAAGGCGTAGCCACAGTAGACGGTGACGCGGTGATCGGCGTAGACCTCGCGCTCAAGCCAGCGCTTGGCCTGGGCCAGGCTCCAGTTGCCCTCGTTGCCGGCCGCCGATCCCGGCTCAGGGCACGCCACCAGCAAGCCCCCGCAGACGGCGCAGACGGCAAGGAGGAAGGCTGTTCGCACGTGTCCTCCAGCCCTACTTGCCGAGCAGCCTGGCCAGCATCTTCATCATGGCGGGCACGTCGTAGGGCTTGGCCAGATGGCCGTCCATGCCGGCGTCCATGGCCGTCTTCCGGTCTTCCAGAAAGGCGTTGGCCGTCACCGCAACGATGGGCACGTCCGCCTTGCGGGGATCGTCGAGGGCACGTATGCGCCTGGTGGCCTCTATGCCGTCCATGCACGGCATCTGGATGTCCATCAGAATGATGTCATAAGTGCCTGCCGGAGCGCTCTCCATTTTCTCCACAGCCACCGTGCCGTCGCCAGCGATGTCGACCTCGAAGCCGACCCCCTCGAGTATCTCCTCGGCGATCATCTGGTTGAGCTCGTTGTCCTCGGCAAGCAGGATGCGCTTGCCGGCGAAGTCCAGAGCCGGGTCTCCGCCGGCCTCTGCGGGCCCGGTCCCAGCGTCGATCTGCAGCGCCCCGCGCAGTTCGGACAGGAAGAGGGGCCTGGGGCAGAGAGCCGTCGCTCCGGCCTCCTTCGCCGCAGGCTCCATGACGCTCCCTTCATCGGCCACGAGGACGATGGATGCTTCCCTCCCTGCGGCCTTGCGTATGCCTCGGACAGCCTCGATGCCGTCCGCGCCGGACCTCCCGGCATCGACAACGTAGACGCTGAAGGCGTCGCCCTGCTCAATGGCCAGCGCCGCGAGAGCGGGGGCATCGCAGCAGCCAGCCGGGTCGGCCCGCATTCCGAGCTTGCGCAGCATGGCGCAGATGGCAGGACGGCGCTCTTCGGCGCCGGCTACGAGGGCACGCCGGCCCTGCAGTTCTGGCAGAGGCTGGGGCTCGGCCTGCGTGCCGCTGAGCTTGCAGTGAAGGCTGACAACGAACTCGGTGCCCTTGCCCTCCTCGCTTTGCACCGCTATCTCGCCACCCATCATGTCGACGATGTTCTTCGTGATGGCCATGCCGAGGCCCGTGCCCTGGATGCCACTGACAGTCGACGTCCTCTCCCGGGTGAAGGCCTGGAATATGGTCTTCTTGAACTCTTCGCTCATGCCAATGCCGTTGTCCTTGATGCGGAATTCAAAGACGGCTCTGCCCACGGCATCGGACGGTAGCTCGGCGATGCGGAAGCTGACGGCTCCGCCCTCGGGCGTGAACTTGATGGCGTTGGAGAGGATGTTGAGCAGCACCTGGTTCAGGCGAAGCTTGTCGGCGACGATGTCTTCGTGGGCAATGTCCTGCACATCGACGGTGAACTCCAGGTGCTTGGCGCTGACGTTGGCCTGGATGATGGCCTGCAGCTCGCGGACTAGCGCCGGCAGATGAATTTCGGTTTCCTCAAGCGTCACCTTTCCGCTCTCGATGCGGCTCATGTCGAGAACGTCGTTGATGAGGGAAAGCAGATGCTGGCTCGAGAGGGCAATCTTGGAAAGATAGTCCTTCACCAGCGCCGCGTTGTCGAGGCGTTCGACCGCCAGCGCCGTAAAGCCGACGATGGCGTTCATCGGCGTGCGCATGTCGTGGGACATGTTGTTGAGGAAGACCGTCTTGGCCCTGTTGGCGGCCTCGGCCTTGTTGAGCGCGTCGGACAGGGCGTCCTGGCTTTCGGCCAGCATCCTGTTCTTTTCCTCCAGCTCTTTGCGGGCGAGTTCCTTGGCGAGTGCCTCCTCTCTCGAGCGCCGGACGTCGCGGACAAGGAAGCCTATCACAAGCAGCACAACTGCCAGCACCGCGCCCGCAATCTCTTCCTTGTAGTTGTTGAACAGCTCGGCCAGCGTAAGAGTATAGAGCGCGTTCGCATGGTGGCTGGCCAGGCCATGGAGATAGCTTTCGCCCAGCACCCTGAGGCCTCGGTTCAGGAACTTGAGCAGGCCCTCGTTGCCGATCCGCACGCCGAAGCACCGCGGGGCGGGGTCCTTCATCTGCCAGACCGAAAGCTGGCTGAACGTGCTGCGCCTCAGAATCTCCTTGGCCCGCATGCTGTTCAGCGTCGTCGCGCCCACCTTGCCGGCGATGACGGCATTCAGGCACTCCTCGGTGGTGGGGTAGAATTCCAGCCGGGCCTTCGGGAAATGGGCCTTGACATAGTAGAGCTGCATGCGGTTGCCGGCGTTCAGCGCAAAGCTCTCCTGCTTGTCTGCGCTGTATTCGCCCCTGTAGACGATGTCTATCGTCGAGGAGACGACCGGCCTCGACTGGTAGATGCCGCTTTCCTCGGCATAGTACGCTCCGCCTCCGACGGGAAAGGCGATGTCAATGGCTCCCCTGCCTATGTCCTCCACCATCTTGACGTAGCTGTCGTAGCCTTGGAAGATCACCTTGATGCCCTCGACGCCAAGTTCCTGCAGGATCTTGGGAACGATGTCGGCCACGACGCCGGTCGCACGACCCTGCCCGTCCGTGTCGCTGTACGGCATGTAGTGGTCCAGGTAGCCGACCTTCAGCGACTTGCAGGACCGCATCCACGCCACCTCCCCGACAGAGAAGGCTCGGCTCGAAAGGCTGATGGGATAGTACTTCATGCGCAGGCTGTGCAGGTAGTGCGGCTCGTCGGCCTGGAGGCGCGTCTGGGCCGAGTTCAGTTCGTCCAGCAGTTCCGGGCGCGCAATGCTGGTGCACAGGTAGTAGTCCGATGCACCAAAGGCGCAGAGAACCTCGGCCTGCTTCCTTCCGTAGGCGCCGTCGCCCTCGGCCGCGAGCACGTCAACCTGCCCGCCGTCGAAGGCTTCATAGAGCGCGGTGTAGTCCTTGAAGGTCACAATTTTGGCCTTGACGCCGTACATAGCCAGATACTTGGCCAGCGCGCCGGCGACGGCGCTGTCCAGAACGCCGATCTTCCGGCCGGACAGCGTGGATGGCTCGGCGGTGATGCTCTCGTCGTTTTCGTGCTTCACAAGGCTGTAGATCTCGCTGCCCATGGGCGTTTCGGGAAAGCCGATGCGCCCCTTGCGGTCCTCCTTCCAGGCAAGCCCCGCTAGCAGGTCGATCTCCCCCTTCAGCAGCTTCTCGTAGAGTTCGCCGAACGAGCCGTACACGTACTCGTACTTCCAGCCCGTATATTCGGCGAGCTTGCGGTAGTACTCGTAGGCATAGCCCGTTCTGACGGCGCCAGGCGCCGCGCCTTCCTGGAAGACCTCGTTCTCGTAGTAGCCTACGCGGACAGACGCGCCGTGCTCCGCTAGGGCTGGAACCGCCTGAGCGCAGAGAAGCCAGCAAGCACCAAGGAGGTGCAGAACTGGCAGCAGCCGCCTGATGAACTGTGAGAAATCAAAGGCCATGGTGCAGGTCCTTGTGCAGTCGTCGTGAAGGAAGAAGTTCAGCCCCAGGAACAGGACTTCGGCAAGGACTTCTGCCCTGGCAGAGCCTCATCACGGGCGACGCAACAACGCTCAGAATATGCTGATGAACTCGGCATCAGCTCACCCCCTGCGACAATGCAGCGAGGCAGCTGAGCTATGCCGTTGAAAAGCCCCTAGTATCAGCGCTTCCTGCATTCTTATGCCCCATTATCTCTGAACGGGCAACAGGAGGCTCTCCGCGCGACAGGAAGCAGAGCCCCGGGGCCTGCCGTGGAGAGGGGGCAGAAAAGCATAAGGGCCTCCGGCACAGATCGTGCAGGAGGCCTGAAAAACATGATGGTCGGGATGGCCCGATTTGAACGGGCGACCCTCTGGTCCCAAACCAGATGCGCTACCATGCTGCGCCACATCCCGGCGATATGAAAACGCCCCACAACGTGACCGCTGCAGGGCTTTTCTAGCTTGTCTGGGGCGAATGGAGAGACTTGAACTCTCGGCCCCCTGGGCCACAACCAGGTGCTCTGGCCAACTGAGCTACATCCGCCGTGCAGGAGAGCTAATTACACGCCATCGCAGGTCTTGGCAAGCTTTTTCTGCAGGCAGGGCGCATTTTCCGGCCACATGCGCCTCGAGGAGAGTCTTGCCAATCTCTGGTTTTTTTGCCGCCTTGCAGCTATACTTGCCCCCACGCCCGGCATGCCGCAGGTCACGCCCTGGCCTGCGGCATGCAGCGAAAGCCCGGGAAACCATCCTAAGGACTCTGCCAAGGACTCTGCATGGACAAACTGATCATCGAAGGCGGCACGCCCCTCGAAGGAGCGATTGAGGTCAACGGCTCCAAGAACGCGGCCCTGCCCATTCTCCTTTCCTCCATTCTTCTGGAAAGCCCGCAGACATTCCGCAACGTGCCGGATCTGCGCGATATCCACACCACCCGCAAGCTGCTGGAGCTACTCGGCCTGCACTGCGCCTACGACTGCGAGCGCCACGAAATGCGCATGGAGCCGGGCCCGCTGGTTCCAGAAGCCCCCTACGAGCTGGTGCGCACCATGCGCGCCTCGGTGCTCTGCCTCGGCCCCCTGCTCGCCCGCCTCGGCCAGGCCAAGGTCGCCTTGCCCGGCGGCTGCGCCATCGGCGCCAGGCCCGTGGACCAGCACCTCAAGGGCTTTGAAAAGATGGGCGCGAGCTTCGAGCTGGAGCAGGGCTACATCGTCGGCCGCTGCGACCGCCTGCGCGGCGCCGAAATCACGCTCGACATGCCCACGGTGGGCGGCACGGAAAACCTCATCATGGGCGCCTCCATCGCCGAAGGCGAAACCGTCCTGCATAACGCCGCCAGAGAGCCCGAAATCGTCGATCTGGCGAATTTCCTCAACAGCTGCGGCGCCGACATCCAGGGCCAGGGCTCAAGCACGATCACCGTGCGCGGCGTGCCGAAGCTCATCGGCGCCGACTATGCCGTCATGCCGGACCGCATCGAGGCCGGCACCTTCCTCGTGGCTGCCGGCATCACGGGCGGACGGCTCTTCGTGAAGAACTGCCCCATGCAGGCCCTCGAGGCCGTGGTCCTCAAGCTCCAGGCCATGGGCATGGCCTTCCGGGAAGAGGATGGCGGCGTGTGGGCCTCCATCGACGGCCCCATCCAGCCCTGCGACCTCAAGACCCAGCCCTACCCCGGCTTCCCCACGGACATGCAGGCTCAGCTCATGGCCATGATGTGCCTAGCCAGCGGCACCAGCATGGTGGACGAGCGCATCTTCGAAAACCGCTTCATGCACGCCTCGGAGCTCGTCAGAATGGGTGCGCGCATCTCCATCACCGGCCACTCCGCCGTGGTGCGCGGCGTGCCGAAGCTCATCGGCGCCGAAGTCATGGCATCGGATCTGCGGGCCTCCGCCTCGCTGGTGCTGGCAGGCCTCGCCGCCGAAGGCACCACGCAGGTGCGCCGCATCTACCACCTCGACCGGGGCTACGAACGCATCGAGAACAAGCTCTGCAAGGTGGGCGCCAAGATCCGCCGCGAACACGAGATAGACTAGCGTCCTGAACTTCCGCAGCACAACCACGCAAGGAGGGCGGGGAAGCTCCCCGCAGCGCCTATGACCCGACTTTTCCAAGCTCTCGCCGCCGTCTGCCTGGCCGGCGTCCTGCAGGGATGCGCCATCTGGGGCGGCATCGAGGACGAACGCCTCATGGACACCATGGCCTCCGACAAGGCCGTCTCCCTGATCACCAAGAACAACCTCATGGCCGAGAAGCTCGGCGACGGATGGAACATCAACGTCTACACCTACTATGGGCACGTCTTCCTCGTCGGCGAATGCCCCGAAGGCCTGCGCGCCAAGATGGTGGAGATAGCCAGGCGCGACAACCGCGTCCGCTCCGTCACGCCGCACTGGTTCGAGAAGCCGGCCAAGAAGCTCCCTGCCGGCGCCGGCGACTTCAAGATCGGCTCCAACGTGCGCTTTGCGCTCATCGGCGCCAAGGAGCTCAGCTCAACCCGCGTCGACACCGAAACAAACGCCGGCCGCGTCGTCCTGCTCGGCGTCGTGGCCAGCGAGAAGGAGAAGCAGATCGCCATCAAGGCTGCCCAGAACGTCCAGTACGTTCAGAGCGTGACCAGCTACCTCTTCGAGTCGAAGCAGGGCACCGAACTCGGCTTCACGCCCGCAGAGGAGAGCTATCCCGGCACCTACACGGAAACGCACAAGGATTTCCCCGGCGAGCGCCCCCACCAGGAGGCCACGCCTGAAGCCGCTCCCAGGACGCCCGGAGACGAGGCCGGCGTGCCCCCCATCCCGGAATCCCCCCTGCCCGAGGGTGGCGAAATCCGCGGCCGCGACATCTAGCGGCAGGCCCGCAGGCATGCCGCACGGCGCCGGGGGAAAGTCCTCCGGCGCCGCCTTGGCGTTCAGCGGTCTAGGTCCACACGCCGGCAAGCCGCTGCCCGCAGGAGGGGCAGACGCCCTTGACGAGCCTGGTCACGGCAAAGCCTCTGCGCTCGATGAGCACGGTTCCGCAGCCGGGGCAGCGCGTCGACGAGCTCTTGGCCGAGCGGAGGTTGCCGGCATAGGCGTATCTGAGACCTTCGGCCTCGCCAATGGCGCAGGCCCGCAGCACCGTTGCCTCAGGCGTGGGCGGGCGGTCCTGCATGCGGTAGCAGGGGAAGAAGGCGGACACGTGCCAAGGCGTGTCGCGGCCGAGTTCGCAGGCAATGAAGTCAGCAATGGCCTTGAACTCGGCATCGCTGTCGTTGAGGCCCGGGATGGCGAGCGTCGTCACCTCGACCCACCAGCCGAGGCGCTTCATGGCCGCAAGATTGCGCTTCACCGCGTCGAGGCTGCCTGAGCAGACCATGCGGTAGACCTCGGGGCTGAAGGTCTTGAGGTCAATGTTGGCTGCCGTGATGCGGGGTCCAAGCTCGCGCAGGCATTCTTCGGACATGCAGCCGTTGGACACCATGACGGTGCGCACGCCCTCCGCCAAGGCAAGATCCGCCGTCTTTGCCATGAGCTCGAAGAACACCGTCGGCTCGTTGTAGGTGAAGGAAATGCTGGGTATGCCGTGCGCCCTGGCGCTGCCCACGATGTCCTGGGGGCGCACCGGCCGCTGGCCCGAGCAGTCGCCCGTTTCCGCAGGGCGCCTGGAGATGCTCGAATTCTGGCAGAAGCGGCAGGCGAAGTTGCAGCCGAGGGTGCCTATGGAGAGCGTCCTCGTTGCCGGCAGGAAGTGGTAGAGCGGCTTCTTCTCCACCGGATCCAGATTGACGCTCGCGACGGCATCGCCGACCAGCGTTCTCATTTCGCCGGCTTCGTTGACACGCACGCCGCAGAAGCCCTTCTGGCCCGGCTCCAGCGAGCAGCGCCGAAAGCACAGCCGGCACCGGACCCGGCCCCCGTCCAGACGTTCCCACAAGGCTGCCTTGACTGACATGGCGTTCCTCCTTGGCAGGGCATGGCTTGCGGACCCTGCCGATGCGCCAGCATAGCACCATGCGCCACGGAAGGTCACGCTGGCTGGGTGAGGCAGGCGCCCCCAGCCGGCAGAGAGCATGCCGCTGGCCCGCCAGCATCGTGCAGCCGGTCGTGCGCCTGCCCCCGGCCACGCACCGGAACCGCCCCTCCATGGCGCAATCATGCCGCAGACGAAAAAATGCAGAAAAAACCGATCTGCAATGGCTTCTTCCGCTTGGGATCCGATATAAATTTTGCTATCATCCGATCCGCTATTGAAGGAGTTGCTATGTCTACAGAACGCGCTAAAGCCTATACTGAATCTGGTGTCAACATCGAAGCCGGCAACGCGCTGGTCAGCAAAATTAAGGACCTTGTCAAGGCAACCCAGACCAAGGGCGTGCTATCCGACATCGGCGGCTTCGGCGGACTCTTCCGTCCCGACATCACCGGCATGAGCACGCCGGTGCTCGTCTCCTCCACAGACGGCGTCGGCACGAAGCTCAAGCTGGCCTTCCAGTACAACAAGCACGACACCGTCGGCATCGACCTCGTTGCCATGAGCGTCAACGACATCCTCGTGCAGGGGGCCATGCCGCTTTTCTTCCTTGACTACTTTGCCACGGGCAAGCTGGACGTCGAGGTAGCCAAGACCGTGGTCGCCGGCGTCGCCGAGGGCTGCAAGCAGTCCGCATGCGCCCTGCTCGGCGGCGAAACGGCCGAGATGCCCGACATGTACGGCGAGGGCGAGTACGATCTCGCCGGCTTCTGCGTTGGCATCGTAGACAATAGCAAGCTCATCGACGGCTCCACCATCCGCGTCGGCGACGTCATGCTCGGCATAGGCTCCTCCGGCATCCACTCCAACGGCTACTCCCTTGTCCGCAAGGTCCTCAAGGCATCCGGCCTCAAGGGCGACGATCCCTTCCCCGGCGACGAGGGCAGATCCGTGGCCGACGTGCTGCTCGCCCCAACCATCATCTACGTGGACTGCATCAAGTCCCTGCTCCGCGACATTCCCATCAAGGGCATGGCGCACATCACCGGCGGCGGCTTCTACGACAACATTCCGCGCGTCCTGCCGAGCCAGGTCGAGTGCGACATCCAGTTCGGCAGCTGGGACATTCCGCCTGTCTTCCACTGGCTAAAGGAGCAGGGCAAGCTGACATGGCCCGAAATGCTCCAGATCTTCAACTGCGGCATAGGCTACGTGCTGGTGGTTCCCGAAGAGCGGGCCGAGGAGACAGTGAACCGCATCCAGGCTTCCAGCCTGAAGGCCTGGAAGATAGGCAACATCGCCCTCCGCGGCTCCGAAGAGCGGGAGCAGATCCAGATCGCCTTCGACAGCTAGGCCTTCCGGCGCGCCTGCACCCACGCATTTCCCAAGGGCCCGTTGTCTGCAGCGGGCCCTTTTCCTTTGCCGTCAGCCCGGACGACTGCAGCTTTGCGCCCAAGGCTGGATTGCAGGCGCGCCTGCATGCTACAAGACAGCGCCCTCCCCCCGGAGGCATCAAAGGCCTGCCCAGGGGCACTTGGCCCCCCCAGCACGCCAGCCAAGGAGAGTCTGTCCCATGATTCCGCCACGCCTTCAGCGCCGTTCCGCAGCAAGCCGTTCCGCAGCCCTTCTGGATCTCGTCGCCGTCCTGGCCCTCGGCGTCCCTGCTCTGCAGCCGGAGCCTGCCCTCGCCGTCCCTCGGCTCGACAGCGGGCTTGCCACCCCGCAGGAACGCATGCGCGGCCTGCTCAATTCCATCGAGATCCGCCTCCAGCGCCACCTTCCCCAGATGGAAGATCTCGAGGCGCGCGAGCGCCAGCGCCCCCTGCGCCGAAGCGACCGCGTGGGCAAGGCGAGCTACGGTGCCGTTCTCGACGGCGCGTCCAGGCTCCAGGGACAGGCCAGGCTCCACTTCGTCAACAGCGTCTGGAACAATCTCCGCTACGTCGCCGACAAGGAACTCTACGGCATGGAGGACTACTGGGCTACCCCCGCCGAAACGGCCAGACAGGGGGCCGGCGACTGCGAAGACCTCGCCATCGCCAAGTACTACACGCTCCGCGACCTCGGCCACGCGACAGGCAGCCTGCGCCTCATGCTGGTGGCCCTGCGCCGATCCGGGGAACCCCACATGCTCGTCTGCGTCCGGGGAAAGGACGGTGTGCACTGTCTGGACAACAGGCGCAGGCGCCTCTTGAGCGACAGGGAAGCCTCCCTTGCCTACAGGCCCATTGTCTCTGCCAGTGAACGCCTCGCTGTCCTCCACCTCTCCCCCAAGCCGACAGGCCGCCTTGCGACCAATGCACGCGCCAGAGCGCCCCTGGCAGCGCAGAGAGCGCAGGCAGGTCTGGTCCAGCAGTCCGCAAACGCACCGCGATTCTAGCAGGACAGAAAGCAGAGGGCGCAGGCAGGCCCCCGAAGGACTTGCCTGGCAGCCTGCCAGAGTCCCCTGCCTGCTGGACAAGCCAGGCCTGCCGGAGCGCGCCAAAGACGGCACCGGCAACGCAAAAAGCCCCGGAGCTC
>DFDR01000005.1:0-315 GCA_002369295.1 Desulfovibrionaceae bacterium UBA3823
GTAGGCGATGGCGCAGCGCTCCACCGTCATGGCCGGCCAGGGGCCGAAGCTGGCGCCAAGGCCCTTGAGCAGGGCCGCGCCCGTGGGCGTGACGGTCTCCCCCTCGCCTTGGAAGGGCACCACGGGGATGCCCGCCAGGAGGCGCAGCACAGCCGGCGCGGGGCTCGGCAGAATGCCGTGGGCGCAGGCAATGGCGCCGTCGGCCAGCGGCAGGGGGCTTGCGGTGAAGACGTCCGGCTTCAGCTCGTCGAACAGCATGCAGTTGAGCACCGTGTCGAGTATGCTGTCAAGAGCGCCGACCTCGTGGAAGCGGAC
>DFDR01000005.1:375-769 GCA_002369295.1 Desulfovibrionaceae bacterium UBA3823
TCCTCCTTCGGCAGGCCGTGCACCTCGCTCTCGGCCTGGGCGAGCAGGGTGAAGACCTTCGAGGCGAGCGCTTTGGCCGAAGGGGAAGCCCCGCATGCGTCGATGATGGCCAGCACGTCCTCCAGCGTCCTGTGCGCGTGCTGGCGGGGGAGGCTGATGCCGGCCTGCCAGCCGGCGATGGCGTTGACGCTGTGGGGATGGAGGCAGACGGCGCCGTCGAGCTCCGGCATGACGAGCCTGGCGCGCGCGTTGACGGCCGCGCTGTCCAGCTCGAGCATGCGGGCAAGGCCAGCCAGCAGGATGTCGCCGGAGATGCCGGAAAGGGCCCTGACGGTCAGAACGCGCAGGGGGGCGCCATGGCTCTGCTCCTGCCCGTGGCCCTGCCAGAGGCCGC
>DFDR01000005.1:852-4352 GCA_002369295.1 Desulfovibrionaceae bacterium UBA3823
TTCGTGCCCGAGATCATGTTCGTGCCCGAGATCATGTTCGTGCTCGTGTTCCGGCATGGAGCTTTCCTCTTTTCCTGCCCTGCTGGCGGCGCAAAGGATCCTTAGGCCTGCTGCAGGAGGTTGACGACGCGGGCGGCCGCGCAGGCGGCGCCGTAGCCGTTGTCGATGTTGAAGACGCCGACGCCGGGCGCACAGGAGGCGAGCATGCTCGAGAGTGCCGTCATGCCTTCCCTGGCCATGCCGTAGCCGACGGAGGTGGGCACGGCAAAGACGGGCTTGGGCGTGAGGCCGCCAAGAACGCTTGCCAGCGCCGCGTCGAGGCCCGCCACGACGATGACGGCGTCGTGGGCGTTGATTTCTTCCAGCCTGCGCGCGATGCGCCACAGGCCTGCCACCCCGCAGTCCTCGTAGACCCCGCGCTGAATGCCAAGGTATTCGAGCGTGCGCGCAGCCTCCCAGACGACGGCGCCGTCGGCCGTGCCGGCCGAGACCACGGCAACGCGTCCCCTGGGCTTCGGCGGCAGGGCTTCGCCCCAGGCCGTGCGGGAAAGGGCGTGGTAGCTGTAGGAACCGCGCACGGCTTCAGGCTGGGCATCGAAGATCTCGGGCGCAAGGCGCGTGAAGAGCACGGGCCGTCCCGATCCCCTGCCGAAGCGGGCGAGCAGGTCGGCAAGCGCGTCTGCGGGCTTGCCCTCGCAGAAGACGGCTTCCGGCAGGCCGATGCGGGCCGTGCGGGCGTGGTCGAAAAGTATGCCGTGGTCGAAGCGCTGGGCGCCGCCAGGCGTGTCGGGGTGTCCGGGACGTTCCACGAGAGCTCCTGCAGAAAGGGGGCCGGCAGGAACTGCCGGCAGGAACTCGTCCGATAGCACAAAGCTTTGTCAAGCTGAAGGGGCGGATCGTGCCGAAAGCTTGCCTGTCTCTGCCTGTTCCGCCAGAAAGCGGAGGATGATGCCGGCCGTTTCCTCAGCCTTGGCCCCTTGGTGGGGGCTGTGTCCCTGGCCGGCAAGGCGGACGCGCCTGAAGCGGGGGCAGAGGCGGGCGAGGCGCTCGACTTCGCCTTCGCTCACGAAGGGATCGCTTTCGCCGTGCAGGAGCAGGAAAGGCATGGCCATGCGCGCCAGATCCCGATCCTCGAAGTCGGGATAGCGCATGCAGGTCTGGAGGGTTGCCCTGACGAGCGCCTGCCAGTTCCCGCCGTGGGCTTCCGCGTGGCGCTCCTTGAGAGCCCGGATGAAGCGGGGAAAGCGCTTTTCGGGGGCGCTTTGCGGCGCGAACTTCTCAAGGTAGGGCATGAGTCCCGGGTTGCGGGATCCCGCCGTGCCGATGGAGACGAGGCTGGCGATGCGGGAGGGGGCCAGTGCAGCCATGATCATGGCGCAGTCGCCGCCCATGCTGTGGCCGACAACGGGACAGGACGCCAGCCCCAGCGCGGAGAGGAAGTCCAGCATGTCGCGGGCAAGCATCGGCACGTCCCAGGCAGGGCTTGGGCAGCGCGTCCGGCCGTGGCCCCGGAAGTCGGGCGCAAGGACAAGGCGGCTTTGGGCCAGCAGGGGCATGAGGACGCCGAAGGCGTGCCTTGCCGTGGAGAAGCTGCCGTGCAGAAGGAGCACGGGCTCTCCCTGGCCGCAGGCTTCGTAGTGCAGTTCGAGATCGCCGAGGACGAGGTCTGGCATGCTGTTTCCCCAGGGGAGGCCTGCGCGGCCGGCATGGAGCAGGGGCGTCTGGCAGCCCCAGGGCCGCGCTCTGCGCTCCGGCGCTAGGCCATGCGGAGAAGATCCGGCAGCGTTGCCTCGAAGTCGACGCCGTACCAGGGCTTCTTGGGGTTCTTCATGGTGTCTTCGATGGTGTGCGCCGTGTAGTCGGCTGCAATGCGCATGGCGTCGCGCCAGTCCCGGCCCCGCATGAGCTCGCCGACGCAGGTGCTGGAGAAGAGGTCGCCCGTGCCGTGGTAGGCGCCGTTGATGCGCCTGTTCTGGTAGAGATAGTAGTCGCCCGCGGCGCGGTCGAAGCCCATGATGCCCGTCTTTCCCTCCTCCAGCGACACGCCCGTCAGCACGCTGATGCCGGCGCCGAGCTTGTTGAGCCGGGACAAAAGCTCCTGCACGTAGGCTTTGTCGTGGCGCTCCCGGTATTCCATGCCCGTCATCAGCGAGGCTTCGGTGATGTTCGGCACGATGATGTCGGCCACGGCGCAGAGCTCAGTGTTTTTTCTGACGTAGTCCATGTCGAATGCCGGGTAGAGCTTGCCATTGTCTGCCATCACCGGATCGACGACAACCTTGGTATAAGGGCCTTTGAAATCAGCAATAATCTGTTTGACTTGGTCAATCTGGCCTATTGATCCAAGATAGCCAGTGTAGATGGCGTCAAATGCAACGCCTTCGCTTTTCCAGTGTGCAGTTATGGGTTCAATCTGGTCGGAGAGATCCTTGCATGTGAAATCTTTAAACATCGTATGGGTCGAAAGAAGGGCCGTGGGAAGAATGACCGTCTCCGATCCAAGCGCAGATATGACGGGAAGTGCTATTGTAATGGAACATTTTCCAAGGCAAGATATGTCCTGTATAGTCAAGACTCTTTTCATCCGTTTTACTCCGATGCGTGTGAAGATGATGTAAGCATATTGCAAAAGCCCGGCATGTCAAGGAATTCGCTTCAGCCTTCAGCCAGCCCTCTGCCAGCTGTGCGCCTCCCGGGGGACAGACTCCTGTCGCGTACAGGCGTTCCGGGGTTGCCGTCGAGGGCTGCCTGTGCGGGGAGGAAAGAATTTTTTCCTGTAAACTCAAGCTGTTCCTTGAATTGCCTTGCCAGCCGTGCGGAGAGTGGCTATGTAATGGCGGGGCCTGTCCGCGCAAGGCCCCGCAGGGGCGTTCCTGCGGGTGCCGGGTCAGGCGCAGCCATCGCGTTCAGCACAATCAGGAGGGAGGGATCATGAAAATAGGCATCATCCGGTGCATGCAGACTGAAGACATCTGTCCCGGCACGTCCGACTTCAAGGCCATTGCAGGCCGGAAGGGCGCCTTTGCCCAAGTCGAGGGCGACATCGAGCTCGTGGGCTTCGCGAACTGTGGCGGCTGTCCCGGCAAGCGTGCCGGCTCCAGGGCCAGACTGCTTCAGGCGCGCGGCGCCGAGGCCGTCTTCATGGCCTCCTGCATCGGCAAGGGCCTGCCCCTCAACTTTCCCTGTCCGCACGCGGACAAGATGAAGGAACTCATCGAGAAGAGCGTGCCCGGAGTCAAGGTCTTCGACTACACCCACTAGCTGGCCTTCGGCAAAAGGCCCCGGCCAGAAGAAGCCTAGGAGGCGTCCATGAAGCAGACGGTTGCCACGCTGGCTGAAATGAAGAAGGCGGGCCGCAAGGCCTGCATGGTGACGGCCTACGACTATACTATGGCGCGGCTGGTGAGCGCCGCCGGCGCGGACATGATCCTCGTCGGCGACTCCCTCGGCATGGTCATGCTGGGCCTGGAGGACACGGTCTCCGTGACCATGGAGGACAT
>DFDR01000177.1 GCA_002369295.1 Desulfovibrionaceae bacterium UBA3823
GGTCCTGGCAGTGGCACATTCTTCAAGCCTGTGCTACCTTCGCCAGCGCCGCGCACAGCGGCACGCCAAGGAGAAAGCCCTCCCGCCATGTTCGACGAACCCACGACACGCCCTTCCTGTCTCACGCGCACCGATCCCCGGGTGCGCATGGCCCTGGCCCTGGCCGCCTCGCTGGCCCTGGCGCCGCTCAAGGCGCCCTGCGCCTGCCTGGCCTGCTTTGCGCTCTCGCTTGCGCTGCTGGCGCTGGCCAGGCCCTGCCTCAAGGCGCTGGGCACGCGCCTGCTCGGCGTCAACGTCTTCGTGGCCTTCCTGGCGGCCATGCTGCCCCTGTCGGTGCCGGGCGAGCCTGCGGCAACCCTGCTCTCGGTGGACTTCTCGAAGCAGGGCTTTGCCATGGCAGGCCTCATCGCCCTCAAGGCCAACGCCTTCGTCGCCTTCTTCACGGCGCTCGTGGCCAGCATGGACGCGCCCACGGCGGCCTACGCCATGGAGCGCCTGCGCATGCCCTCCAAGCTCGTCTTCATCTTCGTCTTCACCCTGCGCTTCATCCACGACATCGCCGGCGAATGGAGTCGCCTGACGACGGCGGCCAGGCTCAGGGGCTTTGTGCCGAAGAGCACGCGCCACGGCTACCGCACCCTGGGGGCCCTGCTGGGCCTGCTGATCCTGCGGAGCTGCCAGCGTGCCCAGCGCGTGCATGAGGCCATGCTGCTCCGGGGCTTTGCCGGCACCTTCAGGAGCGTCGTCAAGTTCAGGACCGGCTGGCGCGATGCCGTGCTGGCAGGCTTCGTGCTGGCAGGCATAGCCCTGGTTGCCGGCATCGAGGCGCTGTGGCGCCTGCACCCCGGCCTCGATGCGGAGGGCCTTGCCGTCTGCGCCGGCGCGCTTGCCCTGGAGCTTGCGCACAGCGCCGGCCTGTAGGCAGGGAAAACCGCCGTTGAGGAGAAATGCCATGGACAAGCCGTCGGGAGACGCCATCTTCGCTCTGGAGGGCGCAGCTTTTGCCTACGCTTCTTCCCAGGGAGCGCGCGAGGTGCTGAAGGACCTCGACTTCAGCCTCAGGGCCGGACAGTGCATCGGCCTTTACGGCCCCAACGGCAGCGGCAAGACGACGTTGCTGCGCTGCATCACGGGCCTCTCCCGGCTTTCGGCCGGCCGCGTGCTCTTCCACGGCGCTCCCGTGGAGGACGAGGCAGGCTTCCACAAGCTCCGCTGCGCCGTGGGCTACGTCCTGCAGAACGCCGACGACCAGCTCTTCTTCCCCACGGTGCTCGAAGACGTGGCCTTCGGTCCGCTCAACCTCGGCATGGGCGCGGACGAGGCCAGGGACTGCGCCCTGGACACCCTGAAGTCCCTCGGCATGGCGTCCTTTGCGGACCGCCTCACCCACAGGCTGTCGGGCGGCGAGAAGAAGATGGCCTCCCTGGCGGCGGTGCTCGCCATGAAGCCTGAGGCCCTCCTGCTCGACGAGCCCACGGGCGGACTCGACATGGCAAGCCAGGAAAGGCTCTGCGGGCTGCTCAAGTCCCTCGACGTCGCGCGCGTCACCATCTCCCACGACTGGGACTTTCTGGCCGAGGTCTCGGAGAGCTTCTGCACCATCCAGAACAAGGCCATCTCCTGGACCGCGCCGCTGGAGCCCCACGTCCACAGGCACGCCCATCCCGGCGGAGGCAGCCCCCACAGCCACGGCTAGCGCAGGCCGCCTGCCTTCGCCGGCGCGCCGCCGCGGGCTCCCTTGTCCGGGCCGGCTCCCCGCTTGCCCGCGGCAGCCGGTCTTGTGGGCGGTCGCGTTCTGAAGTATGACTGCTGACTTGCCCGGACGGCGAAAGGCCCTGCGTGGGGCCTTGGGCGAAGCTCCCGTTCCGGCGGGCCAAGGGAGGCTGCAATGGAGGCTGCAATGCGGCATGGAAGCGAGAAGACGGCGCGGCTGGGAAGCCTGTGCCTGGGCGGAGGACATCCGGTCATGGTGCAGAGCATGACCAACACCGACACCCGCGACGTCAAGGCAACCCTCGCCCAGATAGGGCGGCTGTGCGAGCGCGGCTGCGAAGCCGTGCGCGTGGCGGTGCCGGACGACAGGGCGGCCGCCTGCCTCAAGGCCCTGCGCCAGGCCTCGCCCGTGCCGCTCATTGCGGACATTCATTTCGACTGGCGCCTGGCCCTGGCTGCCGTGGACGCGGGCTTCGAGGGCCTGCGCATCAATCCCGGCAACATCGGCTCCAAGGAGCGCGTGGACGCCGTGGTGGACGCCTGCAAGGCCAGCGGCTGCGCCATGCGCATCGGCGTCAACTCCGGATCCGTGGAGAGGGAGCTGCTCGACAAGTACGGCGGCCCCACGCCGGACGCCATGGTGGAGAGCTGCCTGAGGCACGTCGCCATGGTGGAGGCTCGGGGCTTCGACAACATCGTGCTTTCGGTCAAGTCCTCGAGCGTGCTCGACACCGTGGCCTGCTACCGCCGGCTCGCCAAGGCAAGCCCCTATCCCCTCCACCTCGGCGTCACCGAGGCCGGCAGCCCCCTGCGCGGCGCGGTCAAGAGCGCGGCCGGGCTTGGCATTCTGCTGGCCGAGGGCATAGGCGACACCATACGCGTCTCCCTGACGGCCGACCCCTGCGAGGAGATGGACGTGTGCTGGGAGCTGCTGCGCTGCCTCGGCCTGCGCCGCTTCGGGCCCGAGATCGTCTCCTGCCCCACCTGCGGCCGCACCGAAATCGACCTCATCGGCCTGGAGCAGGCTGTGGAGCGGCGGCTGCGCGGCGTCAGGGCGCCCATCAAGGTGGCGGTCATGGGCTGCGTGGTCAACGGGCCCGGCGAATCGAGGGAAGCCGATCTCGGCGTGGCCGGCGGCAAGGACAAGGGCGTGATCTTCCGCAAGGGGAAGGTGGTGCGCTCGGTCGCGGGGCAGGAGCATCTTCTGCCCGCGTTCATGGAAGAACTGCAAAAACTGCTTGACGAAGAAGGAAACCGGTAATGCGCTTTCGTTCCTGCTACATTCCGACGCTGAAGGAAACCCCGGCCGACGCCGAGGTCATCAGCCACAAGCTGCTCGTGCGCGCGGGGCTCATCCGCAAGATCACCAGCGGCGTGTACACCTACATGCCCCTGGCCCTGCGCGCCCTGCGGAAGATTGAAACCGTCGTCCGCGAGGAGATGGCGCAGGCCGGCTTCGAGGAGCTGCTTCTGCCCATGGTGCAGCCCGGCGACCTGTGGAAGGAGTCCGGCCGCTGGGAGCACTACGGCAAGGAGCTCCTGCGCTTCAAGGACCGCGGCGGCCGCGACTACTGCCTCGGCCCCACGCACGAGGAGGTGGTCACCGACCTCGTGCGCGGCGAGGTGCGCTCCTACAAGCAGCTGCCCGTGCGCCACTACCAGATCCAGACCAAGTTCCGCGA
>DFDR01000155.1 GCA_002369295.1 Desulfovibrionaceae bacterium UBA3823
GAACACCATCTGCATGAAGCGCAGCCGGACATGGTAGAGCTCGAAGACGGCAAAGCTTTTGCCCGTGGCTTCAAAGCGCCGGACAAAGTCCTTCACAAAGGCCCCGCAGTCATCCAGCAGCGTCGTCCTGAACCAGAGGAGGAAGGGGTCGAGTTCAGGGCTGCTGTTCCTGAACATCTCGTCCAGGAGCACCCCGACCGGCCGCATGAGGCTGTCCACCGTGTCTTCCAGATCGCCGTGCACCTTGTCGACCCAGCCCTGGCGCTTCTTCAGGCACTCTTCGAGCAGACTGTAGACAGCCTCCATCCCGTCAAAAAGGTAGCTCATGCGGGCGTCCATTCCTTCGGGCACGCCGGCAGGGAGCCGGCAGGCTGCATTGTCCGCGCTGGTGGCCAGCAGCTCGTAAACCGGCTCCACGGCAAAGCCGGCAAGCTTTGTCCGCAGCTTCCCGTAGGCCTCGGCCAACGCCGGATCCATCTCTGCCATCGCCTTGGCGGCAAGGGCCCGCGCCTTGGCCTCCCAGTCGACGTCCCTGAAGGGTGCGGCCTGGCTTTCGGGCAGGATTTCCGCAAGGTGCCGGTACATGGCGGAAATGGCGAAGCCGGCCCTTCCCCGGCAGCCAAAGCAGTGCATGACGCTCTCGAAGTAGAGCTCTTCCAGATCCGGCAGGGCGCGGTCCCCGGCAAAGGCATAGAGGACTTCCCTGAAGGCGCGCACCATGCAGGCGTCCAGCTCGGCAACGGACGCCTTCTGGCTGAGGAGGCGCTCCTGCTCAATGGATACATGAATATGGCGGTAGTAGGCCTCGAAGAGGCTGCGCATGAACCAGTTGGTGCCGGTCGTGGTCCGAAGCCAACGTCGAAGCAGAGCCGGTCCGCGTCAATGTAGACGCTGCTGTCCATGTACAGTATGTCGGACTCCGGATCCTGCCAGATCTCGCATCTATGCCTGCTCTCGTCATATTCCCGGACCGCGCCTTCGCCGCGGAGCTCCTGATCCGCCGTCTGCTGGGACGGCCGCTCCCTGCAAGACGCCGTGCCGGCAGTCCTGCCGGCCTGGGCGCGCTTTTTGGCCTTCCTGCCCTTCCTCTTCTTGTCCTGCTTCCTCATGGCCTTGCCGCATCCTCGCCAGCCTTGCCGTCCTCGCCAGCCCCGCCGTCGCCGGCCGCGGAGCCGAAGGGACAGGGCCTGGCCTCGCCAGCCTTCGGCATCGCTCCGCACGCGTCCATGCGCAGGCAGACCCCGTCAAGCAGGCGCCAGTAGAAGCAGCCCGCAGCCCCCATGGCCTTCAAGGCATCCAGCATGCGGTCCACCCTGCGCCGGTGGACAAAATAGGCGGCAAAGCGCCTTCCGCCCTGGGCGTAGTCCTGCTCGAACGCAGCCGCGAGAGCGTCCGCGTCGGCCCTGGCCTCGCGCAAGAACCAGGCGAGCGTGTCCCGGCCCCACTGGCTCTGCCTGAGCTCGTCCGTCGAGAGCAGTCCCTGGACGGGGATGGTCACGAGCGACAGCTCATGGTGCAGCTCCTGGCGGAGCAGGTCGGCAAAGGCCCGGCTCTCCTCCAGGCAGCGCTTCATCCGCTGCCAGCACTCGTTGACGGCCTGGTTGAAATGCCGCCTGCGCCCCGGCACGTCCGCAGGGACGAAGTCCGGGAGCCCGGGCACGGCCGCGTCCTGCGTCTCGAAGAGGCGGGAAGAGGCAGACATGCCGGCATAGGGCGCCGTCATCGCCCGCAGCCCTTCGTAGGCCTCGGCAAACGCGGGATCCGCCTTGGCCATGACCGCCTCGGCCACCTTGTCCGCGCGCGCTTCCCAGCGCGGATTCCTGAATTCCTCCGTCAGATATTCGGGCATGGTGTCCGCCAGCCGCCTGAAGAGGCCGGCGATAGTCATGCCCGAGCTCTCCACGCAGCCAAAGGCGCACAGGACGGTTGTGCGGACGGCCTCGGCAAGCTCGGGCAGAGCCTTTTCGCCCGCAAAGGCGCTGACCGAGTCAAAAAGAAATCGCCATTCAAGCACGGCCGGATCGATGCCGCTCCCAGGGTGCTCTTCCAGAGTCCTCGCATCGGCCCAGTCCTCCGCCAGCCGGTAGTAGGCGCCGTAGACCTGACTTCGGCTTCCTGGCCTTGCCGCCCTTTTTGGCCTTCTTGTCCAGCTTCCGCATCGATCATCCTCCTTGGCATGACGCCCAGCATCCAGCCCTTCCCGGGCCGGAGGGCGCACGGGCGGAACAGGCCAGCGGGTACGTCTCGCCTTAGGCAGATTCACCCGCGAAGGGCCTACTGTCACAACCGGCACGACGCAGGACGCAGGGGCGGGCTTGCGGATCCGGGCCTGCGGATCCGGGCCTTCCTGCAGGCGCGCTGATCCTGCCTGTCCCTGCCGAAGGCGCACACGCGCCCGTTGAACATCCCTCCGTTGCGGCGTATCTTTCTTGCCGTGCCTAGCGCCAGCATCCGCCCTGGCCGGAGCTTCCGGCATCCGGACGCCTGCCGGCGCGTCGCCTGCCAAGGAGGTCTTGACCGTGATTGAAATCATCCAGGAAGTGAACATCCGCATGCTCCCCGGCCTCGGGAAGGCCCGCATCGCCGTCAAGCGCGCCGAGCGCGCCGGCCTCAAGGCCGAGCTCGAAGCCTACGTCATCGACCGCCTCGGCCCCCATCCGCGCGGCGAAGAGGTCACCAAGCTGCTGGAAGACTCCGAGGCCGTCTACAAGGCGCTCGGCCTGACGCAGTATCTGGTGGGCCAGAAGATAGAAGGCCCGACGCCCCTGCACATCGACCGCTCGCCGGTCTGGGGACGCCGGGACGGCCTGCTCGCCGACTACGGCCTGCCTTCGGCAGGCGAGGTCTTCGGTCCCCAGCTGCGCTGCGAGCCCAACAATCCGCCCAAGGACCTGCAGGAGCTTGCCGACGACCGCGCCCGCCGCATCGTCGTCTGGGACGAGAGCATCCTCTTCCTGGCGCCCCGCATCATCCCCGGCGAGTGCAAGATGGCCTACGACAAGCTCGAGGGCAAGGGCACGCTGGACGCCGTCTTCGCGACTGCCTTCCGCTCCTACTACTCGGGCTGCGCCATCATGTGCGGCGGCAACACCGTCTTCAACTACCTCGCCTCCTGCGCCGAGCAGACCACGGCTGGCCTGCTCTTCGACGAAAAGGGGCAGACCGCGGGCGCCGAGCTCGTTGGCAAGGTCTCGCAGGAATGGGAGGAGGATCCGGACCAGCCCATGGGCCCCTTCATCGCCCGCGTTGCCGAAGAGGTGCTCACGATCCCCTTTGCCGGACGCGAATAGCCAAGGCTCCCCAAGCCGCCAGACCAGACCGCCTGGCCCGCAAGGCCGGCCAGGCCTTGGCCTGTCCGCCCCCGCCCCAGCAGCTTTCCTCTGCTTCCTTCTGCTTCCCTCGGCTTCCCTCTGGAGGATACGATGTCCCGCACGCTTCTTTCTCTCTGCGCCCTCGCCCTGCTGGCTGCCCCGGCCGGGCAGCCTGTCCAGGCCGAACCCTACGGCCCCACGCTCAACGAGGTCGTCCAGCGCTATGCGGCCACGCGCAACTTCAGCAAGCTCAACGAGGGCCTCGAGAAGGAGACCATCGACATACGCCTCGGCATGAGCGCCCGGGACGTCGAGCGCTGGGCCGCCCGCAGCAGGGCCTTCAAGCTCGAATCCCGCAAGGGCTCGGTCTACAGGTTCGTTCAGACAGACGAGGAGGCCACGCCCTTCGATCTCTCCTTCGAGGTGTGGCTCGCCAAGGGCGAAGTGGTCACCATCAAGACCTTCAACGTCAACAACTTCGAGACCGAGGAGGGCGACTTTGCCGGCCTCAAGCCGCTGAAGCCGGTGCGCGTGAACGAGTGCTGGGTGAACCAGAACTACGTTGACCCGAACTCCTTCGAGAACGGCTACGACTTCGTCCTCGGCACGCAGGTCGGCAGAACCGCCCCCGGCGAGGAGGAGGCCTGCTTCGGCAGCGACAGGGCCCACGTCGTCATCGGCAAGCCCGGCCTGCTCTACCCGAAGCACGTCGCAAGGTAGTCCGGCAGCGGCGGCTCCAGCGGAGCAAGGCATGGATCTGCACTGGCAGGACGGCTTTGAAATCATGGCCTCGACCGACGGCAAGGGCGCCGTCGTGCTCTCTGCCAACCGGCAGGGACTGGTGTCCCTTGCCCGCATCCTCCTTGCCCTGGCCGAGGAGGCGCCCGGAAGCCACGTGCATCTCGATGCCGGCAACTCGCTGGAAGAGGGCTCGGCGGAGCTGATTCTCGAGCACACGGCATAGCTGGCGTGCCGGCACAGGTCTGGCCTGCCAGGCAGGGCCGCTTTCGCCCCCGCCGTCCCAGCCGGCGACAGCGGGGCTCGGCATCGGGCCAGGGCAGACGCAGGCACAGGCGCAGGTGCAGGCTGTCTGCCCCGAGCCCCGGGGCCAGGCGCTTGCGGACGCCTCCCGGGCTGTCAGCCCGATCCTTCCCCCCACCCTCCTGGCATCGGGGGCTGCCTGAGCCCCTTGCCGGCGCCCGATCCGGCGCTCTGTACGCAAGGGCACCCGCCGACATAAAAGAGCACGGCCGTTACGACAAAGCAGGCACGGAAGGACAGGCACGGCAGGGCACGTCGCCAGGCCGGCTGCGAGCCGGCAAGGCGTCCGGCACAGCATTCCATGCGAAGG
>DFDR01000115.1:0-2020 GCA_002369295.1 Desulfovibrionaceae bacterium UBA3823
CATGTCGTCGGCAAGACAGGCGCCGGCGCCCCAGCGGGCCAGGCGCAGGAGCCACTGCACGCCCTCGCGCTGGTAGGGCCTCAGCTCCGCCATGAGCCCGTCCGGCACCTCGGGCTCGCCGCCAAGGGCGCCGTGCATGCGCTCCATGCAGGCCGCGAAGTCTGCGTCAGCCTGGATGTGCATGCCCTGGGCCATCTCCTCCACCGCCGGCGCGGCCAGGGGGCTGAACTGCAGCTTCCCCTCGCCTGCGCCCTCGTCCATGAGGGCCTGGAGGCCGGAAAGCCGGCGACGCAGCTCGTCGGCAAGCGCCAGGTACTCGCCGTCGCCAAGGGCGACGAAGCGGCTGCCGGACAGCGACTGCAGGAGCCGCTCCACGGCGACCACCCTGCCCTCGCCGACACGCGCCTCGCCAGACAGGGAAAACCAGTCGCGGCCCCTGCCCCGGGCCACGGCCAGGGTCACGCCCTGCATGCGCAGGGAGCCGGCAAGGCGCACGGCACGGCCCCGGGGCCACTCCACGTGCGAGGCCAGATCCGAGGCCTTGAGCTCTTCCAGCAGCTCCAGCACCTCTTCGGGCTTCTGGCTGCGCCAGACCTGCTCGTCGAGCCCGCAGGCAAGCGCCGGACAGCCGGCAGCCAGGGCCTCCAGGGCAAACTTTTCGGCGGCAAAGTCGCGCACGGCGCGCATGGGAACGGGATCGCCCCCGCCTTCGGGCGCCACGGCCGAAAGGGGATGGGGCGAGCCTTCTCCCGTGGGGAAGAAGGGCGTCCCGGGCCTGCCGAAGGGCCGCACGCCCACCCGGGCCGAAAAGCCGCCGCCTGCCGGCTCCTGCTCAAGCTGGATCACGGGCGTCGGGTCGGCGGGCATTTCGCCGGCCTCGATCTCGCAGCGCAGGGGAATGCCGGCGTCCTGCAGCGGCAGATCCAGCACGCGCTGGATGGCGCTCTGGGGAAGCTCTATGCCCTGGCCGACGGCGTGGACCACCCTGCGCTCGCGCAGGGAGAGCTTGAAGTAGGTCAGGACGCCGTCCCTGCGCAGGAAGACGGCCTTGGCGCTCTCGACGTCGGCGGACGCGCAGTCGAAGCCGTCGAAGGCCAGCCGGCAGGAGGCGCCGTGGCTTGCCAGCCTGAGCTTCAGGGCGCCCCGCTTCACCTGCAGCGGCTCGAGACCCGCCTCCCCGTCGTAGTAGACGCTGCCAAGGCCTTCCAGCGCCTCGCAGCAGTTTTCCAGGCGCAGGACCAGGGGCGAGTCGGCCCAGCCCCCGCGCGCCTCGGCGCAGGCGAGCACGCGCCTGTCGCCCGGCGTCATCCAGCCTTCGCCCTCCTGCTCGCGCAGGCGCTTGAGCGAGGCTGGCCTCGGGCTGTTCCAGCCCCGGTCGCCGAGCGCCTGCTCCCTGGGCTCGACCAGGCTGAGGTCCCGCGAGGCAACCCAGACCAGGCGCCTCGAGACCGGCCTGTCCTCCGGCCTGCCGTCCTGGCCGCGCAGGGCCTCTTCAAGCCCGGCAAGCCGCACCTGCCAGACGGTCTTCGCCTTGACGAGATCGGCAAAGTCCAGCAGGCCGGCGGCCTGCGGTCCGGGGGCGAAGGCCCTGCCCTCCTCCGGGCCAAGGGCCCTGGCGAGGAGCGCGCCTGCGATGCCCTGCACGGCGGGGAGGCCTTCGAGGCGGGCGTGCCAGGCCTGCAGCGGAAGGATGAGGGCAGGCTTGGCCGGATCCAGCATGCCGAGGCACTGAAGCGCGCCGTAGTAGAGCATGGCGGCAAGCCAGTTCTCCTCCAGCGGCTGGAGGCGGAAGAGGATGAAGCGGCCCTTGGCCTCCTGGCCCTGGCGCAGGCAGTCCAGCGCCCGCATGGCCTGGAGGCCGTTCCTGCCGTCCCAGAGCTCGGCCACGCGCGAAGGGGGCCTGCTCTCGGCGTTTTCCAGCGAAAGGCGCAGGCTAGCGAGATCGTCCTCGCCCCCGAAGAGGAAGGCGGCCAGCTTCCTGGCAAAAAGGGGCAGGCTCGGCAGGCTGCTGAGGAGCCCC
>DFDR01000115.1:2061-6480 GCA_002369295.1 Desulfovibrionaceae bacterium UBA3823
TGCTGAGGAGCCCCGGATTGTCCCTGCCGTAGATCTCCTCCGCCCGCTTGAAGTGGGCAAGGCAGGCCGGATCCCCGTGCAGGAGCCGTTCAAGGCCCCTGAGGCAGTGGGTCTGCCAGTAGGTCTCGGCCTCGGCCAGCCCGGCGAGCTCGGCTTCGGCCTCCTGCCAGCGGCCGGACCAGAGGTGGACGGCGGCCCTGGACACGGGATGGAAGGCCTGGACGGCGGGCACGCCCCCTTCGGCGAGGCTTCGGCTGATCCAGCCGAGCATGGGGCTGGCGGCGCCCGCAAAGAGGAAGCTCTTCACGGCGTCGTCGGCGGCCACCTTCTTCACCAGCCCCTTGCGCTCCTCGAACCAGGCGCTGGTGGCCGCGGCCAGCCTGAGGTGGACGCGGCGCTGCAGCAGCGCCGGCTTGAGGCGGTAGAGCTGGCCAAAGAGGGCGTCGTCGTTGGCGTACATGGCCGCCGTCTGGGCCAGGCCGAGCCGCTCCGCATCGGCGCCCAGCGCCTTGTCCTTGGGACGGATGGTCTTGAGGAGCCTTGCCGCGTCGGGATCCTGCACCGCCTGGCGGCAGAGCTCGAAGCGCAGCTCCGGACGCATGCCGCACCAGGAGTGGCGGCCCTGGTAGATGGCGCCTGAGCGGTCGAGGCCGGCCCGCACCGCTTCCGCGCCGACGTAGGGCAGCACGCCCAGGCCCGCCTTTTCCGCCTTCTGCATGAGGGAGGCGACAAGCTTGGCGCCACTGGCCGCGTCGGCGCCGCTGACAAGCGCGTCAAGGAGGACGAAGAGGCGCCCTGGGCGGTCAAGGCTTTCCACGCAGGCCAGCGCCTCGTCCAGGCTGGCCTGGACGGCGGGGGCTTGGGAGGTTTCGGCTTCGGAAGGGACTGGCAGAATGGGCACTGGAGGCTCCGGCAGAAAAAGTGTTGCGGTTCAAAAAGCCGGCGCAGGCTGGATGGCACGCGCCGAATTGTCGATATTAGTCCAAAACGCTCCAGTTTCCAAGATGCCTTTTGCCTGCCGCATCGCATCGCGCCGCATCAACGCCTTGCCACATCGCGGCATTCCGGGGGCGACATGGCCTGGCACGCGCAAGGGCACGGCAGGTCTGTCCGCCTTGGCGGCCTGGGCAGACCCGCTGGCGCGAGGAAGCAGGGCCATGCCCCCGTCCGGACTCCCCTGGGCACATGGGCCGGCCCTCGCCTGCAGCCTTGCGAACAGGCCGGCATGGGGCGCAGGGGCGAAGAGGCGAAGGGAAAGGTGCGTGGACAGGGGCTTCGCAGCTGCGCCTCGCAAGGGAGACAAGCCGGCCGCTGCAGGGAGACAGGCCGGCCGCTGCCCAGCGGGCCAGCGAAAGCTGGACGGCAGTCTTCGCCAGGCCCTGCCTGGCCGCAGCGGCGCGCCCTGCCTGCAGTCTGCGCTGAAGGCCTCTCTTGAAGCTCCCGCTTGAAGGATCCGCTTGAACGCTTGAACGCTCAGCCTGAAAACTGGAGGATCCGCTTGAAGGATTGCATGTCCCGCTTGAAGGTCTCCGCACTTTCAGCGTAGATAGGTGGAGCGAAGCACGTCCGCGCCATCCGGCGCAGCCGCCCGCATGACATCACGCAAGGAGTTCCCCCTTATGCCCGCCCCCTTCTCCTCCTTCCTGTCCCGCCTGCTCTGCCCGGCTCCCGTTCTGGGACTCTTCCTGCTTTTCCAGGGACCCTGCGCCTGCACGGCAGCCCCCTCGCTCCTGCCCTCCGAGGGGCCGCTCGCGGCCAAGGCCGAGGCGGCGCCCGGCGTCAAGCCCAGCGGCAAGCCGGCGCAGCGCCGCAAACGGGACCAGGCCGCACCCTCCCGGACAAGGGCGGGAGCGCCGCGCCTTGCGCTTCCGGACGGACGCGTGCTTCTGCGCACGGGACAGAAGCAGCACTATTCTGGCTCCAGCGAGGGCTGGGATACCGACATCAACTCGCCCAAGTCCGCGGCCGTGCATCCGGACGGCAGCAAGTACTACGTGAACTCCCTTGAAGGCTGCGCCACCGTGGTCTACCGCACTTCCGACAACGCCAAGCTCAAGGTCATACGCCACACCTTCGGCCCCGGCCAGGCCGGCCTCTGGGCGGAACCCTCCGGGCTCTACCCCTTCCAGTGCCGCAGGGACGCCGGCGTCAACAACTTCTCCGGCAAGCCCGTCGAGATGGTCTTCACCCACGGGGGACGCTATCTCTGGATCTCCTACTACCGCCGCGACTGGGACGGCAACGCCCAGGATCCTTCCGCCGTGTGCGTCGTGGACACCGCCACCGACGAGATCGTGCGCCTCATGGAAACGGGACCCCTGCCCAAGATGCTTGCCGCCTCTCCGGACGGCAGGTACCTTGCCGTCACGCACTGGGGTGCCAACACCGTGGGCCTCGTCGACATCGCCAGCCCCGATCCCAAGGACTGGCGCCACCTCGCCGAAGTGGCCGTGGGCGAGCGCCTCAACCTCTGCTTCCGGGGAGGACACGTGAACCGGGACCGCTACTGCGGCTCCTGCCTGCGCGGCACGGTCTTCACGCCCGACAGCAGCTGGCTTCTGGTGGGGCGCATGTCCGGTTCCGGCATCGCGGCCATCAACGTGGAGGAGCGGGCCTTCCGGGGCATTCTCGGCGGAGGCGTCTCCAACATCCGCCACCTTGCCATCCACGGGGACATGCTCTACGCCTCGGTCAACGTGGCAGGCTATGTCCTGCGCATTCCGCTGGCAGCGGTGCTCGGCGCCTGCGCCAAGCTCGAAGGGGGATCCGTCTCCCTCTCCGGCTGGGAGCGCGTCAAGACCGGCGCCGGCACGCGCACCATCGTCCTCTCGCCTGACGGCAAGTTCGTCTTTGCGGCCTGCAACAGCGCCTGCACCGTCGACGTGCTCTCCACCCAGCCCTTCAGGCGTCTGGGAAGCGTCCCGGCGAATCGCTACCCCGTGGGGCTCGGCATATCGCCGGACGGCTCCCGCCTCTACGTCACTTCCCAGGGCAAGCAGGGATCCGGCGGACAGGCGATGGGCATCTACCGCATCTGCACGCACACCGGACTGGCAGGCCTCTGGGCAGCCAAGCAGGCACGGCGGCTGGCGGCTGCCACCAGCAAGGACGCTGGAAACAGGAAGGACGAAGCGGGCAGAAGCGAGGGGGCGAAGGGCCAGACACCTGCGGCCGCGCCCTCGCCGGCCCAGGCCCCTGCCAGGCAGGATTCGCAGGCCCCCGAAAGCAAGACGCCCGAAAGCAAGACGCCTGGCAACGAAACTTCCGGCCAGAGCCGGGACAGAGACCAGCAGGGCTCCGCTCCCCAGGCCTCGGGCAAGGAAGCCTGGCCTGGCGAGCGGCCGGCAGAAGGCGCGAACGAAGGCGCAAAGGTACGCTAGGATTCCAGCCGGCGCCGCGGTCCGGGCAGACTGACCCGCCCGTCCCCGGCGCCGGCAGAGCGTCCTGCACAGCACTCCAGCAGGCCAGCAAAGCTCCCTGCTGCAGTCCTGCGCCTGACTGCGCTGCAGAGCACGGCGGGGACGACATGCGCCGCCCCTTCCTTCTGGAGGGCACCGCCATGCTCAGTCCGGCTCCTCCAGAGCTGGCCTGCGCAACAGCCGATCCGGAGCGCCCTGTCGCTGCCGAACGCCATCCGAGCTTCAAGGAGCAGGAGAAAGAAGAAACGAAGCAGCCCGGCCCCCCAAGGTTCGGGATAGAGCCCAAAAAACCGCCGGCAGGCAGGGGATGGTGAGCTCTCGCGGGCGGGCTACACCAGGCTGTTTGGTGCAGGTTTAGGTTAATTATTTGAAATTACATATGTTTTCAGCTTCTCAGGTTTACAGTTCTCTGCTACGCCGGGCTGGGTGAGGCAAGTGCACAGGGTCTCGCTCGAGGAGACGGGCGAGCGGCGGTCGCCGAAGTCGATGCCGGCAAGGATGGCACCGGCGCAGAGCGCTTCGCGAGGCTGGCCGCGCAGGCTGCCGTCAGGGGGACCACGCCGAGGGGGCCTGCCGTGCCGAAGGAGGAGCCGGCGAGAAAGCTCGCGACGCTCTTCAGCAGAAAGGCGCAGAGGGGAAAGACGGAGGCATCGGAAGAAGCGCCTTCCTGCCCAGACCAGGGAGGGGAATGGTGCCGGACGCCCCCATATCCCGGCAAGGGCGCCGATGCGCAGGATGACGGCAACGATGCCAGCCATCTGGCGGACGCCCTGGGAATGAGGACCAGCGTTCCTCTGGCGCCTGCGCCCTTGGCGCAGGCGGTGCCGGCAAAGAGCGCAAGGCCGAAGCCGAGGCCCCAGAGCAGGGACGCGCCGAGCGCGGGACCGGCTGCCATGCCCGCGGGAAAGGCAAGGAACATGGCGGGCTTCACGGAAGGACTCCAGCAAAGGGGGCCAGGCAGCGGGGCTTGCGGGACGGCACCCGGCGCGGGACAGGCGCC
>DFDR01000186.1 GCA_002369295.1 Desulfovibrionaceae bacterium UBA3823
GAGGGGGGCGATGCCTTCGTCATGCGGGGTGCGCTTCGTGCGGGCGGCATGGCTGCCTTCTACGGCACCGGCCCGATGATCCAGACCGGGTGGCGGTAGCGCATGAAATCGGAATTCCCGAGCGACATGCTCCCGTGCTGCTCCAGCACGGCGTTTGCAGGCTCCTGCTCCATGCCGCGCAGGCGGAAGGGTTCGAAGAGGGGCGTGCCGTTGTGCAGGCGGATGCGGCCGGGGCAAAGCCCCTTGTCCCGGCGCTCCGGCAGGCACATGAGCTCCACGCGCATCTTCTTGAGCTTCCAGTCGCTTTGGCCCGTCAGCCGCCGGACGAAGGGGATGCCGAAGAGTCCGAGGGCGATGAGGGCCGATCCCGGTCCGCCGGAGAGGCAGAGGCAGAGCTTGCCCTGGCAGTTCCAGGCCTGGAAGTTGCCGCCCGGCCTGAAGGCGCAGCCCTCGACGACAGGGCTGCCGCCGGCCTTGAGCAGGGCCTCCCGCATGAAGTCGCAGTCGCCATGGCCGACGCCGCCCGTGGTGACGAGCATGGCGCTTTCTTCCAGCCCCCGCAGGACGCGCTCGGCAATGGCGCCGGCATCGTCCGGCACGGCGCCGAGCAGCACGGGATCCGCCCCCGCTTCCTTCAGGTGGCCGGCTATGGCGAACTGGGTTGAATTGTAGAGCTTGGGGAAGGGACGGGGCTGGCCAGGCTCCACGAGTTCGGAGCCTGTGCTGAGGATGCCGATGCGGGGCCGCCTGAAGACAGGAATGCGGGTCAGGCCGATCATGGCTGCCCTGGCCAGGTGGATGGGGGCAAGGCGCAGGCCTCTGGCAAGCACCCGACGTTTCATGGCAACGTCGCTGTCGGCGTGGCCGACGCCGAAGCCTGCCGGATGGGACGCCGCAACGGCGATTCTGCCGCTGCCGGCCACCACCTCTTCGAAGGGCACGACGCAGTCTGCGCCTTTCGGCATCGGCGCGCCCGTCATGATGCGCTGGCTTCCGTGGGGAAAGACCGGAGCTTCAGGAGCCGAGCCTGCCGGCAGGAAGCCTTCGACGAGCACCGATGCCGGCGTTTTGGGCGAGGCCCAGGAGATGTCTTCGGCGCGCAGGGCATAGCCGTCGAAGCGCGAACGGACAAAGCCCGGCACAGAGAAGGGGGCGCGCACGTCCTCGGCCGCCACGCGCCCGAGGGCCTGCACAAGCTCCACCTCTTCCGCCGGGGGAGCGGGGCAGGGCATCTGCGCAAGCATCCTGCCTGCGCTGGGGATGCTGCTGGCCTCGAGGGGGCTGGGACGTGTCTTTGCGGGCTTGGCTGGCATAGGCGTGGATCCTTCGCGGGCGCCGCCGGAAGCGGGCTGGCCTAGGACTTCCGGTCCCTGGCCTCCATAGCCTGCTTCTCCTTGGCTGTTGCGGGGCGGACGCGCTTGAGCTTCGGGCTGGCGGCCTTGAACTCCTCGGCCGTCGAGACTTCCATGTTCGGCCGTCCAAGGACGAAGCCAAGGTGTGTCCCGCACTTGACGTAGAGCGTGTGCCGAGGCTTCACGGGGAGCACGACGCGGGCCGTTGACTCGGTTGAGATGGTGTAGAGGTGCATGCCAGGCCTGGCCTTGTGGACAAACCAGGTGCCGAAGTCGAGGATGCCAATCTCCCTGCCGTCCTCCTGCACGTAGTAGGGCGCGGGCAGATCGAATCGGGATGATTCAGGACGGAAGAAATAAATCAGCCCCTTGCCGGTTTTCTGCTGGACTTTCTGATGCCCCTTTTCGGCCACGTAGTCGGAGGTGCCCGGCATCTTGGCGCATCCGCCTAGCAGGATCGCCCAGACGAAGAGCGTCATGAGGCACAGGACGGTTGCTGGTCGTTGCTTCATCGGCAGACTCCTTGGCATCAGTGTAGCCGTGCGCCCGCCGCTCCACAAGGGCCGTGCGGACGCCAGGCCATCGCGTTCCACAGGATACCCGAAAAGGCTCCGGAACGACAGCCGCGGGGTCGTGAAAGCGGGAATGATGCCTTGCGCCGGCTTCTCGGTGCGCGGCTTGCTGGACGCCAGGACGATGGCGGCGGCTTTGGCCGCACAGGTCTCCCTGTTGCGCGAAAAACCTTGCACGAGGTCCTGCACCTTGGCGGGATCTGGCACGCAGACAGTACCGGCTGGCGCGCAAGAAGGGCCAGCCGTTCACTGCCTTCTCCCCGCAATGCCGGTTGCGTGGCGGCAGCGAAAGCAGGTGGCCGCATCGTCTGCGGGAACAGGCAAAGAAGCCGTCTACGCGACGAGGGGGCACTGGTGGAAAACGTGTTGTGCAGAACTGCAAAGCCTGCTAGCCCTGCCGGCATGGATACGTTCACAAAAAACTCCCTCGTCATGGCAACCCTCTCCAAGCCTGAAGTCGTGGAGCGGCTCAAGCGCTGGCTCGAGGAGAAGAAAGGCCTGAGCCTCGATGCGTTCGCAGGCTTTGTCTGCACTGCCCTCGGCCTTTTCTTTGCGCCCGGCCAGCCCCAGCTCGCGAGCTGCGCGGAAGCCCTCAAGGAGCTCGACAAGAAGGGGCTGATCTCCCTTTGCGACACGCTCGACTACGTGCCGGCCCCCAGCAGAAGGCACCCCACGCCGAGGTGTCTGGACGGGCCAGTTCCTGAGCCCGTCGACGTTCCAAGCGCGGCCGGCCAGGTCAGGGGACTGCGCCTTGAGCTGGTCGCGACGCCGGAGCAGATCAAGATCTTCAACACGATCCTGAGGGACAACCACTACATTGGCCCCAAGATATTCTTCGGACGCCAGATACGCTATGTCGTCGTCTCGGAGCACGGCTATCTCGGCGCCGCCGGCTTTGCCTGCGCCTCGCACAGATCCAAGCCCAGAGATGTGTTCATAGGCTGGACAGACAGCCAGAGAAGTCTCCTCCGCGACCGGATCCTCGTCGGGATGGTCCGCTTCTGCCTCCTCAAGTCCGTGCACTGCCGCAACCTGGCCACGAAAGTCCTTTCCATGGCTCTCGAGTCCCTCCGGAAGGACTTCCCCGCGAAGTACGGCTACTGTCCCTGCTTGGTGGAGACCTTCGTGGATCCCGAGTACTATGCGGGAACCTGCTACCGCGCGGGCGGCTGGGTCGAGCTCGGGCTGACGAGCGGCCGGGCAGAAGCGCCCAGAGCTGGAGGCCGAACCGCAGCCGGAAGATCATCTTTCTCTACGTGCTTGACCCGGACTTCAGGGAGAAGTTCGGCTTCCAGCCTCTCGATCCCAAGTGGAACCATCCCCCGTTCTCAAGAAAGGGGCCGCTTCCCGTCGATTCTCCCGTGAGCCTGGCTGAATGGGCCTCCCTCGAGTACGGCGCGTGCGTCATGGGGCATGCGGACCGGAACGCAAGGGAGGCCATCATAGCCCAGGACATCGGCAGAGCCGTGGACCGCCCCTACGGGGAGGCCGCCTGCGGAGACCAGAAGCGTATTACTGCCTACAACTACTTCATGGAAAGCGGACAGAAGAAGACAAGCTTCGACGGCATCCTGTCCGGTCCCGTCGAGTGCACGTGGCGGCGTGGACTGGGCGCTGGGCTCATGCGCATCCATCAGGACGGAACCGACATCAGTCTGAACGGCCTTCGGATGGCCGAAGGCCTCGGCGACGCCGGCTCGAACCAGACTGGAGGCCGCTTCAGGGGCCTCCATCTGCACGCCGGCCTGGCCGTCGACGGGCAGAACCGCTGCCTTGGCATCGCAGGCGCCGTTCTCTTGGATCCCGAGCGGACGGCGCCGGAGGACATGATTTCCGCTGAACAGACGAACCTCGAAGAAAGGATGCGCCAGATCTGGATCAGGATGGCCAGACGCTGCGAGGAGTATGCGGCGTACATGCCGGATACGCTGGTTGTCGCGGTCGGCGAACGGGAGTGCGACTTCTCGGGGTACCACTATGCCGTCTCGCAGCTTGCCCACGTCAAGAGCGTGGTGCGCGCCTGCCGCGACCGGAACCTTTCGGACGACCCCCGCACGCTGTTCACGTTCGTGTCTGATCAGGAGACTGCGGGCACGGTCAAGATCGGGATCGCCAGGCAGAGCGCGCTGTCCGGCTCCACCGCTGAAAAGGAGATGGACGCAGTGAGGGCGCTCATGAACGTCAGGTTCTGCACCGTCCGCATTGCGCCGCCGCCGGAGATGAATGATGCCGATCCGCTTGCTCTGCACTGCGTTGCCGCGGTCGAGGACGGCAGTGCGAAGCCCGGAGGCGGCGAACGGATTGCGTGGATTCTCCTGACCACCTGCTCCGTGAACTCCTTTGAAGATGCCGTGGCTGTGGTGGAGCACTACGCCTCGCGCTGGAAGCTCAAGAAGTGGCATCGCGTGCTCAAGCACGGATGCCAGGTTGAGGCGCTCTCCTGCGGATCCCGCGAGAGCCTTGACCGCATGCTGGCGTTCAGGGTGTCGGAGGCGTCGAGGATTATGCGCGCCCTGGACTTGGGATGCCCCGACGGGGATGCTTCTCTCGAAGCCGTCTTTCCAGAGGTTGAAATGATGGTACTGAGTGCGCTGGCCAAAAAAGACGGTCCAGAAAATTAGTCTCTCTGGTGGATGAAGTCGTCTAAAAAGACAGTTATACGAAAATTTTATCTACAATAAAAATTGACATTGCTCAATATGACAGCAATATTGTAACAATATACAA
>DFDR01000042.1 GCA_002369295.1 Desulfovibrionaceae bacterium UBA3823
GTTCAAGGGCACGGGCAACATGGAGATCTACCTGGACCGCCATCTGGCCGAGCGGCGCATCTTCCCGGCCATCGACATCAACCGCTCCGGCACCAGGCGCGAAGACCTGCTGCTGGACGAGGACACGCTCAACCGCGTCTGGATACTGCGCAAGCTGCTGGCACCCATGCAGCCGGCCGAGGCCATGGAATTCCTGCTCGAGAAGATGCGCGGAACCAGGAGCAACCGGCAGTTTCTGGCGTCCATGGGAAGGTAGCGCACGGCGGGCAATGCTCTTGAAACGCAGGGACTTTCAACGTAAGACTAGAAATTCACTTTCAACAAGGACACGTTTTCAATGCGCAGCATGACAGGTTTCGGCAGATTCATCATGGAAGAGGACGGACTCACCCAGCAGTGGGAGATCCGCAGCGTCAACGGCAAGCGCCTCGAGCTGAAGTGGCAGCTGCCCTCGGCCGTGCGCGGCCTTGAAAGCCGCCTGGAAAAGACGGTCAAGCGCTTTGCCTCCCGCGGCCGCCTTGACATCAGCCTCTCCCTGCAGTCCCAGCAGGGGGTGCTGGCGCCCCGCTTCGACGAGGCCCAGGCCGCCGGCATGCTGGAGGCCCTGGAGAATCTGGCCGAAGCCCGCAAGGACGAGTTCATCCCCGACTACAACGTCCTGCTCGGCGTCTCCTCACTGTGGAGCGCGCCCACGGACGAAGTGGACGAAAGTCTGGCCTCCTCGCTGGAAAACGGCCTGGCCCAGGCCCTTGCGGACTGGAACGAGTCGCGCGAGACCGAAGGCAGGGCCCTTGCCCGCGACCTGCAGGACCGCATCCTGCGCATGGCCGAATGGACGGAGCTCGTCAAGGAGCGCGCCCCGGCCATACGCGCCGAGCGCGCCGAGGCCCTGCGGGAGCGCGTCAACGAGCAGCTCGCGAGCCTCGGCGTCGGCGAGATCGACGAGCAGCGCTTCCTTCAGGAGGTGGTGACGCTCACGGACCGCCTGGACGTGGCCGAAGAGCTCACGCGCCTAGCCACCCATCTGGACCGCCTCCAGGAGCTGCTCCAGGAGCAGAGCGACGTGGGCCGGCGCCTCGACTTCACCCTCCAGGAATGCTTCCGCGAGATCAACACCTGCGGCAACAAAATCCCCGACGTCCAGCTCTCCCGCCTGGTGGTGGACTACAAGAACGAGCTCGAGCGCTGCCGCGAGCAGGTCCAGAACCTGGAGTAGCCCGCCATGTCCCAGGACAGGCTCGTCAACGTGGGCTACGGCAACTTCGTGCCGGCATCCCGCATCATCGGCATCGTCAATCCCGCCTCCTCGCCCATGAAGCGCCTGCGGGAGGACGCCCGCGCCCAGGGGCGCCTCATCGACGCCACCCAGGGGCGCAAGACGCGTTCCATCATCATCACCGACTCGAACCACGTCATCCTCTCGTCCCTGCAGCCTGACACCATGAGCCAGCGCTTCAGCACAGGAGAAACAGCATAATGCGCCTCGGCACTGCCCTGGTCCTGAGCGCCCCCTCGGGCGCCGGCAAGACCACTCTCGTCAAAAAGCTCATCCAGGAATTCCCGAATTTCGGCTTCTCCATCTCCTTCACCACGCGGGCTCCCCGCGAAGGCGAAGTGGACGGGAGGGACTACCGCTTCACCACCAAGGAGGACTTCCTCCAGCGCCGCGACCGCGGCGAATTCGCCGAATGGGCCATGGTCCACGGCAACTGCTACGGCACGCCCCTGGCGCCCCTGCGCGAGATGCTCCAGCAGGGACGCGACGTGCTCTTCGACATCGACGTCCAGGGCGCAGCCCAGCTCAGGCTGAGCCTGCCCCATGCCAGGCTCGTCTTCATCCTGCCCCCGAGCATGCAGGAGCTGGAGCGCAGGCTCCGCTCCCGCGGAACCGACGCCGAGGACGTCATCCAGGTCCGCCTGGCCAACGCCAGGGCTGAAATGCGCGAAGCGCGCTGGTTCGACGACATCGTGCTCAACGACAGACTCGACCGCGCCTACGCCGACCTCAGGGCGGCCTACCTTGCCGCCACCCTCGCACCCTCGCTCCACACTTCGCTCATCGACAGCCTCATCGGCTGAGGAGGATCTTCATGGCCCAGCTCATCGTCGCCCTCGACTTTCCTGAAAAGGAAGCCCTCCTCGACACGGCCCGCGCCCTCAAGGGCATCGTCCCCTGGTGCAAGGTCGGCCTCGAGGCCTTCATCCTTTCCGGCCCCTCCATCGTCGCCCAGCTGGCGGACATGGGCTTCAAGGTCTTCCTGGATCTCAAGCTCTACGACATTCCCAACACCGTCTCCCACGCCGTCGCCGCCGGCGCCCGCAACGGCGTCTCCATCATGACCATCCACTGCCAGGGCGGCAAGAAGATGTGCACGGCTGCCATGGAGGCCGCCGAGGCCGCGTCCGTCAACGGCGAGCGCCCCTACATCTTCGGCGTCACCGCCCTCACGAGCTTCGGCCCCTGCGAGATGCCGGGCATTGCCTCCACCCCGCAGGACTTCGCCCTGCAGCTGGCCCGGAGCGCCGACGGCTGGGGCATCGACGGCGTGGTCTGCTCCGGTCTCGAGGTGAAAAGCATCAAAATGCAGACGAGCCTGCTCGCCCTGTGCCCGGGCATACGCCCTGCCGGCGCGGACAAGAACGACCAGGCGCGCGTCTGCACGCCCCTCCAGGCCGTGAAGTCGGGCGCCGACTTCCTCGTGGTCGGACGCCCCATCACCCGGGCAGCCGATCCGGCAGGCGCGGCCAAGGCCATCCTCGAGGAGATGGCAGGCTAGCGCATGCTCCGGCTTGCGTCTCGCGGCCTGCGACTTTCCTGCGCAGGCCTGACGGCGCCGGAAGGCCTTTCCGGCACCCTGCTCCTTGCGTCCACCACCGGGAGGCGGCATGGCTGATTGGCATTACCGCGACAACGCGCCGGAGGAACGGCAGAAGGCAGGGCTGTGCGAGCGGCTCTGCATCTCGCCCTTCCTCATGAACATACTCCAGCACCGGAACATCGCCAGCGAGGCGGAGATCAACGACTATCTCAACGCCCGCCTGGCCGGCCTCGTGAACCCCGAGCGCTGGCCCCAGATTCCGGAGGCTGCCGACTTTCTCGTCGAGTCCCTGCTCGCCGGCAAGAAGCTGGCCGTGTGGGGCGACTACGACGTGGACGGCACCACCAGCACGGCCATCGTGCTCGACGTGCTCGAATTCCACGGCTTCCATCCCTCCTGGCACATCCCCGACCGCCACAGGGAAGGCTACGGCCTCAACCTGGACGGCATCGAGGAGATGGCCAGAGAGGGCGTCCAGGTCGTGCTCACCGTCGATTCCGGCATCTCGGACGTCAAGGCCATCGCCAAGGCGCGCGAGCTCGGCATCGACGTCGTGGTCAGCGACCACCACCTGCCGCCGGAAAACCTGCCGCCGGCCAGCTTCTTCTTCAATCCCCGCATGGGCGATCCTGAAAGCGTGCCCTGCCCCCACCTGGCAGGCGTCGGCGTCGCATTCTTCCTCATGGCCGCCGTCAACACCCGCCTCGCCCGCAAGACGGGACGGGCCTACAAGATGGACAGCGCCCTCGATCTCGTGGCCCTCGGCACCCTTGCCGACGTCATGCGGCTCACGGGCCAGAACCGCATCCTCGTCAGGGGCGGCCTGCGCAAGCTCGAGCACCCCCTGCGCCCCGGCATCACGGCCCTCAAGGCCGTGTGCGGCATTCCCGCCCATGCGCCGGTGACTGCCACCCAGGTGAGCTTCAAGCTGGCCCCGCGCATCAACGCCGCCGGCCGCATGCGCCATGCAAGCATCGCTCTCAAGCTCATGCGCAGCACCTCCTACGGCGAAAGCGCAGAGCTGGCGGCCGAGCTCGACGAGCTCAACAGGACGCGGCGCTACACCGAAAGCCTCATCCTCGACGAGGCCAGGGAGCAGGCCCGCAGGCAGACCAAGGACGGCCCCGTCACGGGACTGGTGCTCTACGGCAAGCAGTGGCACCCCGGCGTCATCGGCATCGTGGCCACGCGCATCATTGAAGAGTTCAACGTGCCCTGCATCATCGTCTGCGACGACAAGGACACGCTCAAGGGATCCGGCCGCTCCATCCCCGGCTTCGACCTCTACGCCGGCCTTGCGGAGATACCGGACCACCTGCTGGCCTTCGGCGGCCACAAGCAGGCCGCAGGCGTGCGCATCCTGCCCGGACAGCTCGACGCCTTCAGGCGCGACTTCCAGAACATGACCAAGCGGCGCCTCGGCGCCACGCCCGTCCCCACCATCGCCGTGGACGGCGTCATCGGCTTCCGCGACGCGGCACGTCCCGAGCACCTGCGCGAGCTGGCCCTGATGGAGCCCTTCGGCCCCGGCAACCCGGAGCCTGTCTTCGTCTCCAATCCGCTGGAAATCCTGGGGCGTACCACATTCCGCAACCATCCCGACAGCGTGGACCTCAACCTCAAGGATACGGTCGACGGCTGCATCCTCCGCGCCAAGGCCTGGGGCTTTGCCCAGGAGATCACGGCCCATATGGTGCACGACACCATCCGCATCGCCTTCACCCTGCGCACGGAGAACCGCTATGGCTTCATGGGGCCGGAGATCACCGTCAAGGACTGGGGACCTGCGGACAAGCCCATCGCCGATGCGCCGCCACAGACGGGGCTCGCAGCGGACGAGGAAGAAGGCGTCGGCGAAGAGGACGACGATCTGCCGGGCTAAGCCGAATCCTACGAAAAATCTTTCCCGAAGAGGGCTCCGCAAGGAGCCCTCTTTTCGTTGGCCCTGCCCCGAACTGCGGAGGCAGAGGGAGCTGGACTACTGGAGCGTGCTGGCCGCCTCCGGTGCCCTCCGGCACTGAAACCACACTTCCGGATCCACGCCATGCGCTTCAAGGTGTCCGTAGCTTCAATTACGTCCTAGAGGATTTCAAGAGGATGAGCAAAATGGTGCCATGAGAAGCCTGCCATCATTCCCCATCTCTCGGCATTTTAGCCAACTATCTGATATTCCTAAAAAAATATCTTAGTCTCCCCGTATGGAGAGATGTACAGAGCAGTGGGGCGTAATGGTCTCGATGGGAGCCTGCTTCAGTTTCCAGCCTGTCACCCTGAAATCTGCAGTTCAGCATTCGCATGCGGGCACGGCGTACCGAAGATGAGGACGACAGGCCTGGCGCACGGGTCAAGCCGACATGGACTTCATGCCTGGCTGATCACCGTGCATTCTGAAAGACCTCGGGGGGCGACGCCCGGCAGATTCAGCCGTGCAGTTCTTCTTTCGAGGCCAGACTTCATCTCTGGCCGAGACGGTGCCGCGCGGTGTCGCCATCGAGAGAACAGAGAAGTTGCCCTGCACTTTCCCAAGACAAGGAGAGACGTCAGCATCGCTTTATGCACGACGCCGATCTTATCGCATATCTTATTCAGATGCAATATTCATATAGCTAGGATATGGCTCAAGTTTTCAAATATTCAAAGGAATGAGTTCCTCCAATATTTCATTTTGAAATCTTCTCATACGGTAGAATACAGTTGCAATATAATGTTCTTTGTTTATACCACACTACTTTGCAGAAAGTGTGAGAGTATAATAGATTGCAGCTGCTTTTGCTCATTCTTGTGATTGATAGAAAAGATAGTTTTTCCTACACATCACTATAGATTTTATCACTCTTTCAGCAACAAATACGAAATTTCACATTTTATGTAGAATCCTTTGGGATCCGTCCCGCGACCATGTGGAGAAAAAACTTTCTCTTCTTCCAGTCTGAAAACGG
>DFDR01000199.1:0-7514 GCA_002369295.1 Desulfovibrionaceae bacterium UBA3823
CTGTCGGCCAGGGCCCGCTGGAGGGCCTCGCGCTGGATGGCTGCCACCACGCGCTCCTGGTCGTCGACGTAGAGCACGGACCTGATGTTCTTCGCGGCCTCGGAGAAGAAGTTCTCGCCCGTAATCTCGAGCTTGAGCTCGCGGTAGCCGCCGTTGGCAACGAACTCCATGTAGCTCTCCGTCTCCATGTCGATGTAGTATATGCTCTCCATGTCCCTGGAAAGCGCCTTGGAGAGGCTGTTGAAGTTGAGCGTGGTCTCCTCGTCGATCTGCCAGGTCTGGCGGACCTGCTCGTCCACGTTGCTCACGCCGACGACGATGTGGTGCTGGTCATGGGTGCCGGCGCGGACAATCTTCATGCTGTAGTAGACGGGCAGCCCGTTGATGACGAGGCGGTATGTCATGGAGAGGAACCGGCCCTCGCTGATCTGGGCCATGACGGCGTCCCTGGACAGGGCGGCGAGCACGCGGTCCTGGTCAGGGGCGAAGACGACCCGGCGGGCGTTTTCCGCGGCGTCGCTGAAGAAGTCCGTGCCGCTGCGCTGGATCTGCAGGTCCTCGTAGCGGCCTTCGGAGTTGAACTCCACGTAGCTGCCCGTATCCGTGTCCACGTAGTAGGCGCTTTCGTAGCCGCTCGAGAGGGCGTAGGTGATCTTGCAGTAGGGGGTCGTGCCCTCGCGCGAGCCCGTGTCGGCCAGCGAGGCGGAGGTCTGCACGTGGCCCTGGGCTATCCTGGCCTCGATGAAGCGCACAAACTCCTCAGGCGGCACGGGCTTGGAGAAGTAGTAGCCCTGGACGATGTCGCAGCTCATGGCCTTGAGGGTGTTGAGCTGCTCCTCGTTCTCCACGCCCTCGGCGATGACCGGCACGGACAGGTAGTCGGCGATGTCGATGATGAACTGGAGCATGCGCGTGTCCTTGCGCTCGCCGAAGGCCGAGCGGATGAACATCATGTCCAGCTTGAGGGCGTCGATGGGCAGGGTGGAGATCATGTTCAGCGAGGAGTAGCCCGTGCCGAAGTCGTCCATCTCGATTTTGAAGCCGAGCGACCTGAGCTTCTCGACCGTCTCGATGATCTGCTTGGTGTCCTGGGTGTAGGCGGACTCGGTGATTTCCAGCAGAAGCTCGTTGGGGGTGATCCCGTTCTCTGCCAGAATGGAGAGCAGGGTGTCGATGAGGGAGGGATCGTACATGTCGATGCGCGAAACGTTCACCGACACGGGCAGCGTGTAGTTGTAGGTCTCCTTCCACTCCTTGACCTGGGCCGCGGCCGTGCGCCAGACGTAGTGGTCAAGGGACTGGATGAGGCCGTTCTCCTCGAAGAGGGGGATGAAGATGCCGGGACTGATCAGGCCCAGGGTGGGATGCTGCCAGCGCACCAGGGCCTCGGCGCTGGAGAGCACGGGGACGTCGGGCCACACGTCGAACTTGGGCTGGTAGTAGACCTTGAACTGCCGTTCGGCGATGGCGCGGGGGAAGTTCTCGATGAGCTGCTCGTCGTAGAGCTCCTTCTTGTGCATCTCCACGTCGTAGAAGGCGATGCTTCGGGTGAAGTTGTTGCGCACCGAGTCGGCGGCTATCTTGGCGCGGTCGAAGCGGCGCTCAATTTCGATGCCCTTGTCGGCCCGCTCGTAGACGCCCATGCGCAGGCGCACGCGAGAGCCGGCCGACTCGCCCATGAGCGAAACCGACATGAATTCGTGCAGGGTCTTGAGGTCGGTGCCGTGGGGCAGGTAGATCATGAAGGTGTCGGAGCCGCGCCGGCTGGCGAGGCCACCGTGCTCCTGGACAAGATGGGTGAGCTTGGCGGCTATCTGCTTGAGCACCTCGTCGCCGAAGGCGTTGCCAAAGCGCTCGTTGATCATGTGGAAATGGTTCACGTCGACCAGGATGGCGTCCATGTCCTGCTCCGGGTGGCGCACGTCGTACTGCTCCGCGTAGCGGTAGAAGTACTCGCGCGTGAAAAGCGAGGTCAGCGCGTCGCGCTCCGTGGTCTGGATGATCTGCCTGTCCTCGTAGAGCTCGATGGTGCGGCGCATGCGGGCCAGAATGACGCCCTTGTTGGGGTAGGGCTTGGGAATGAAGTCGCTTGCGCCGAGCTCGAGGCTCTCGATTTCGGCGTCGCTCTCGCCCGTGATGACGATCACCGGAATCTTGCTCAGCTCGGGATCGTCCCGCACGGTGCGCAGAACGTCCTGGCCGCTCATGCCGGGCATGTGCAGATCCAGCAGCACGAGGGAGATCGAGCCCTTGCGCGCCCTGAGCACTTCGAGGGCCTGAAAGCCGTCTGCGCACTCCACGGGCGTGAATTCTTCAGCGATGATCATGGACAGGATTGCGCGGTTGACTTCCTGGTCATCGACGATCATGACTTCAGGCTTCAGCTCGTTATGGTTGAAGCTTTCGTGTTCCATCTGCATGCTCTCCTCGCTCGCGGATCCTTGCCCGCATGTCATTGGGATGCGTCCGAGACGTGCTGGACGCCTCTCAGACCGACGTTGCAGGGCGGATGCTCCTTGCGCCACAGACCCTTTTCATCTATTGTGCTCCAATGGGAGAGCCGTGTCTAGATCTCCAGACAGCGCCCGGCAGCGCCGCGCCCAGGGGCGCGAAGCCCCTTTCGGCGCCTTTTTCGGCCAGGGGCCCAGCGACGGCTTGCTATTTTTTAAAAAAAGGTGCTACGTTCTTTCCAGACGCCCGCCGGGCGCCACCCCCCCTCTCTGCATAAGGATTTGCCCCATGAACAAAGTTATCTGCGCCTGTGCCTGCGCCTGCGCCGGCATCCTCCTCTCCGCGGCCGCCGCCCACGCCCACTTCGGCATGCTCGTCCCCTCCAAAAGCTGCGTCCTCGACAAGAAGGACCAGTCCATCGAGCTGACCTTTGCCTTTGCCCATCCCTTCGAAGGCAAGGGCATGAACCTCGAAATCGAAAAGGCCCAGGCCTTTGCCGGGGGCAAGGCCCAGGACATCCTGCCCTCGCTCAAGGAAAAGACCGTCATGGGCAAGAAGGGCGCCACAGCCAGCTACAAGCTCGCCGAGCCCGGCGTCTACGCCTTCGCCATGACCCCGAAGCCCTACTGGGAGCCCGCCGAGGACAAGTTCATCATCCACTACACCAAGACCCTCGTGGCCGCCTTCGGGGAAGAGGAGGGCTGGGACGAGCCCCTCGGCCTGCCCGTCGAGATCGTCCCGCTGACCCGTCCCTTTGCCAACTGGGCCGGCTGCGTCTTCCAGGGCGTCGTGCTCCACGAGGGCAAGCCCGTTGCCGGCTGCGACGTCGAGGTCGAGCACTGGAATGGCTCCGGCCCCCAGCGCCATGAAGCGCCCAACGACTATTTCGTGACGCAGGTCGTCAAGACCGACGCCAACGGCGTCTTCACCTTCGCGGCTCCCTTCGCCGGCTGGTGGGGCTTTGCGGCCCTGGTCGACGGCCCCGCGAAGATAGCCCACGAGGGCAAGGACCGCGACGTCGAGCTCGGCGGCGTGCTCTGGACCGAATTCACTGCGCCTGCCAAGGCGAAGCGCTAAGCCCCCACCCCATGCGGCTCTGCCGGGTCCGCATCCGCCCGGCAGGGCCGGAGGCCCCTCCCATGCACATCGCCGAAGGCGTCCTTTCCGTCCCCGTGCTTGCCTGCGGGGGCGCGCTCTGCGCGGCCGGGCTCTGGCTCGGCCTGCGCCGGCTTTCCAGCGCCCGTCTCGTGACCGTGGCCATGCTCTCCGCGGCCTTCTTCGTCGCCTCGCTCATCCACGTGCCCGTGGGCCCCTCGAGCGTGCACCTGCTCCTGAACGGCCTGCTCGGGCTGATCCTTGGCTGGAGCGCCTTTCCCGCCATCTTCACGGGCCTGCTTCTCCAGTCCATGCTCTTCCAGTTCGGCGGCCTTGCGGTGCTTGGCTGCAACACCGTGAACATGGCCCTGCCTGCCGTGATCTTCGGCCTGGCCCTGCGCCCTCTGCTCGGGCGGGGCAGGGCCGTTTCCGCGGCGGCCGCCTTTCTGGCCGGCTTCGCCTCCGTCTTCGGCGCGGCCCTGCTCACGGCCCTCTGCCTGTGGTCCACCGACGAGGGCTTCCTGGCAGCCGCCAAGGCACTCTGTCTGGCGGAACTGCCCATCTCCGCCGTCGAGGGCCTCGTGACCATGCTGACCGCAGGCTTCCTCCTGCGCACCAGTCCCGATCTCTTCACCTCCACCCGCTGAAGGCCTGCCATGTCCCTCTGCCGCCTCCCTGCCCTTTGTCTCCTCGCCCTGGCCGTCCTCCTGCTTTCCTTCCAGGACGCCCTGGCCCACCGCATCAACATCTTCGCCACTGTCGAAGCGCAGCAGATCCGCGTGGTCTGCCGCTTCTCCAAGAGTTCGCCCGCCAAAGACTGCCCCGTGACGGTCTTCGACAAGCGCTCCGGCGCCAGGCTCGCCGAAGCCAGGACCAGCGCGGAGGGCATAGCCCTCATTCCCGCAACGCCGGCCATGAAGGCCTGCCCCGAAGGCCTGCGCATCCATATCAATGCCGGCGAAGGCCACGAGAACGACTGCTTCGTCGAGCCGGACGAGCTTGCCCTCGCCGAGACGGGGACGCCTGCGGCGGCGCAGCCTGCAGCCGCGGCCCCCCAGGTCGCACCCCAGGCTACACCCCAGGCAGCAGGACAGGCCACTCCCCAGGCTGCGGGACAGCCCGCAGGACAGGCTTCGTCGCCCGCCCTTGCCGGCATCAGCCGCGAAGAGCTGGCAAGGATAGTCGAGACCAGCGTCGACCGCCGGGTCGCCCCCCTGCGGGCCATGCTGGCGGCCGAAGCCGAGCGCGGCCCCGGCATGACGGAAATTCTCGGCGGCATAGGCTGGATTCTGGGCATTTTCGGCACGGCAGCCCTGTGCCTCGCCCGCCGGGGACGCTAGGCCTAGAGCGTCCCTCCTGAAGCAGAAGGGCTTCCGGCAAGCATGCCGGAAGCCCTTTCGGTGCCGGGGGCTGGCAGGGTATCTTGCTGAATGTCAAGCCCTTTTTTGTCCATTCGGCTCTTTACGTGCGCGGGGAAGCCTGATAAGAGACGGCTTCCTTACGTCATTCCACCCCGGGGTAAAGCTTTCCATGAACAAGAGCGAACTGTGCGCGCGCCTGGCCGAATCGGCCTCCATTCCGCTGGAAGAAGCATCCAAGGTCGTCGACGTCTTCTTCGGCGTCATCCACGATGCACTGATGGAGGAGCACCGCGTTGAAATCCGCGGCTTCTGCTCCTGGAAGATCAAAGAATACAAGAGCTACGCTGGCAGGAACCCCACGACGGGCGAGACCGTCCTCGTGCCTCCCAAGAAGCTGCCCTTCTTCAAGGCGGGCAAGGACCTGCTCGAGGCCATCAACAAGCAGGCCCCCGAGTTCGACTAGCAGGACCGGTGCGCCGTGCGGCTCCGCTCCTTCCGCATCACGGTCGAAGGCGACGAGGCCGGCGCCTGCCGGTCGCTCCTCGAGGCCGAAGGCTACCGCTTCGAGCCCGAGCCCTTCTCGGACCGCTGCTGGCGCCTCGCCGAGGAGCCGGCTCCGCTGGGAGGCTCGCTCGCCTCGCGCTTCGGCTTCGTCTACATCCAGGACCGGTCCTCCATGCTCCCCCCGCTGGCGCTGGCGCCGGCGCCCGGCGAGACCGTGCTCGACATGTGCTCGAGCCCCGGCAGCAAGACGGGCTTCCTCTGCCAGCTCGCCGGCCCCTCGGGCTTCGTCCTGGCCAACGAGGCCTCCCATTCGAGGCTCTTCACCCTGCGCTCGAACCTGCGCGCCATGAACTTTCTCCAGGCAGGCACCTGCTCCTTCGAGGGGCAGTCCCTGCCGCTCCGCGCCGGCTCCCTGGCCTGCATCCAGCTCGATCCGCCCTGCTCGGGCTGGGGCACGGTGGAAAAGCACCCCCAGGCCGCCAGACTCTGGCAGGGCGACAAGATCAAGCCCCTGGTCGGCCTGCAGCGCCTGCTCCTGCACAAGGCCGCCCTGCTGCTCAAGGAAGGCGGCCGCGTGGTCTACTCCACCTGCACCACCAACAGCGACGAGAACGAGCGCCAGGTGGCCTGGGCCGAAGCCGAGCTCGGGCTTGTGCGCGAGCCCCTCGAGCCCTTCCCGGGCTTTCGCTTCGACGACAGGGAGGGAAGCTATGGCACCCTGCGCGTTGACGGCGAAAAGTCCGGCGCCCAGGGCTTCTTCGTGGCCAGGCTCGTCAAGCGGGGCGCGACGCCCCCGCTGCCGGAGCAGGACGGCAAGGGCAAGGGCAAGGGCAAAGGCGTGCCACGAAAACCCAAGGCTTCCGCCCCCCTGCAGATCGTTCCCCGCCCAAGCCTTGCCTGCGCCAGCTTCGATCCGGCGCGGCTGCCGGACGGGGATGCGGCCGCCTTTGCCGGCACGGTGCGCTTCCTGCCAAGGGCATCGCAGGCGCTCATCCCCGAAGGCTTCGTCTGGCAGGCCGCCCCGCTCGGCAGGATCGGCGCCGGCGGCTTTGTCCCGGACGCGCGGCTGCGCTGCCTCATGCCGGCCGAGGGTCCCCGCATCGTGCTCGAGGAAACCGCAGACCTGCGGCGCCTGCTTGCCGGCACGAGCATGGCCTCGCCGATTGCCGGCGACGAAGCCAGCCTCTGGTGGCGGGATCTGCCGCTGGGGCGCGTTGCCCTGCGCCGGGGCAGGGTCGTGGCTGCCTTCAGCTAGCCGCGGGGCAGGGCGAGTGCACGAAGCTGACGTGAAGCTGACTAACGGATCGCCTAATCGCATGAAGCTCCTCTCCGCACAGCCTTTCGATCCCGCCGCAAGCTTTGGCGGCAGGGACGCCGAGCTTGCGCAGCTGGCAGACTGGCTCGGTGCGGCCGGCTCCCGGCGCGCGCCAGTCCGCGCCCTCAGCGTCGAAGGCGCGCCGGGCTTTGGCGTGACGACGCTACTGAAGCGCTGCCTGCAGGGCCTGCCCTGCGCCTTTCTCGAGCTGGCCCCGACCTTCAAGGGCTCGGCCCTGGCCCTCGGCGCCCTGCTTGGCCAGCGCGTCCCGCCCGATCCCGAAAGCCTCTGCGAGGGGCTTGCCGAACTGGCTGCCAGGCGCGGCTTCAGCGAGCCCCTGATCCTCGACGGCTGGGACAGGCTCTGCCTCAGCCAGCCGGCCCTCACGCAGCTGCTCCTGGCCAGGCTCAAGGCCCGTCTGGCCAGGCAGGGCAGGGGCTCAAGCCAGGCCCTTGTCTTCGGCTGCTCGGGTCCCGGCTTTCCCCAGGGACGGGGACTTGCGGCCGGCATCGAGCGCCTTCAGCTCAAGCCCCTCAGCTTTGCCAGGCTGGCCGGGCTCTTTCCTGACTGGAGCGCCGGCGATCTGGTCTGGGCCCTGGCAGCCGTCGGCCCGCGCTGCTCGGCGCTGGCGCTGCTGCCCAAGGCCCCCTGCTTTCGGGAAAGCTTTCTCCAGGCACCCCAGGAGCGGCTCTGGCGCCAGCCCTGGCGGGCCTTCGTGCGGGCCGGCATCAGCGCCCGCCTCGGCATCCCGCTGCTGGAGGCGGCATCGGCCGCCGGAAGCGCAGGCC
>DFDR01000199.1:7559-10171 GCA_002369295.1 Desulfovibrionaceae bacterium UBA3823
CCGGAAGCGCAGGCCTGCAGCTTGCCTCTGCCTTCCCTGCAGGCCCCGGCCCTGCCTGCGCCGCGCAGCGCGGCGCCGGACATGCCGAATCTGCCGCATCTGCCGAACAGGCCTATCATGCCGAACCTGCCGAATCTGCCGAACAGGCCGAATCTGCCGAACAGGCCGGCGGCTCCCTTGCCGGCATCAGGGCCAATCCGGCAGAGCTGGCCTTCTGCGCCAGGGCTCTGGTGCAGGCTGGCCTTGCCGAGCTTACCGGGCCAGGCGGGCCCAGCTGGCCAGGCGGGCCCGGCGGACAGCGCGGCCCCGGCGGCGAGGCCCAGCTTCGCCTGCGCCTTGCCGATCCCCTGCTCCTGCACGGCCTGCGCATCGCCGGCGGGGCAGAGCAGGCACGGCACGGCGACTGCCAGGGCTTTGCCGAGGCCCTGCTGGGCGATCCCAAGGCCTGCCTTGCCCCCTTCTGGCCTGCCATGGTGCGGGAAGGCTTCGCGAGGCTGGCCTACCGGGGAGCGCTCCCCTTTCCCGCGCAGGCCCCCGTCGAGCCGAAGGCGGCAGGCGGAAGCGCGGGCGCGCTGCCCCAGGGCAGCTTCGTCCTGCCCGAGCGCCAGGGAAGGCGCAGCCTTGCCGTCGTGCCCTGCGTCGCGGCAGAGCCGCTCGATGCGGCCTGCGCCGAGGCCCTGGCCCAGGTCTGGAAGGCGCACTGCCAGGCTGCCGGCCGGGATCCCGCCCGCGACCTCGTAGTCTTTGCCTCTCCGCTTGCGCCCGACGCCTCCTTCAGCGAGGCCCTGCGGACAAGCCCTGCCTGGCAGGGCATGCTGGCCTGCCACGCCGGCCCCGAAGAGCTGGCAGGCCGCAGGCCCGCAGCCTGGCCGCGCCTCTCAGCCCGCATCCTCGGCTTTCCCGGCACAGGGCAGAGCCAAGCCCCCTAGGCGCGGCGCAGCCAGGGCCCGCCTGCAGCCAGAGCCCCCCCCTGGGGCTGCGCCGGCTCCGCGGCCCAGCAGGTCTCGAAGGCTCTGCGGACCGCAGGCGGCACCGTCGGACTGCGGCAAGCCGCATGAACGAGGGGCGCTCCCGGTGCAGCCAGAATATGAAGCTCTGCTTGGAGCTTTGGGCTTCCTGCCGGCAGGGCGACAGGCCAAGCCCTCGGCGCGGCGCAGCCAGCCGGCTTGCCGGCTTTGCGGGGACGCCCGCAGTCTGGAGGCTTCCGGGGGTGCCTCTGCGCGCAGCCGGCGCGCCATGACGAGGACGTGGCCGCAGGCTTTGCAGGCAGGCGCAAAATAGGGTAGGTGAAGGCAATACCTGCGCATAGTGCGCGCCAAGGGAGCCTTCCGCGCTTCCGCGGCCCTTCTGCAACCCGTTCAGACCGGCATGCGCCGACGGAGCCTCTCAGATGTTTGCTTCCCTTCTCCCGAAATCAGCGCCATTTTTCCAAATGCTGCTGGACCAGAACGCCATGCTGTGCAAAATCGCGGAGCAGCTCCGCGTCATGCTCGACGGCGATCCCCGCAGCTATGAGGTCAACAAGAGCATCGCCGAGATCGAAGCCGATGCCGACAAGCTGCACCGGCAAATATCGCGCACCCTCTACCAGTCCTTCATCACCCCCATCGACCGCGAGGACATCCTGCGCATCAACCAGGATCAGGAAGAATGCATCGACGGACTGCAGATGATGGCCACCCGCATCGCCGTGTACGAAATGTCGCGCTTCCGCTTCCCCGCCAGAAAGGTGGCCGCCAACATCGAGGAGATGGCCAAGCTCACGACCCTCATGCTGCAGGGCCTCACCAAGCGCCACGACGTGCACAAGACCCGCGCCTTCCGCATGCTTAGGGAAGAGTGCGACACCATCGTCGCCGTGGGCGTTGCCGAGTGCATGGACCTGCCCGAGGACGTCAAGCCGCTGGATCTCACGGACGCCCTCAAGTGGGTCCAGATCTACGACAGGCTCGAGACCGTGCTGGCCAAGCTCACGGACCTGGCGGAAGACATCGAAGAAGCGGTGCTGAAAAATGTTTGAGGTCCCGATACTGCTCATCCTGATCATCGCCACGGCCCTGATCTTCGACTTCACCAACGGCGCCCACGACTGCGCCAACGCCATCGCGAGCATCGTCTCCACCAAGGTGGCAAAGCCCAAGTACGCCATCGCCATGGCGGCCACCCTGAACTTCGTGGGCGCGCTGCTGGGCACGGAAGTCGCCAAGACCCTGGGTGGCGGCCTGGTCTACCCGCACGTCGTCGAGGGCTGCCACATTCTCGTGCTGGCCGCCCTCGTGGGGGCCATCTTCTGGAACTTCTTCACCTGGTGGTTGGGCATACCCTCGTCCTCGTCCCACGCCCTCATCGGCGGGCTCATCGGCGCCGGCTGGGCCCATGCCGGCCCCAGCGCCGTGAACTTCCAGGGCCTGGTCCTCAAGGTCCTCGTGCCCCTCGTCGGCTCGCCCCTCATCGGCTTCTCCGTCGGCTTCCTCATCATGTGGCTGCTCTACTGGATATGCTCGAGGCACCGCAGGGCGCGGGTCATCGCCACCTTCAGGAAGCTGCAGTGGTTCTCCGCCGGCTTCGTGGCCCTGAGCAACGGCCTCAACGACGCCCAGAAGACCATGGGC
>DFDR01000056.1 GCA_002369295.1 Desulfovibrionaceae bacterium UBA3823
CGCAAGTATCCTCGCCATCCGCCCGCTGCCGTCGCGGAACGGATGGATGACAACGAAGAGGAAGTGAGCCAGCATTGCCCCGGCAGCCCTTGGCGGCGCTTGCTTGGACGCATGCCACCAGTCGATGTGCTGCTGCATCAGTCCCGGCACGCATTCCTGCGGCGCGCCTCATAGACAACATGCCGCCGTCCTTTTGCGTCGAGTGCGTATACATATTCCGAATGGTCGCGGAGCCGTCCCCAGCCGGTTTCGTCGTCCTCCTTCAGCATGGCGTGCGAAGTCAGGATGCGGTCGAGCGTCAGGGGCGCCTCGTCTGACAGCATTTCCAGCGTCGCCGCAACCGCCCTGCCCTCTCTAGACTTCCTGCTGCGACGCTTCCACTCGGCAACGCCAAGCCCAAGGGCATCCGCCAAGGAAGAACGGACGGATTTGCGGCGCAGACGCAAGACTTCAAGAGTCCAGCTTGCGAGGATGCTGTCGCAAGCCACGCAGATCTGTTCGCTTTCGAAGCCCTGATATGAGCAGAGCTCTTCAAGTTGCTTCTCGCCTCGTCCAAATCGCGCCCCTGCGAAAGGAAGTCATCGGACATGTCGGGAAAGGAAAGCCAGTCTGGATTCTTCCATATCCAGTTTCTGTCGCGAATATCCGTTGAAAGGCCATGCTTTGCTTGGGGAATGACCACTCTTCCGTTCCTTCCTGGCAAGGACTAGGCATGTTTTCAAACAAGAATATTTGGCAACAACATTCTCTGTTGTCAATAATGGCACTGACAGTCCGACCGCCCGTGGAGCAGCCACATTTGCCTTCATGCCGGTTTGCGCGCAAAGAGCGCGCTCACGCATGGAAAGGCGAAAGCCTTTTGCGGCACGTCAATTGTCTGCCTCCTGCGCCCCGGAAGGACGAGGAGCCGCGCCCGTCCTGCCAGGACAGGGCTAAGGCAACAAAAGGCGGCCCGCACTCCGGCTCAGGGAGCGCGGGCCGCCTTGAACTGTCGGTGGAAGGCGCGCGAGGCTACTTGCTGGCCAGCAGCCTGGCAACGAAGTCGCCGGCGTCCTGCTGGATGGACTTGAGATGGGCCTCGTCCTTGAAGCTTTCGGCGTAGAGCTTGTAGATGGCCTCGGTGCCGGACGGGCGCACGGCGAACCAGCCGTCCTCGGTGACGATCTTGACGCCGCCGATGGCCGCGTCGTTGCCGGGCGCCCTGGTGAGGACGTCTTCGACCTTCTGGCCGCCCAGGACTTCCATGCGCGCCGTCTCGGGCGTCAGGGACTTGAGGACGGTGCGGGTCTTGTCGTCCACGGGGGAGTCGATGCGCTGGTACACGGGCTGGCCAAGCTCCTTCGTCAGCCTGCGGTAGAGCTCGCTGGGGCTGGCGCCTTCCTTGGCCATCATCTCGGCAGCCAGCAGACAGAGCAGCGGGCCGTCCTTGTCGGTGCTCCAGGTGGAGCCGTCGAAGCAGAGGAAGGAGCCGCCGGCGCTCTCCTCGCAGCAGAAGCCGCACTCGCCGCTGGTCATGAAGGGCACGAACCACTTGAAGCCGGCCGGCGTCTCAATGACCTTGCGCCCAAGCTTGGCGCCCACCCTGTTCAGCAGGTTCGTGGTCACCACGGTCTTGCCGATGCCGCAGGAGGCCGGCCACTGGGTGCGGGTTTTGAGCAGATACCAGGCGCACACCGAGAGGTAGTGGTTGGGGTTCATGAGCTCGTCCCTGGTGACGATGCCGTGGCGGTCGGAGTCGGGATCGCAGGCAAAGCTCAGGTCGAACTGGTCCTTCATGCCGAGGAGCACGCTCATGGCCCAGGGCGAGGAGCAGTCCATGCGGATCTTGCCGTCCTTGTCGCGGGGGACGAAGCGGAAGGTCGGATCCACGCACTTGTTCACGATGGTCAGATCGATGCCGTACTTGTCGGCGATGGGCTGCCAGAGCACGAGGCTGGCGCCGCCGAGCGGGTCAACGCCCAGCTTGAGGCCCGACTTGGCGATGGCCTCCATGTCGATGATGGAAGCCAGATCGTCCACGTAGGCCGCGATGTAGTCGAATTCCTGGATCTCGGGCGCGTTCAGGGCCTCGGCGTAGGGCACGCGCTTGACCGCTTTCAGGCCGTCCGCGAGGAGCTCGTTGGCCCTGGCTTCGATGACGCTCGTGGCCTCGGTGCCGGCAGGGCCGCCGTGCGGAGGATTGTACTTGAAGCCGCCGTCGGAGGGCGGGTTGTGGGAGGGCGTGATGATGATGCCGTCGCCCAGCTCCGCGCCCTTGCGGCCGCGGTTCCATTTGAGGATGGCGTGGGACACGCAGGGCGTGGCGGTGAAGGCCTTGTCCTTGGAGACGCGGGTCTGCACGTGGTTGGCAGCCAGCACCTCCAGCGCGGTGCGGTAGGCAGCCTCGGACAGGGCGTGGGTGTCGAAGCCGATGAAGAGCGGGCCCTGAAGGCCTTCTTTGGCGCGGTATTCGCAGACCGCCTGGGTAATGGCCGCGATGTGGTCCTCGTTGAAGGTCCGCTTGACGGAGCTTCCGCGGTGTCCTGAAGTGCCAAAGGAGACGCGCTGCGCCTTGTCTGCGGGATCAGGCGACAGCGTATAGTAGGCGCTCATGAGCGCAGGAATGTTTTCGAGCGTTGCGGGATCGGCGAGCTTGCCCGCCTCGGCATGAATCGGCATGGAGAGCCTCCCCTGGAGAGTTGACGTTGCCGTGCCCGGCACGGCGTTTGAAGAATTTCTGCAACCATACGGCAAAGGGGCTGGGAACGCCAGCGCGTCCCGGAGCGCGGTTGTGCTCCGGGACGCAGAGGGGTGAAGCTTCAGGCTTTCCTTGAATGATGCCTACTTGCCGGGAGCCTGGTCGAAGGCTTCAAGAATGCGCGACGAGTAGACGAGGGCCGCGCCGGCGTTCATGGCAACGGCCACGCCGAGGGCGTCGGCAATCTCTTCCTTGGTGCAGCCGAGCTCCTTGGCCTTGGCCGCGTGCACGGCAATGCAGCCGTCGCAGCGCGTGGTGGCCGCCACGGCGAGGGAGATGAGCTCGCGGGTTTTGGGATCGAGCGCCTTGCCCTTGCCGGCGCCCTCTTCGAGGCGGGCGTAGCCGGCCACGGCCTGGGGATTGGCTTTGGCGAAGTCGCCCACGCGTTCCATGAGGCTGTCTCTGACGTTTTTCCAGTCGGGGTTGAACATGCGCACTTGCTCCTTGCGGGGTTGTCCGGGCTCTGGGCGAGTCCCGGCTCTGGTCTTGCGGCACTGGACTCTGGGCAGGGCGGAAACGCCCCTTCCCCACTGTCCTTCTTCTACCTGAGCCGGCAGGCCTCTGTCCACGCCAAAGCCAGCGCGCCGGCGCGGCTGGCACGCCCTTTTCCGTTGCAGCTTCCCGGGCAGCTTTGCCTCGGCAAAGCGCCTGGGGAAGATTGGGGATAGGCTTGCCCAGACGCACGCATGGCCTGCAGCGCTCCTGCGCCGTGGTCTTGGGCTGTGGGCCGTGGAAGGGCCGGCCCTGCCCCTGCCCCCTGCTCTTGTTCCTGCCGATGCGGGCCTGGGCCTGTCGGAGGCAGGGATGCCCCGGCAGCGCAAAAAGGCCGCCCCGGAACTTCCGGAGCGGCCTTGAAAGAGCTTGAATGCGGACGCTACTTCTTCTCGAGAGAGACCGTGCGGAAGAGCTGGTCGCCGCGTCGGTTGATCTGGAGGATGATGGCGCCACGCTTGAGGCCTTCTTCCTTGACCACCTTGGCGAGGTCGGCCATCGTCTTCACAGTCTTCATGTTGGCCTTGAGAATGACGTCGTCAACGTGCAGATCCGCGCTGGAGGCGGGCTTGTCGTCCTCGATGGAAACGATGACCAGGCCGCCCTGCTCGATCTTCAGCGCCTTGGCCTCCTCGGCCCTGAGGGGTCTGAGGGTGAGGCCCAGGGTGGCTTCGGCGGTGCTGGCATCGCCGCTGTGTCCCCGGATGGCGTTATCGGCCGTCAGGTTCTCGCTGCGGTCGCCGAGCTTTACGGTAAAGTCCTTCTTGGAACCGTCGCGCCACACCGTTACTTTGACTTCGGTGCCGGGCTGGTGCCTGGCGATGGTGCGGAGCAGATCCGCCGTGTCCTCGACGTCCTTGCCGTCGATGGCAACGATGACGTCGCCGTCCTTGATGCCGGCCTTGTCGGCAGGCTGGTCCTTCTGGACGCTGCCGACGAGGGCACCCTTGGGCTCGTCGAGGCCGAGCGCCTTGGCGGTGTTCGAGTCCACGTCCTGGATGCCGATGCCGAGCCAGCCGCGGCTCACCTTCTTCCCGCCCTTGACCTGATCGATGATCTCGTTGGCCATGTTGCTGGGGATGGCGAAGCCTATGCCCTGGCCGGAGGCGATGATGGCGGTGTTGATGCCTATCACCTCGCCCTTCATGTTGATGAGGGGGCCGCCGGAGTTGCCGGGATTGATGGAGGCGTCGGTCTGCAGGAAGTTGTCGAAGGCGCCGGCGTTGATGCGGCGGCCCTTGGCGGACAGGATGCCCGCCGTGACAGAATGGTCGAGGCCGAAGGGATTGCCGATGGCCAGGAGCCACTCGCCGACCTTGAGTTCGTCGGAGTTGCCGAACTTGAGGAAGGGCAGATTCTGCTTGATGTCGATCTTGAGCAGGGCAAGATCGGTCTCCTCGTCGGAGCCCACGAGCTTGGCCTTGATGGGCTCGCCCTTGTAGGTCTTCTCGTCGAGCGTGACGCGGATGACGTCGGCGTTGGCGACAACGTGGTTGTTGGTCACGATGTAGCCGTCGGCCGAGATGAGGAAGCCGGAGCCGAGGGACTTCTGCTTGCGGGCGGGCCCGCGGCGGCCCTGGCGGGGGCCGAAGCGGAAGAAGCGCTCGAAGCCGGGCGGCATGTTGCGGAACATGTCGCCGAACATGTCTTCGGGGCCGTTCATGCCGGCAGAGCGCTCGGTGTTGATGTTGACGACGGCAGGGCCGCACGAGGCGGCGAGGTCCGTGAAGTCGGGAAGGCTGCCGGCGCTGGCCGCCCTCGCGAAGAGGAGGACGGCCAGGCACAGCAAAACAGCAGAGAACTGTTTAAGATGCATACAGAACACTCCTTAGTGTTTGTTCTGCATAGCCTTCTGCAAAGCCTGTGCCATTATGCTGTTGTCGCTGGACGCGCCGGCCTTCTGATGCTGGCGCCAGGAGTTGTCTTCGGGTTCGCGGGAGGACTTGCCGCCCTTCTTGCCGGAGCCAGCGCCGCCTTCCTTGACGGGTTCGGGCTGGGCTTCGACGCCCTTGGGGGTCAGGGTGATGCGGCGGGCGGCCACGTCGACGCGCTGGATCTCGAGCTCGACCGGAGCGTCCTTGTCGAGGTTCTTGAACTGGTCCACGGTCTTGGTGGCGCGCATGATGCCCTCGGGCAGGAGGCCGGTGATGCCGGGGGCCAGGACGACGAAGAGGCCGAACTTGGAGTGGCTCTCCACCCTGCCTTCGACGGTGGAGCCCACGGGGAAGCGCTCCTCGACGTCGGCCCAGGGGTCGCCTTCGGCATCGCGCATGCTCAGGGACACGCGGCGGCTCTCGAGGTTCACGTCCTTGATCTTGACCTTGATCACGTCGCCGGCCTTGACCACTTCCTCGGGCTTGTTCACGCGGCGGCCCCAGGACATCTCGGAGACGTGCACCAGGCCTTCGATGCCGGGCAGGACTTCGACGAAGGCGCCGAAGGCGGCCAGGCGCACGACCTTGCCCTCGACCACGTCGCCGATGACCAGCTTGCTGGCCTCGTCGTCCCAGGGATTGCCCATGGCGTCCTTGAGGGAGAGGGAGATGCGGGTGTGATCGCGGCCGTCGCGACCCTTCTCCTTGGAGATCTTGAGGATTTTCACCTTGATCTTCTGGCCTTCGCTCACGGCCTCGTCGGCCTTCATGACGCGGGACCAGGAGAGCTCGGAGAGGTGGACCATGCCCTCGACGGCGGGGGCCAGTTCGGCAAAGGCGCCGAAGGGGGCGAGGCGGGTGACGGTGCCTTCGACGATGTCGCCTTCCTTCACCTCGGCGAGGAACTTCTCGAGGTTGGCCTCGCGCTCGCGGTCGAGCAGGGCGCGGTGGGAGACCACGATGTTGCGGCCGCGGCTCTCGACGCGGGTGATGAGGAACTGCAGGGTCCTGCCCACGACGCTGTCGGCGTCGCCGGCGGCCATCTGGCTGCCGGGGCAGAAGGCGGTCTTGCCGAGCACTTCGACATGGTAGCCGCCCTTGCAGGACTCGATGACGCGGCCGTCGACCGGAATGGCGTTCTCCTTGGCGTCCTCGATGGCGGCCATGCCGGCGCCGTTCATGGACTTGGCGAGCACGATCTCCTGAGAGTTCGCGCGGGTGACCCAGGCCTCGACCTCGTCGCCGGCCTTGACGGTCAGGTTGCCCTCGTTGTCAATGAAGTCCTTGCGGTCCATGACGCCGTCGATCTTCACGCCCACGTTTACGAAAACGGAGTCGTCGGTGACTTCGATGACAGTGCCGGTAACTTTCTGGCCCGCCTGGACGCGCACCTGAGAGTTTTCCTGGCTGGCCAGCAGGTCAGCAAAGTTTTCAGAGGCGTCCTCTGCAGGGATGACTTTCTCGTCGCTCATATAGAAATCTCCTTAATAGAGTTTTTGTCAATTTGAGTTGTACTGCATACACCACCTTTCGGAAAAACTCAATATGGCGCCAGGCGAAAAATCCGGAGAAGGCAGCAGAAATTTTCGGCCCCAGACGGGAAGGCTGCCAGGCCCTTCCCTGCGGCGTCTGGCCGAGCTGGCTAAAATCTGGACATGCCCGTCCAAAAATCGGCCACGGCCTGCGCCTGCGCCCGCCATCCCCCTTCCGCGCTCTTCGCCGCTCACTGGGCAAGGCGCGGATCGCCCTGCCGGAAAAAAATGCGGCCTTGGCGAAAAAAAAGCTTGCCAAGGGCTGGGGATGCCTGTATACCCCTTTCTGCGCTGAACGAAGCGCCCCATGGCAAGGTAGCTCAGTTGGTCAGAGCATGCGGTTCATACCCGCAGTGTC
>DFDR01000113.1:0-5505 GCA_002369295.1 Desulfovibrionaceae bacterium UBA3823
GGTTTGGGCGGAGGTCCGGGGCCTGGCGGGGCGCGCCTTGGCTGCGCCCGCTGCGCGCCACCAGCCGTAGCCGGCTTCAGGCCGGTTCGTCTCCCGGTACTTGGCATCGCGGTCCACCCACCAGCGCCTGTCGATGCGGCCGTACCACCAGCGGTTGTGGTCCACGCGCAGCATGGCCTCGGCGGCCTGTCTGGCCTCGTCCGTGCGCAGGCGCTGGAGCGCCGAGGCGAGCCACTCCCTGGCAAAGGCGCAGCCCCTGTCGAGCTCAGCCTTGAGGTTGAAGGCAAGATCGAGCTGGTCGGCGTCTTTGGCCAGCTTCGCCTCCGGGCTTTCGCGGGCTTCGAATTCGTCGAAGAGCCCGAGCAGATCGGCCTCGAGCCCCGTGCCGTCGAGCGCATCGGCAAGGGCCCTGCGCTCGTCCGTCTCGGCGTAGCGCTGGTGCACGTAGTTGAGGTCTGCCGTCCTGGCCTCGTGGAAGTCGTGGAAGAGGGCCATGGCGCAGCAGCGCCAGGGATCGGCGCCGGCAAGCCTGGCGAGGACGAAGGCCATGGCCGCGGTGCGGAAGCTGTGCTCGGCGACGTTCTCCTGCCCCTGGCCGAGGAAGGGCCATCCGCTGCGGGGCGTGCGGCGCAGCATCCCAGCCTCGAAGAAGAGATCGGCGATGCGGTCAAGACGGCCGCCGGTGCCAGAACCGTCGGCGCCAGGGCCGGCGGAGCGTCGCGGACGGCGTCCCCCAAGGCCTTTCGGACGCAGGTGCGCAGCGCCGCGCTTCGCTGGCCTAGTCATGCCTGCCGCCGTCCTTGCCGATCTCGTACTTGCGCATCTTGTTGTGCAGGGTCGCCCGGGTGATGCCAAGCGAGCGGGCAGCCTCGCTCTTGTTGTCGCGCGTGAGCTTGAGCGTGTCCTCGATGGCCATGCGCTCCACCTCGTCGAGAGGCAGGCCTGCCAGCGACTGGCCTCCCTGGGTGGGCTGCTGGCCAGACGCGGCTTCCGGGGCCTCGGCTTCGGCCACGGCAAGGGGGAGCTCCTTGCCGGTGACAAGGTCTCCCGTGCAGAGAATGACGGCGCGCTCCACGGCGTTTTCCAGCTCCCTGACGTTGCCCGGCCAGGCGTAGTGGAGGAAGCTGTTCATGGCCTGGGGCGAGAAGCCCCGGACGGTCTTGCGGTTGCGCTCGGCAAAGCGGGCGAGGAAGTGGGCCGCCAGGAGCGGGATGTCCTCGGTGCGCCTGCGCAGGGGCGGCACGTCGATGCTGATGACGTTGAGCCTGAAGTAGAGATCTTCGCGGAAGCGCCGCTCGGCCACTTCCTTCTTGAGGTCGCGGTTCGTGGCAGCTATCACGCGCACGTCCACGTGCTCGCTCTGGTCCGAGCCCAGGCGCTGCACCTCGCCCTGCTGGAGGGCGCGCAGGAGCTTGGCCTGCAGGGAGATGGGCATCTCGCCTATCTCGTCCAGAAAGAGGGTGCCGCCGTCGGCCTGCTTGAAGCGGCCCTCCCTGCGCCTTTCTGCGCCGGTGAAGGCGCCTCGCTCGTGGCCGAAGAGCTCGGACTCGAGCAGGTTCTCCGCCAGGGCTGCGCAGTTGACGGTCACGATGGGCCTGGCCGCCCTGGGGCTCTGGGCGTGCAGGGCTCTGGCCACCAGTTCCTTGCCCGTGCCGGACTCGCCGGTGACGAGCACCGTGGCCTCGGTGGGCGCGACCTGCCGGATGAGGGCGAGCAGCTCCTGAATGGGTGCCGAGCGGCCGAGGATTTCCGTGTCCTTGGGCGCGTCGCTGAGCTGGCGTCTGAGCTCGCGGTTCTCGACGCTGAGGCTTGACTGGGCGATGGCCTTCTCGAGCGTCTGCTTCAGGGCGTCGAAGTCGAGGGGCTTGACCAGATAGTCATAGGCGCCGATGCGCAGGGCCTCGACTGCCGTCTGCACCGAGGAGTAGGCCGTCATGAGGATGACGGGCAGGGCCGGATTGTAGCTGAGGATCTGCCGCAGGGCCGCAATGCCGTCCACGCGCCCCATGCGCACGTCCGTCAGCACGGCGTCGAAGGCCTTGTCGCGGACCGCCTTGACGGCCGTGTCGCCGTCGTCGGCCTCCTCCACGGCATAGCCCCAGGTCTTGAGCATCATGCGGAGCATGCCGCGGTGGGCTTCGTCGTCGTCAACTATCAGTACGCTGTTCTTTGCTGTCATGGGGAGCCTCGTCTTGGCTGTCCCGGGCAGGCGGAAGGGCCGCTGTCCGGCCCTGCGCCTGGCGGGCGGAGCTGTCTTGCGCCGCGCTGTCCTGCGACGCGCTGTCTGGGGAGCCAGTGTATGCGGATTTTTTGGAAAAATCTTCCCCTGCCTGTTCTGCGCCTGCCGCGTCCGCCAGGGGCAGGGTGACGGTGAAGACGGTCTCGCCCTGGCGCTTGCCTTCCGCAGGCCTGCTGGCAACGGCGATCTCGCCGTGCAGGGCTTCAACGATCTTGTGCACCGTGGCGAGGCCTATGCCGGTTCCCTTGGCCTTGGTGGTGAAGTAGGGATCGAAGATGCGGGAGAGGTGCTCCGGGGCAATGCCCGTGCCGTTGTCCTTCACGGTGACGACGGCGCGGTCTCCGGCCTGGGAGGCGGCCAGGGTGAGCCTGCCTCCGCTGGGGGGCATGGCTTCGAGGGCGTTGAGGCAGAGGTTGAGGAGGGCCTGGCCGAGGCGGTCCGGATCTGCCATGGCGAGCGGGCATTTGCGCGGAAGGCGGATGACGACCTTGACCTTGCGGGTCTCGGCGTCCCGGAGGATGAGGCTTGTCACGTGGTCGAGCACCGTGTCCAGCCTGACGGGCCTGAGCGTCGCGTCAGTGGGCCTGGAGAGGCCGATGAGCTCGGTAATGACGCGGTTGAGGCGCTCGACTTCGGCCACCATGACGCCGGCGGCCTTGCGGTCCTCGCTCCCCTCGGGGAAGCGCATGCCGAAGTAGGTGGCGTAGCCCTTGATGGAGCTCAGGGGATTGCGGATCTCGTGGGCGACGCCGGCCGCGAGGCTGCCCACGGCGGCCAGCTTCTCCTTGCGCCGCATTTCCTCCTCAAGGACGCGCACCCGGCCTTCGGCCTCCTGCTGGCGCGAGCGCGACTGGCGGGCGCGTTCGGCGAAGTAGAGCGCGATGAGGCAGGCGAGGCCGAGCAGGAGGGTGGCGCCTGCCAGCATGAAGACGTAGGCCCTGTTCTGGGACTTGGTCACTTCGAAGGGCGACACGTCGAGGCCGAGATAGATGGCGGGAATGGGCAGGCTCGACGGGCGCCTCGCCTGCTGGGGGCCGGGCAGGAACTGCCGGTAGGCCACGAAGCTGCGCGTGCCTTCCATCGGCATGATGCTCCACTGCACGCTCCGGCTGGGCGCAAGGGCCGCAACGGCAGCCTCGTCGGCTTCGTGCCCGTCGATGCTGAGCACCTCGCCGAGGCGGCGCCTGTCGGAATGGGCGATGATGGTGCCGTCCGGCATAGCCACGGCAATGAAGGCGATGTCCGGGGCGCTGGCCATCTCCTCGAGCAGGATCTGCAGCCTCACGCCCGCCTGGGAACGCATGCCGGTGCGCAGGATGTTCTCGAAGGCCATGATGAGGGAGGAGCCCTTGTCGGCCAGCAGATGGGCCAGGGTTTCCTCGTTGCGCTGCACGGAGATGAAGGCCGGCAGGGAGACCATGAGCACCAGGGTGATGCCGGCCAGGGTGAGCAGGAAGCCCAGGGGAAGATGGGAGATGTTCTCGGCGCCGAAGAGCTCGCCGAGATAGCCTGCGCGCCGCACCCGGCGGACGTTCCGCATCGCGGCTGCGGAAGCGCTGGGCGTTCCGGCTTCCGGCTTTGGCGGGTGCGCGTCCATGTTCCTGCAGGCCCTCCCTCGAGCTGAGCGTTGCTGGCATGCCGCCTCCTGCTGCGCGGGGATCGTGCAGGCGGGGCGGATCGGCTACTATAGGCGCAAGCCAAGCCGGGGCGCAAGAAGCGTGATCAGGGCGGCTCAGGGCAAAATCAGGGCAAGCATTCCTCGTCAAAGGCAAGGCGGATCTCGTCTGCAGCCGTCCAGGCAACGGCGGAGGACACGATGCCGGCGGCGGCCAGGGCCTGCCGGTTCTCGCCGTTCTGTCCCCAGAGGAAGCCCTGCATGCGGCGGGGCAGCCAGGCTCTGGCAAGGCGGCGCTCCCGGCCTCCTGTGCCGGCGGCCTGCTCGAGCGTGCGCAGGGCAAGGCGCGACCAGACCCGCGTGCCGAGGTCGCGGTCCCAGGGCCCGGCGAGGACGCTTTGGCCCAGCTCCTCCTCGTAGGCCACGCCGATGCGGGCCACGGGAACGGCGCCGGCGAGGGCGAGGCCTCTGGCCAGCGTCTCCACGGCCGTCTCCATGTCCCATGGCCTGTAGCGGCCCTGCTCCCAGAGCTTCGCCAGTCCCGTTCCCCGGATGACAAGGCAGGGGTAGAAGCGCAGGAAGTCCGCCCCGAGGGCGCAGGACTCGCGGACGTCCTCGAGAAAGCCTTCGGGCGTCGAGCCCGGAAGGCCCGGCAGAAGCTGGCAGCCGAGGACAAGCCCCGACTGGCGGACGAGCCCCATGGCCTGCCTTGCGCAGTCCGGGCCGTAGCCGCGCAGGCTCCGCTCGAGGGGCTCGGCCCCGAAGGTCTGGATGCCGAGCTCGACAGTCCGGCAGCCGGCGTTCCCAAGGCGCCTGAGCATGTCCCGTGAGAGGCAGTCCGGCCTCGTGGAGCAGCGCCAGCAGGACGCAAGGCCGCTGGCGAGCCAGCGTTCGGCGCGCGCAAGGCAGAGGGCAAGGCCTGCCTCGGCCTGGCCGGTGAAGGTGCCGCCGTAGAAGGCGGCCTCGGCAGGGGGAAGGCCCCGTGCCAGACGCTCCTCGAGCATGGCTTCGCAGGCATCGAGGGCTGCTGAGGGATCCGCCTCGCTGGGGCGTCCTGTCTGGAGGTGCTGGGCGCAGTAGAGGCAGCGCGTCCGGCAGCCGGCAAAGGGCAGAAAGCAGGGGACGACGGGCGGGCCGTCCGGCTTGCGCCAGGGCCAGGGGAGCACGAGTATCGACATTGAGATCTCTGAATGCTAGAGTAGGAAGACTTGGCCTTTTTGAGGGGCTGGCGCCCCCAGACAGAGGCCAGACGCCATTGTGCGGCAATTGTTCCCTGCTGTCACGGCGCCACGGGGGCGTGCTCCCTGGCTGGGCCTTCCTTTCGACGACGGAGTCGACATGTCCGCTTCCCTCACCGTCTTCTGCTGCGCGCTGCTTCCCTGCTTCCTGCTTGGCTGGAATGCCGTGGCTTCCCTGCGCCGGGAGTGGCTCGGCCACTTCCTGCTCGGCTTCTCGCTTCTGCTCTGCGCGCTCGTGGACGTCCGGGGACTGGCGCTGCTTGGCGCCATGACCTGCGTCAACTACGCCTTCGGCCTGGCGCTGGCCGCGCCCGGCGATCGCGACGACGGCCTGCGTCGCAGGGGCATCCTGCTGGCGGCAGTCCTTGTCAACGTGCTTCCCCTGTGTGCGCTGCGCCTGTGGGACCGGGGCC
>DFDR01000113.1:5572-6008 GCA_002369295.1 Desulfovibrionaceae bacterium UBA3823
TGCCTTCCTTTCCCAGGCCGTTCCGGCGGCCCCGGCATCCGCGGCGTCCGGCGCCTTTACGCTGGCCTCGCCCCTGCTGCCCGGCCTCGCCTTCTGGATGCTCATCCAGATAGGCTGGCTTGCCTCCATCTACCGCCGCCAGGTGGAGCCCGAAGGCTTCCTCAGGCACGCCGTCTTCTCCTGCGCCTTCCCGCACCTCTTTGCCGGCCCCGTCGTCCGCTACGAGCAGATGGGGCGCCAGTACGACGGGCTGGCCTCCCTCAACGGCTCCAGCGTGGCGGCGGGCCTCATGCTGCTTGGCATCGGCCTGTGCAAGAAGTGCCTGCTGGCCGACCAGCTGGACGCCGCCTCGTCCGCCGTCTTCGCAGCCGCCGCCCAGGGCGCGCCGCTCAGCCAGCTCGAGGCCTGGGCAGGGACGCTCTCCTTCACCTTCCAG
>DFDR01000081.1 GCA_002369295.1 Desulfovibrionaceae bacterium UBA3823
TTTTCATCGAGACCCCCTACCGGAACAACCGCCTGCTGCAGGCCCTGGCCTCTTCGCTTTCGCCCGACACGCTGGTGACGGCGGCAACGGATGTGACCGGCCCTGACGAAGCGATCCGCACGCGCACCGCGGGCGAATGGCTTGCCGATCCCGTTGAACTGCCCAAGCTCCCCACCGTGTTTGCGGTTCTCGCCAGGCCCGGCGCTCATCCCCGGGAAGGAATCAAAACGCGGCAGGGGCAGCCGGGAAAGGCGCATTTGCCAAGCGGCAGAACTGCTCCGGCCCGCGCAAAGCCAGGCCGCCATTAGCGCCGTCAGGCACTGATCGGCGACTTGCCCCGGCGTGCGAGTTCGGCGTTGAACTCCGGCACGACGCCCAGCACTCTGGCAAGCTCCGCAACGCTCGGCACGACGGCGTGCGGGCGCGCCGGTTCAAGCTGCGCAGGATCTCCTCCGCCATAGGTGACGCCGACTGCACTTGCTCCGGCGTTGGCCGCCATCTGCATGTCGTGAATCGCATCTCCCACCATCACCATGCGATCCGGCTCAACCCCCGTTTCGTCCGCAAGCTCGAGCAGCATCGCGGGATTGGGCTTGGGCCAGGAGCGGTCCGCGGTTTTCACCGCTTCGAAAATCGGCGCCATGCCCGTGATGCCGAACACTCTTTGCATTCCGCCCCAGGACTTTCCCGTTGCAATCGCAAGGCGAAGCCCGGCGCGGTGCATGCCCCAGAGCATGGCATCCAGCCCCTCGAACACGGGCACCTGCCCTTCCCGCGGGATGTACCATTTTCTGTAGGCGTTGCCGAATTCGGCAAACCGGCTTCTCGGACAATCGGGGCAGATGATTCTCATGGTGTCCTCTTCGCCAAGGCCGATCGTCGATCTGGCAAGAGCAAGCGGCGGCTCCGGGTAGCCAAGCGCCTTGCTCGCCTCCTGCATGCCCCGCGCGATGAGGTAGGTCGTGTCCATGACGGTTCCGTCCCAGTCAAAGACAAACAGCTCCCAAGGTTTGCCGAGAAGATTGTCCATCACGCCTCCTCCCCGACAAGCGCTGAAAGCAGTTCCTCGCACTCGGGCGGCAGCGGGCAGCTGATGCAAAGCGCTTCGCCCGTCACCGGGTGGGTGAACTTCAGAATGCAGGCGTGCAGAAACATCCTCTTGAAGGGAGTTCCGAGCAGCCCCTTTGCCACTGCCTCGTTGAATTCATAGGATCCGTACTTGTCGTCCCCCACGAGCGGGAAGCCGCAGCTTTGCGCATGCACGCGGATCTGGTGCGTGCGTCCGGTTTTCAGTTCGGCATCCAGAAGCGAAACCGGTCCGAAGCGCCGGATCAGCGTAAAGATCGTGTGCGAGGGTAGTCCCTTTTGCTCGTCCACCCGCACCCGGCGCTCGCCGCTCGGGAGCGTGTACTTGAAAAGGGGCTTTCTCACATGCTCCCTCTGGTTGACCCAGTCGCCCTGCACGAGCAGGCGGTAATGCTTTTCAATCTGCCCGCCTTCGCGCTGCATCTGCTGCAGCCGCACGAGCGCCTTTCTGCTCTTGCAGACGATGAGGGCCCCGGAAGTGTCGCGGTCGAGCCTGTGCGCAAGCTCGAGCATCGGCTCGTCGGGCCGGCTCACCCGCATCTGCTCGATCAGCCCCCAGGCTACGCCAGAGCCTCCGTGAGCTGCCAGCCCCGCGGGCTTGTTCACGATCAGCAGATGCCTGTCCTCAAACAGGACGGGAACGGCTCCCTTGCGGATTGCCGGAACGGCAGGCGCCTGCTCGCGCTGCGCCACCCGGATCGGCGGAACGCGGACGATGTCCCCGAGAGAGAGCTTGGCCCCGGCGTCCGCGCGTGCCTTGTTGACCCGCACCTCGCCCTCGCGGATGATCCGGTACACGTGGCTTTTTGGCACCCCACGGATGAGCTTCATGAGGAAATTGTCCAGACGCTGGCCTTCGGCCGTTTCGTCAATCAGAACGAAGACGCGGGCAAGGCCTGAAACACCCCGCAAGCCGGCTGCAGCCAGAGGGTGTTCGTAATCATTGTTTTTCTCGGCTGCTTCGGGCATTTTTCAGGAAATCGGTGAGACAACTCTATATACTTGCGCCCGTACGCTGAAGCCCTTCCGGGGGCGGACTCGCAAGTCCGTTTTCTTTCAGGGCTTTCACCGTATGGACTCGGCATTTTAGCCGACTTGCACCGCTTGGATTCCGTGGCCGGAAGGCCGGACCGGGCGGTTTTGGCTTGTTCCGGTTTTCCCGGACTAGCCGCATTGGAAAAGTTTTATTAACGCCTGCTGCGAGGATGCCCGAAGGGTGTACGGAGTGAGTTCACTCCCGCAAACCGAAGGGTTCGGACCGGCCGGAAGCTGACTTTTCCCAGAGGACGCAGCCTGCTTGATCATGGGCGCCTTGCCTTGATCCCGGTCAGAGGTGATCGGCAAGGATATGGTGTTTTGTGCCGTCCCCGGAGAGAAGCGCTCCTGCCGCGCGTCTGGATTGTCCTGCTTGGTTTGCCCAGTCTTGTCTGGCATCGGAGCACAGGCTGAACCGAAAGCGAAGTCCGCCTTCGGTTCGATTGCCGCTAAAGACTGAGAGCCATCCTTCAGCGGGTGCTCGGAGCCGCGGCAAAGCGTGAAAAGGTTTTTGCAATTGTCTGCGATGTTTGTTGAACTTGCAATCAGCTGGGTGGCGCATCTGCTGTGCCTGCCCGGGCGGGTGCTTGTCCGCGCGTCAGACAATCCGCGCGCCATCTTTTCGCATTCCCGTCATAACACTCCCCGCCGTCCTGTGAGGGATCGAGCTGTCCGGTGCGAATCCGCTGCCGGAAAGCGCATCCACGCCTGGGGCTTTCCAGCCCCGATCGGCTCTTTGCCGTGCTCTCCCCATCGTGCTGATTGCAGCCGACACAGGCTTTGGGACTGTTCCGACCCGGAAGGCGAGGACCCGCTAGGGTTCAGATTGGATGAAATGAAATTTGCTTCCGGCCTTGCAGCCTGCTGATCAGTCAGACTGGTTTCATTTCGGTCCAAAACAGAACAGATGGTGCTCCGGCAGGCCTCACCGGCCTGTTGCGTTCTGCCTGCGCACGCGCTTTGCCCCGCATCTCCCATCCCGCGATGTCTTTGCGGCACGCCCTTTTGGGCCGCCCGCGTTAGTGGCGCCCGGAGCAAGGAGCAGCAAGTGAAACGCATGCTATTTAATGCGGTCCACGCCGAAGAAACTCGCGTTGGCATCGTTGACGGACAGCGGCTGATCGACATCGACATTGAAAGTGCCGGTCGCGAACAGCGCAAATCCAACATCTACAAGGGCATCATCACCCGCATTGAACCGTCCCTCGAGGCCTGTTTCGTTGACTACGGCGAGGAGCGCCACGGCTTTCTGCCGTTCAAGGAAGTCTCCCGCAGCTACTTCGCCAAGGACGTCGATGTCCACAACTGCACGATCCGCGAAGCCCTGACCGAAGGCCAGGAAGTGCTCGTCCAGGTGGTCAAGGAGCCCAACGGCGCCAAGGGCGCCTTCCTCACGACCTGGATCTCCCTGGCCGGCCGCTTTCTGGTCCTCACGCCGGGCCAGGAGCAGATCGGCATCTCCCGCAAGGTGGACGACGAGGAGGAGCGCTCGCGCCTGCGCGAGCTCATGCACGGCATCGACCCCGGCGACGACCTCGGCGTCATCGTCCGCACGGTCTCGGCCGGCGTCACCCAGACGACGCTGAAAAACGATCTCACCTACCTCAAGCGGACCTGGAGCGAGGTGCGCAAGCGCGCCACCGAAGTGTCGGCGCCCGCCTGCGTCTACCGCGAGCCGAGCCTGCCCGAGCGCGCCGTGCGCGACTACCTGACGGACGACGTCTGCGAGGTCTGGGTGGACAACGCCGAAATCGCCGAGCGCATCCGCGACACCGTCTCCCTGCTCTTCCCCCAGAAGAAGGAGCTGGTGCGCCTGCACAGCGACGTGCGCCACTCCATGTGGGAGCGCTTCAACCTGCGCCGCCAGCTCGACCAGATCTACAGCCGCGAGGTGCTCATGCCCTCCGGCGGCCGGCTCGTCTTCGACCAGACCGAGGCCCTCATGGCCATCGACATCAACTCCGGCAAGATCTCGGGCAAGGGCAACTTCGAGGCCATGGCCTTCAAGACCAACATGGAGGCTGCCGAGACCATAGCCCGCCAGCTGAAGCTGCGCGACATCGGCGGCCAGGTCGTCATCGACTTCATCGAAATGAAGGAGCACAAGCACATTGCCGAAGTGGAGCGCACCCTGCGCGCAGCCATGAAGAACGACCGCGCCCGCCACGACGTGGCGCGCATGAGCTCCTTCGGCCTGCTGGAGCTGGTGCGCCAGCGCACCGGCACCTCCGCGCTCTCCATCTCCATGGAGCCCTGCCCCGCCTGCGGCGGCACGGGCCTGCGCCGCAACCTGGAATGGCAGTCTCTGCAGGCCCTGCGGGACATCTCGAGGCTCCTGCGCTCCAGGGCGGCCTCCCCCTGCCAGTACGAGATGCCGCAGGAGCTGGGCCTCTACCTGCTCAACCACAAGCGCGACACCCTCAAGGAGCTCGAGCAGCAGTTCGGCAAAACCATAGAAATCGTCATCAAGGCCTAGCAGCTGAAAGCCCCGCGCCCGCGCGGGGCTTTTGGCCGGCGGCCCGGACAGGCGGCAAGGAGAAGAAGCAATGTCCGACACGCTCCGCACGGAAGGCGCCCCGCAGGCAGCGGCCCCTGCCGGCGCAAGCCTGCTCATGCACATGTGCTGCGGCCCCTGCGCGTGCATCTGCATCCAGCGCCTCCAGGCCGAAGGCTGGAACATTACCGGGTACTACATGAACCCCAACATCCAGCCGCTTGCGGAGTACCTGCGCCGCCGCGAGGCGGCCGGCCAGTGCGCCGAGCACTTCGGCATCCCCATGGTCTACGGCGACGAAGCCTGGGATCTGACAGCCTGGCTCAGGCAGGTCCAGGGCCGCGACACGCCCCCCGAGCGCTGCGGCTGGTGCGTTTCCAGCCGCATGGAGGGCGCCTTCGCCAAGGCCAGGGAGCTTGGCTGCACCCACTTCTTCTCGTCGCTGCTCTATTCCAGGTACCAGCCCCACGAGGCCATCCGGGAGGCCGGCGAACGGCTTTCCGGCCAAGACGGCGGCCCCCTCTTCCTCTACCGGGACTTCCGGCCCGACTGGCAGGCCGGCATCGACCTGTCCATCGAGCTGGGCCTCTACCGCCAGCCCTACTGCGGCTGCGTGTACAGCGAGGCCGAGCGCTACGCCAAGAAGCTCAAGCGGCTCGTCCAGGCACAGGCGCGACACGGGGCAAAGGCGCAGTGAGGGCGCAGGGCGCCCGCCCCCGGCCTGGCCTGCCAGGCTGAGGCGCGCACGCCCCGAAAGGGCCCCCGAAGAACGCGAAAGGCGCGAAAGGGCCCGAAAGGCGCACAAGATCCCGAAAAGCGCCAAGGACGGGCAGCCCTGCAGGCGCGGGTTTCCTGCCTGTCCCCGCCTGTCCCTGCCTGTGCAAGGCCAGGCCAAAGCGCGGGAAGGCGCCTGGCTGGCCCTGCCTCCGCAGCCCTGTCGCCAGACGCCGCAGGCGGCGGTCAGCGCACCGGCATAGACCTCCTGGCACTTCTTCATGACAACGCTCGTGAGCGCGCAGACCACGGGGGCGTGTCCTGCCTTGCAGAGCAGGAGCATGGTCAACAGCCTGCTCATCCGGCCGTTTCTCCGCGCAAAGGGGGCGATGACAAGGAAGTCGGCGACAGTGAAGCCCGCCAGCATGACGCGGTCGACGTCCCTTCGTGCAGACGCCCTTTTCCAGGCCTGGCACAGGGCATCGAGGGCCTGCGGCACCTCTTCCGGAGCCAGGGTCTCGACCCTGGCCATCTCCTCCTGGCCAGGCCAGTCGCGCGCCAGGCTGTTCGGCCTGCGCTTGAAGCGCCCGGCCTGTTCTGGACGCGCATGGCCCTCCATGATGCGGTGAAGCGCGAGGATGGCTGCCGGCGAAACGTCCATGCTGGCATGGCGGACCAGAATGTCCTGCATCGCCTCGAACACGCCCAGTGCCTCCTGCTCCTCCAGGCTGGCGGGAGCGGCGATCCCGCAGGCAACGTCGAACAGGCGCCTGTCGTCGATCTCCCTGCCGTCGATGGCGCAGCAGTGCGCGGCACAGGAGACCAGCGCCTGCTCCTCGTGCAGGGCGGCAAAGCGGCTTCTGCCGCGGTCGGCTTCCGCCAGGGAAGCCTGCAGACGGCCGACCTTGTCCAGCGCGCCTTCCAGCCCCCGGGGCCACGGCAGTCCTGCCAGCGTCGAGTAGTCGAAGTTCCGCCTGTCCTGCTCCCTGCCATGCCATGCCTTGCCGCGCAGACGCCTATCAGCGCCCGGACTCCGGATCCAGCCCGCAGCAGTCCAGCGCCTCCGCATACTGCGCCCACAGCTCCGAGAGCTGGTAGCGCGTGGACCTGCCGGCGCCGGTGCGCTCTATGGCGCCTGCCTCGCGCAGTTCCCTGAGGACTGCGCGCACGGCGGGCATGCTCCTGTCCGGCAGGACGGCCGCGGCCTCGGCAGACGTAAAGCCTTCCTTCGCCCCGCGCACAGAGCTGAACACCTTTTGGGCATCGGCGCCAAGGCGGCTGAACTGCATCTTGATCCGCTCCAGCACGGGGCCAGCCATGCCTTCCATCATCTCGCCCATGCCGGCGTACATGCCGCAGCCGGTGGCAAAGCCCAGGAAGAAGACGCTGGCAAGGTGGGCTGAAGCCTTCCGCTCCTTGCGCCAGCCGGCCAGCGCAGTCCTTGCCCTGGGCTCGTAGAATTCCCGCAGGCCATCCAGCGCGGCGCTCATCATGGCGGCCAGGAAGGGCGGGCAGCCCGCGCGGCCCAGCAGGAGCACGGCCGTCAGCCGGCTCATCAGGCCGCTGCCCCGAGGGAAGGGAACGATGCAGGCAAGGTCGGCCGCGGCTGCCAGGGCAAGCCGCACGCCGCTGACGTCCCCGCGTTCGGAGGCCTCCCGCCAGCCACGGCACCACGCCTCCACAGCGCCGGGGACCTCGCCGGCGGCAAGGATGACGCTTGCGTCCATCCCGGCAAGCATGGGGCAGGCCTCTGCCAGGCTGTCCTGCTCCTGCCTGAAGCGGCCCGCCAGCGGGGCATGGGCGCCGCCCTCCACGGTGCGGTGCAGGGCGAGCAGGGTGTCGGGCGCAACGTCCAGCGCCAGAGGGTCGCTGCAGACCTCCATCGTTGCCCGGTACAGGCCAAGCGCCTCGCGCTCCGCCTCGTCTGCCGGCTGCAGACTGCCCTTGGCCAGCGCTTCCAGCCTCTCCGCATCGACACGGATGCCGTCCAGGGAGCAGGATGCCTGGACGCCCTGGACGGCGGCCGTGCCGTGCATCAGGTCGAGGCCCGGCGATTTCCTCAGTTCGCGCTTGCGTGACGTCTCCAGATACTCTTCCAGCAGCGCCACCTGCTTAGCCAGCTGACTTGGCCACGAACCAGCCAGCCGCGCATAGTCGAATGTCATCATGCTCTTTCCTCCTTTTGCCCCATGCGCCGGTCAGCTGCGCGCAATCCATTCGTCCGACGCTTCGTAGCGCGTGCCCCTGCCGGTGCCCCGGCGGACCACGCAGCCTTCCTCCTGCAGGCGCTTCAAGGCCGCGTTCACGGCTGGCCTTTCCAGGCCAGGGCAGGCATCCAGCACGTCAGCGGCGATAAAGCAGCCCTGCGTTCTCTGCGCGTAGTCCTTGACCCGGTCGTAGGGGGCCTCCGGGCGCGCAAGGGGAACCTCGAGATTCTGCAAGGCTGGTCCAAGCCGGCCGCCCATCGTTTCGACAAGGGCCGCGAGACCGCCCAGGGAGCTTTGCAGAGCCGACAGCACGGTTCGGACAAAGGGCCAGACCTTGAGTTTCTTTTCGCGTTCCGCACGGCAGAATTCCGCCACGGCGATGCCCATGTCGACCTTCATGTCCCTGAGGATCTGGAGCAGGACGCAGACAACCTCGGGCCTGATCCCCGACAGGCAGAACAGGATCGCCCCCCAGCAGCAGGCTCATGCGCACCGATCCCTTGGCAAAGGGGGACATGTCGATGAAGTCGAGCATGGCGCAGGGAATCAGAGGCAGGCGGTCGATCGCGGGATTGGCGGAAGCTTTGATATAGGCTATGAGCCATATCTGCGGCCGGCCAGCGCCTCTCTGGGCATGCACAGCTTGTGCGAGGCAAAAATCCGGACGCCCGGCCAGACGTCTGTCAGCATGCATTGCTTGGCCTTGCACTCGCCCGCCCCCTGGGGATCGGCTGCGCGCGATCCGTGCGTGCAGGCGAAGGATGATGCTCGAATGGAGCTCCATGGTCTTAGGCTTGGCGAAGATGTCCTGCAGCACATCCCGGCAGCCGAGAATGTCCCGCTCGGTGCCTGCCGCGGGTGCGCCGCGCCCGGTCGCCAGCTCCGCAAGCCTGGACGTGTCGGCCGCGTTGCCGTCAATGCCGCAGCAGGCATTGGCGGCCTCGTAGAGCAGCTGATTCTTCACGACAGCCATGACGGCGTCATTGCGGCAGCTGAAATCCCCAAGTCCGGCAAGCGCTTCGCGGATGCGTCCGCGCATGTCGGCATAGGCCTGCGCATGGCCATCCTTGGCCAGAAATTCGTAGTCGTACCTTCTCAGCATGCAGAGGGTCTCCTTCCCCAGCTGCAGTTCGAGGCATAGCCGCGCATGCATCGCGCTTCCATGCTGCTCTTGTTCTTCAGCGCTCTGCATACCCTGTCGGAAGCACAAAGGCAAAAGGGAATCTGCGACCACTCCAGACCTGTCTCCATGGCACGGCAGGCAGGCTTCCTGCCGCCCCGGTGCCGAGGATTCGCGTCCCCC
>DFDR01000233.1:0-35399 GCA_002369295.1 Desulfovibrionaceae bacterium UBA3823
CCGAGGGAGCCGGCCTTCGCCTGGATGCACAGGAAGGTGACGGGGCTTTGGGGCGAGGCCGCAAAGCAGCGCCGGCAGGCAGGATCGACGCGCAGGCAGTCGCCCTTCGCCAGCGGATATTCCCCGCCGTCCAGATAGGCCCGGCCTTCGCCTTCGAGGACAAGGTAGATCTCCTCGTTGGCCTGGTGGCTGTGCACGAAGGGGACGCTTGCGCCGGCGGGCAGGGTGTTGACTGAAACCTCGGCGCCGGTGAGGCCGAGCAGAGCGTGGAGTTCGGTGCGGGGGGCGGTCAGGTCGATGCGTTCTTTTTTGAAGCTGCTCATGGATGTGCTCCTCAAGAGAGGCTGGTGTCGAACCAGCTGTGCCAGGCAGGGGACCCGGGGGGCCCCTGCGAGCGGCAGGTGCAGGCGCCTGGCCAGCTCGCTCCTGCGTGCGCAGGACTTCGATCGCGGCGCTGCGGCTTGGGATAATGCCTGAAAGCCCAAGCCGCCTGGGCTCCCGGAGGACGAGGGCCTCGCCTGCGCCTGCAGGAGGCCGGCAGGGGGGAAGATGGCTCTGGTTCGCATGGGAGCAATGCCGTTCGGCATCGAACAATTGCCGCGCCCCCGAAGGAAGCAGGGCCGCGGCCCCGGCGCCGGGGGCGGAATGCGCGTCCCCAGCAGGCGAAGCGAAGGCTAGAAGTTGCACTCGCAGAGGGTGGGGTTGTGCAGGTCTTCAAACTTGATGGCGCCCCTGGCTATCTCGCGCCTGAGCTCGGCAAGCCTGGCCTCGAAGTTGGCGGGAAGGCTCCGCTTGGCCTTGAAGGCCTTCGAGACGGCGATGTCCACACCCTGGTTGGCGAGGTCGTAGACCAGAATCTTGGCGCCCTGGAACTGGTCCCTGGCATAGGCGCCAACCACTTCCTCCACGGCCCTGTCGAAGCGCTTGACCACGGAGAAGGGCACCCGTGCGGGCGCCTGGCCGGACTGGTCGCGGTCAAGGCCGATGAGCAGGGCAGGGGAGGAGCCGGCCGCGTTGTAGGCTCCGCGCGAGCCGTAGCCGGCTGCCACGAGAATGGCCCCGCAGTTTCGTCCAGCCAGCTCGCGCACGGCCTCGCCGGTCTCGAGGGCCTTGTTGAAGCCGGTCATGCGGGTGGCGACGCGCGTGCCGGGCCTCGTGACCTGGGCGCCGTCGACGAAGCCCTTGAGCATGTTCTTCATGACGGGCGTGGGTTCAGAGCCTATCCAGCCGAGGCTTGCGCCCGGCTGGACGAGCATGGCCGCCAGCGCTCCTGCCAGGAAGGCGCCCTGGTTGTCCTCGAAGGTGACGGACATGATGTTGCGGGCGCGCACGCCCGTGTCGAGGCAGCCGAACATGACCTTGGGGTAGCGGGCTGCGTTGTTGCGCAGGATTTCGTGCAGCCGGCCCTCGGCCACGATCACGAGGCCGAAGCGCTGGCAGGCGTCCCGGAAGACGGCTGTCTGGTCCTGGCTGTCGGGGTCGGCAACGACGACTTCGCCCTGGAGGCCGAAGTTCCGGCAGGCCCTGGCAAAGCCTTCGCGCAGCATGTCCGCCATGCCGCCGTCGGGATCGGCGCTTTCGAGAAGCAGGGCGCAGGCGGGCTTGGCCGCGCCTTCGGCCAGCGCGGGGCCGGCGGGAAGGCAGAGGGCCGCGAAAAGCAGGAGCAGGGCGCCGGCGAGCCGGGCGCGCAGGGGCGTGAATGCGGACATGGCAGGCCTCCTTGGGGCTTGGCTAGGCTGGAAACATCGAGAATAGTCCAAAGGACCAGCCCTGTGAAGAAGCGGGCTGCGCCCTTGAAGAAAGGGCGGGGAACAGCTATTCTGGGCTTTGCGACTTCATTGTCTTTCCGGAGCAAGGACCATGGCTTCCTCCTCAAGCATATACTTTGACAAGAGCGACGAGGTCATCCTCCGCCTGGTCAACCGCATCCTCGACTCGCGCTCCATTTCCAGCGAGCCCGTGCTGGATCCGCACCTGCACCCCCACGGCATCAAGGAGCTGGTGGACACGCCCGTGGCCCGCATGGCCTATGCGGTGGCCAACCTGCTCCGCAATCTCGAGTCTGGCGGCGTTCAGGCCAGGGACCGCCTCCTGGGCCTCCAGGTGCTCTACGACGAGGTGCTGAGCAGCGCCCACACGACCCTGCGGCGCAATACGGCCCGCGTGCTCATGCAGATCATGAAGAGCATCGTGCGCGCCCACGGCATGGAGCAGCGCCAGCTCAAGCTGGCCCACGACTTCAGGGCGGCTGCCCAGGGCACGCCGCGCATCGTGCGGCGCATGCTCAAGCGCTACCACCTGCCGGAGATGGACGAGTCCTGGAACCAGATTGCCTTCGACGACCATGTCTACGACATGAACACCAAGGGCCGCAAAAGCCCCACCCACCTCATCATGGACGCCTGGATCAAGGGCATCAAGACCCTCACCGTCGTCTACGACAACTGCGTGTCCATCGATGCGGCGCGGGAGATACTCTCGGCCGCCGCCATCGTCGGCATCAGCGTCCGCATCGGCCTCGAGTTCCGCGTGCCCTTCCGGGGGCGCTTCATCGACGTGCTCTGGGCGCCGCGCGGCTTCTCCTCCAACGAGGACTTCCTCGAATTTCTCGCCTCGGACAAGATGCAGGCCTTCTCGGACAAGGGCCGGGAGGTGGTGAGCTGGGAACGCGACCAGGTGCTCCAGTTCCTCGCCGTCTGGAACGACAGCCTGCGCCCCCGCTATGCGGCCAAGTACGGCATCGCGATTCCGCCCCTGGGGGCCGACGACTTCCTCAACTTTCTCGGGCGCGGCCACGCCAGCCTGCCGAGGCTTGCCGAGTGCATCTTCCGGCTCGTCCGCGCCCCCATCGAGGCCCGGATCCAGGCCCTGTCCCAGCTGCCGGCCAGCGAGCAGACCGAGGAGCTGCTCAAGATGAAGGCCAGCCTCGAGGGCATACGCTCCGACACCATCCAGGACGAGTGGCTCAACCCCGACCTGCACGGGGAGCTCCCCCATCTCTCCCTCCCCAGGGATCTGGAAAAGCTGCCTGAACTCAGGCGTCTTGCGCCCTACGAGCTCATGAAGGAACTCGCCAAGGTCAACGCCGGCTACCGCATGGTGCTCTGCACCACGGGTCTCTCGGTGCAGGACGTCATGGAGCTGCTCTGGGACTGCAAGGGCATGATCACCCACCTCGAGATCTTCAGCATGCGCGGCTGGATGGACGGCCTCATGCCGGACATCCACGAGATAGGCGAGCTGCAGGTCGCCCTCAACTCCGGGCAGGGCCCCCGCCTCAAGCAGATGGTGCGGCAGATGATCCGCGACATGCAGGAGAGCGGCAACGAGGAGCGCAGCGCCAAGTTCGAGGAGATACTGCACGCCATCCCCACGCTCTGGCAGCACTACCGCCACAGCCCCCTCAAGTCGCGCATCGGCACCGGCTCCTCCAGCCGGACCCGCAGCTTCGGCATGGGCCTCGTGGTCACGGACACCCTGCCCGCCAGGGGCGTGAAGATGCTGGAGAAGCGCCACCCCTCGCCCGTCATTCCGGTCTGGGCGCCGGTCGAGGAGCACGTCATCTCGCGCGACTTCGAGGGGGCCGACGACAAGAGCTCCTGGCTGAAGAGCCTCAGCTGGCTTCCTGGCCTCTCCCGCTTCGGCCGGGAGCGCCGCAAGGAGTGGGTCTCGCCGCGCGACAACATGAGCGTGAGCGAGCATGGCAACATCGCCAACCTCGGCGGCCTCGCCTCCACCAGCGGCGCGCCCATCGAGGACATGGAGGAGGGCGGCAAGGCCCCGGGCATCCACTACCTCAACAGCGGCCTTTCCAACTTTCTCAAGCTCGTCATCGGCTTCGTGCCCGCCTTCTTCTCCTTCGTCTACACCCAGGACTGGTGGGTGCTCCAGTGGCTCGGCGCCGTCATCTGGTTCGGCATTACGGGCGTGCGCAACGTGGTGCAGATGGTGCTGGCAGCCAAGGGCGTGTCCCGGAACACCCTCCTGCACTGGCGCGACCAGGTCAGCGTCAGCCGGCTGTGCGACTCGCTCATGTACACCGGCATCAGCGTCTTCCTGCTCGAGGTCATTGTCCGCGTCTGGGTGCTGGACGGCTTCTTCGGCATGAACGTCGTCACCAATCCGGTGCTCGTCTTCACGGTCTACAACTGCGTCAACGGCCTCTACATCTTCTGGCACAACATCTACCGGGGCTTCCCGCGCTCGGCGGCCTACGGCAACATCTTCCGCGCCGTCCCGGCTATCCCCATTGCCGCCGTGTACCACGCGGGCCTCACCCAGCTGCTCTTCGCCTGCGGCGTGCCGGACCCGAGCGTCTACCTCATCCCGAGCACGGCCGTGGTCTCCAAGGTCGCCTCGGACACGGTGGCGGCCGTCATCGAGGGCTTTGCCGACAGCCACATGAACATGCACATGCGCGCCATCGACTACCGGAAGAAGCTCCAGAGCATCTTCGACTGCTACACCCGCCTCGAGCTGCTCTTCCCCCAGGAGGACGCCCTCATCAAGCTGGCGCGTCCCGGGGGACTCGAGGGCAGGGGGGGGGCCGAAGCCAAGAAGCTCGAGCGCGCCATCATCGTCAACGCGCTGGATCTCATGTACTTCTGGTACTGCCAGCCCCGGGCCCAGGACGCCTTCAAGCGCATGGTCGCAGGCCTCACCAACGCCGACCGCACCGTGTTTGCGCTCTCCCAGCTCGTGCTCATGCGCGAGCGCGAGGTCAGCCAGCTCATGGTCGACGGCCTGGTGGGCCGCAGCTTCGCCCGTCCGCTGGCCTTCTTTCTCGACAGGCGCAAGGCCTACGTCAAGGACGTGGTCCATCTCTGCCAGCCAGGTCGCTCCCGCGCCATGAGCACGCACAAGGCCGTCTTCGGCTCCGGCTAGTCCAGGCCTTCCCAGTCCCCTCCTTCCGGGCCCCGCCCCCGCGCGGCCCCGCCCCCTTCTCCACGAGGAGCAACCATGACAGCATCCCCCCTTCTTCTCTGGATGCCCAGCCTCTACAGCACGGCGCCCAGGCCGTCCTGCGCCGAGCGCCTCTGCCCCGGCGTCAGGCGCCTGTGGCCCGGCCTTCCCGCGAACATGGCGGCCGGCGGCTCCCTGGAGAGCGCCTGCGTGCCGGCGGATCTCCCCTACGGCCCCAGGGAGTGCAGAGCCTTCATGAACGACGTCGAAGTCTTCGTCCGGAACGCGGAAAAGGGCCAGGCCGGGAGCGGCGTGCTGGCTGCCCTGCTGCAGGACAGCGAGGCCGAGAAGCGGCTGCGCCGCGAGACCGACGAGGTGCGCCGGCTCCTGCCCGGGGCGGACAAGGACAGGGAGCCGGACGATTCCGGCGGAGCCGATCGCCTGCGCGCCCAGCAGCTGCTCCTCTGGATCTGGCGGCAGCAGAGCGATGTCAACGAGATTCAGGACATTGTGGAGCAGGTGAACGGCCTCGAGAACTCGCTCGCCGACGGCTGCGGCGTCGAAGACGGGGGCGCAGCCCTGCAGCTGGCGGACAGCGGCTACTCCCCGCCGCTCGATGATCTGGTCGACGGCTTCCTGCCCGAATGGCGCCTCTGCGTGGCCGCCGCGGCCGCGCTCTGCCCCGGCGCCGTCTTCTTCCTCGAGGGCGGGGCCGCGCAGGAGGCCCAGGAGCGCTTCGCCTTCAGCCCCGATCCGGAGCTGGCCAGGGCCGCAGGCATGCCGGAGGGCATGACGGCGCTGTCCTTCGAAGGCGGGGCCGGCGAGATTCTCGAAGGCGTCCCTGCCGGGCTCCAGCCGCAGGGCCCCCTGCGCCTTGCCGTGCCCGTGATCCCGCCTGAACGTGAGGCCAGCCCGCAAGAGGCCGGGGGAGGCTGCAATTGAGCCCTGCCGGAACGCGCATGGGACGCATCAGGGGCGTTGCCTTCGACTGCGACGGCGTCATGATCAGCTCCGTCGAGGCCAACCGCGAGTTCTACAACCGCATCCTGGCCCACTACGGCCTGCCTCCCATGACGCCCGAGCAGGAGGACTACGCCTTCATGGCCACCTCCAGGCAGGCGCTGGTTCGCATTCTGCCCGAACGCCTGCACGGCGACATTCCCCGCATGGGGCGCGAGATAGTCGACTACCGGACCGAAATCATGCCCTACGTCAAGCTCTATCCCGGCTTTCTCGACTTTGCGGCCCACCTTGACCGGCACGGGATCCGCATGGCGGTGCTCACCAACAGGACGCGGGGCGGGATGCAGGCTGTTCTGGACTTTTTCTCCCTGCCTTCGTATTTTAATCCGGTAGTGACCGCCTCAAGCGGCTTTTCCAAGCCCGACCCCGGCGGCGCCCTGCTCATTCTCTCGCAATGGGGACTTTCGCCTGAGGAGGTCGTCTACGTCGGGGACAGCGAGGTGGACCGCCTGACTGCGGAGCGGGCAGGCGTCCCGTTTGCGGCCCTGCATTCCCCGGGCCGCGGCGGCCCCTGCGGCGACGTGGTGGCGGAAAGCTACGCCGAGCTGCTGGAGCGGCTCGCGCCCCTCATGAACATTCCCTCAGCACTGGAAAAGGCGTAACGCCAATGTTTGTCGTTGCCAACATCGTCGATGCGGTCGCCCAGGTGGCCCACATGCTCATCGCAGCCTACGTCTTCGTGGTGCTTGCGGCCTGCGTGGTCTCCTGGCTGCACCTGGATCCCTGGTCGCAGCCGGTGCGCATCCTGCGCTCGCTCACGGAGCCCGTCTTCGGGCGCATCCGCCAGCGCCTGCCCTTCCTCTGCCAGGGCGGCATGGACTTCACCCCCGTGGCGGCCGTCGTCCTTCTGGAACTTATCGACCTGATACTCGTCAGGTCGCTAGCTCAGCTGGCCCGTGCCATGTAGCCCGGCCGGCCATACGTCCCTTCAGGCCGCGCGGCGGCAAAGCGCCGGCGGTAAACATTCAGACATGGAGTAGTAGACATGGATCAGCGGGATCTCGATTTCATTGCCAAGAACGCGGAGTCTGATCCTGACCTCAAGGCAGCTTGGGAAGATCACATCCTCTTGAAGAAGCAGGTGGAGAAGCTTGAGTCCAAGCCTTTCCGCTCTCCCTCCGAAGAGGTTCAGCTCAAGCAGCTCAAAAAGCAGAAACTCGAAGCCAAGACCCGCCTTGCCGACATGATCGACGCCAAGAGGGCTCAGTAATATTAGACACGGAGTTGCAAATGGAACTTACAGGTGCGCAAATCCTTCTTGAATCGCTTAAGAAAGAAGGCGTGGATGTTCTGTTCGGGTATCCGGGCGGAGCCATCATCGACATATACGACGAGCTGACCAAGCATCCTGAGCTGCACCATATTCTGGTGCGCCACGAGCAGGCCGCCCTGCATGCGGCCGACGGCTATGCCCGCGCCACGGGCAAGGTCGGCACGGCTCTGGTAACCTCCGGCCCCGGCGCCACCAACGCCGTCACCGGCATCGCCACGGCGTACTGTGATTCCATTCCGCTTGTCGTCTTTACCGGCCAGGTGTCCACGGCCCTCATCGGCAACGACGCGTTCCAGGAAGTCGATATCGTGGGCATCACGCGCCCCTGCACCAAGCACAACTTCCTCGTGAAGGACGTCAAGGACCTCGCGAAGACCATCAGGCAGGCCTACTACCTGGCCCGCTCCGGCCGTCCCGGTCCCGTGCTGGTCGATCTGCCCAAGGACGTGCAGCTCGGCAAGACTGAGTTCGTGTGGCCCGAAGACGTCTACATGCGCTCCTACAACCCTAACTACAATCCCAACCAGGGACAGCTGAGGAAGGCTATCAAGGAGCTCCGCGACGCTAGGCAGCCTGTGATTCTGGCCGGCGGCGGCGTCATCCTTTCCGATGCCTCCTCCGCCCTGACCGAGCTCGCCAGGATGCTCAAGATCCCGGTGACCTGCTCGCTCATGGGCATAGGCTGCTTCCCGGCTTCCGATCCGCTGTGGCTTGGCATGTGCGGCATGCACGGCACCTACGCCGCCAACATGACCCTCAACAACGCCGACCTCATCGTCTGCGTGGGTGCCCGCTTCGACGACCGCGTCACCGGCAAGCTCGACACCTTCGCTCCCAAGGCGCGCGTGGTGCACATCGACATCGACCCCACCAGCATCCGCAAGAACGTGCGGGTCGACGTGCCGGTCGTGGCCGACTGCCGCCTGGCGCTGGAAGGCCTCAACGAGATTGCCCAGACCAAGCTCACCGGCGAAGACTGGGGCAAGGTCCGCGCCGCGTGGCTGAGCACCATCGACTCCTGGAAGCAGGCCAAGCCCCTGCAGTGGAGCAAGGGCGGCAAGTATCTCAAGCCCCAGCACGTGGTCCGCGTCCTCAACGAACTCACCCAGGGCAGCGCCATCGTCGCCACGGAAGTGGGCCAGAACCAGATGTGGGCTGCCCAGTTCTACGACTTCGACAAGCCCCGCACCCTGATCACCTCCGGCGGTCTCGGCACCATGGGCTACGGCCTGCCCGCGGCCATGGGCTGCCAGGTCGCCTTCCCGGGCAAGCTCGTCGTGGACGTGGCCGGCGACGGCTCCATTCAGATGAACATCCAGGAAATGGCGACCCTCGTGCAGAACAAGCTGCCCGTCAAGATCCTTATCCTGAACAACACCTACCTCGGCATGGTCCGCCAGTGGCAGGAGCTCTTCTACAAGCACAACTACAGCCACACCAGCATGACCGGCCAGCCCGACTTCGTGAAGCTCGCCGAGGCCTACGGGGCCGAAGGCTACCGCATCTCCAGCGAAGAGGAGCTGAAGCCCACGCTCGAGAAGGCCCTGGCCTCCCCGAATCCGGCCATCATCGACGTGACTGTGGAACCCGAAGAAGACGTCTACCCCATGGTGCCCGCAGGGGCAGCCCTGGACGAGATGCTTCTGGTGTAGGAGGGCGTAGAAATGCAAGAAAGACATGTCCTTTCCGTGCTCGTGGAGAACGAGCCCGGCGTGCTCTCCCGCGTGGCCGGCCTCTTCTCGGGACGCGGATACAACATCTATTCGCTCAACGTGGCTCCCGCCCTCGAGGAGGGCACCAGCCACATGACCATCACCACCTTTGGCGACGCCCAGATCCTTGAGCAGATCATGAAGCAGCTGCACAAGATCGTGTCCGTCATCAAAGTGGCCGAGTACACCGACATCCCCTCCGTCGAGCGCGAGATGATGTTCGTCAAGGTCCAGGCCGAAGGCGCCATGCGCGGCGAAATCCTGCGCACCGTCGACATCTTCCGCTGCAAGGTCATCGACGTGAGCCCCACCGAGATAACCATCGAAGCCACGGGCGACCATGAGAAGCTCGAAGCCATCATCGGCCTGCTCCACCGCTTCGGCATCAAGGAGATTGCCAGGACCGGCTCCGTGGTCATGCGCCGCTCCAGCCGCGCCGAGTAACATCAGCGGTCAAATTCCCCGGGCGGGCTTGACAAGGCCCGCCCGAGCGTAGTTTATGTGGCTGTTCGGCTGAACAGGGTTCAGCCCTGCAGTCTTTTCACTTTTTTTCAGCGAGGAAGCCTCCATGCAAGTCTATTACGAAAAAGACGCCGATCTGAACTACCTGAAAGGCAAAACTGTCGCCATCTGTGGCTATGGCAGCCAGGGTCATGCCCACGCCCTCAACCTCCGCGACTCCGGCGTGAACGTCATCGTCGCCCAGCGTCCCGGCGGTCCCAACTACGACCTCGCCAAGCAGCACGGCTTCGAGCCCGTGAGCGTCGCCGAGGCCGCACAGAAGGCCGACCTGCTCATGATCCTCCTGCCCGACGAAGTGCAGGCCGACGTCTACAAGAACGACATCGCTCCCTACATGAAGGCCGGCAAGACCCTCGCCTTCGCCCACGGCTTCAATATCCACTTCCAGCAGATCCAGCCCCCCAAGGAAGTGGACGTCATCATGATCGCCCCCAAGGGCCCCGGCCACCTCGTCCGCCGCACCTTCACCGAAGGCGGCGGCGTGCCGGATCTCATCGCCATCCAGCAGAACGCCTCCGGCCAGGCCAAGGAAGTCGCCCTTGCCTATGCCCGCGGCATCGGCGGCGCCCGCTCCGGCGTCATCGAGACCTCTTTCCGCGAAGAGACCGAGACCGACCTCTTCGGCGAGCAGGCTGTCCTCTGCGGCGGTCTCTCCCACCTCATCAAGGCCGGCTTCGAGACCCTCGTGGAGGCCGGCTACCAGCCTGAAATGGCCTTCTTCGAATGCCAGCACGAGATGAAGCTCATCACCGACCTCATCTACGAAGGCGGTCTCGCCCGCATGCGCTACTCCATCAGCAACACCGCCGAGTACGGCGACTACGTTGCCGGTCCGCGCATCGTGACCGAAGAGACCAAGAAGGAAATGAAGAAGATTCTGGCCGAAATCCAGGACGGCACCTTTGCCACCAACTTCATTCAGGAATTCAGGGCCGGCGGCAAGGCCCACTTCCTCGCTACCCGCCGCATGGAAGCGGAGCACCAGCTCCAGACCGTCGGCGAGAAGATGCGCGGCATGATGAGCTGGCTCAAGAAGTAGCCCGTCTGCCTTTGCGGCGCGTCAGCGCCGCCTGACACAGCGCTCAAGCAAGGCTGGATCCTGTCGCCGGGATCCAGCCTTTTGTCTTTTTTCAGGCTGGAAGCCCGGCTGGAGATGCGCTCCTTGCCTCCAGAGGGGGGAGATGCGATGCCGGTGAGGAGAGTTTCGCTCAAGCTGGCAGGAGACTAGCCATTGCCTCTGTCGTGTCAGCCAATTAGTGGTGGAGAGAAACTCAGTAAAGTCTATATTGTCGAGGATTAGTTATGAAATTTTTGAAATTAAGCCTTTTAAGCCTTGCAATAATTGTAACATGCAATACTGGCACAGCTCAGGCTTCAAATTACGAAAAAGTTCTTTGGATAAATTCTCATGGACATGAGGCAGGCGACAATGAGCCTTCTGATACTTGCTATCTGACATTTAACGACGATAATATGGTTGTGCATTGTATCACTATTGGGGATCCAGAGACAATATATGTGTATAAAATTACAAAAAAAGAAAAGAATAAATTTTGTGCCAAAGCTGTCGGTGAGCACTGGGTTAATGCAGATGCTTCCCATGGCCTTGAAAAGCAGGATCTCGTCGCCGAAGAGGTGTGCGGCAAGTTTTCTGGCGACAGGCTGGTGCTCAAAGACTGGATGACGCTGAAAAGATTCAAGCTTAAGATTACGGGCGAGTAGATCTTTTATCCTGGCTGGCGTGGACGCGAAGCAGGCCTTGGCCTGTCAGGCCCTTCTGCGCCAGGCTCGCAGATGCACGCGTAGCCGTGGAGAAAGCAGGCGTCTTGTGAAGCTGGACGACAGCGTCTGACCAGATCGCGGCAGGGGGCTGGACGGCACGCTGAAGCCTTTTGTCCGAGGCTGTCCGGAACAGCCCTGTGAACGCAGGCAAACGCTGAAGCGCATCGCTCGCAAGCCAGCTGGACAGCCGTTGTGCCGGCACCGGAACGGGCGGAGCTGACAAAGGCAGAAAAGAAGCCGGGGAGGGTGTCATGGTGGAATCTACTATCAAGGATGCAGACGCAAGGGACGCGCAGATAGCGGAACGCATGAAGGCCGTTTTCAGCGGCAGGGAGCCTGTCCGCTTCCAGCTTCCCGAGGACTGGATCCACGAGCGCATCAGGTCCAGCGGATTGATGCTGGAGCGCTTGGTCATGCCCGCAGTCCATAGCCACCGCGTGCTCCTGCAGCTGCATGGCGGAGGCTACCAGACTGGCATGCAGGATATCTTCCGCAGGATGGCCGCGCTTCAGGCGCCCAGCGTGGGTGCCGGCGAGGCATGGATGGTGCACTACAGGCTGGCGCCCCAGCACGTCTATCCGGCTGCCCTCGAGGACGCCGAGTCGGCCTGGGAAGTTCTGCGCAGCCGGGGGCTGGCGGCTTCGGACATCGTGCTGTGCGCCGACTCGGCGGGCGCCAATCTGGCGCTGGCGCTGTGTCTCGAACTCAGGCGTCGCGGCCGATCCCTGCCGGGCTTCCTTGCGCTGCTCTCGCCCTGGGCCTGCATGGAGCTGGACTCGCCCTCGCGGCGGAACAACGCCAGGCGCGACTGCGTGCTCGGGGAAGGGGGGCCCCTCCATCATGTGGTGAGCACGCCTTCGCCCTATGCCGGCGCCCTTGATCTCTCGGATCCGAGGCTCTCGCCTTGCTATGCGGATCTGTCGGGCCTGCCGCCCATGCTTATCCAGGCAGGCGGACACGAAGTCCTTCTCGACGATGCGCTGGCGCTGGCCGCCAAGGCCGCCAGCGACGGCGTCGAGGTCTCCCTCACGGTCTATCCCGGCATGCCGCACGACTTTGCGATCCTGCTGCCGAATCTGCCGGAAAGCAGGGCAGCCCTGCGGGAACTCAGGGACTTTGCCCTGCGCAGGCACCCTGCCTAACACGCCGCGCCCGCGGTCAGCCCGTGGATGCAGCGGCCTACGCCAGCCAGCACAGCGTTCTGTGCCCGCCGTCTTTCCGCTCCGGCGGCAGGGCTTCCCGGCACTCTGCCCTGGCTCTGGGGCAGCGCGGATGGAAGGGGCAGCCCTGGGGAATCTTGCCCAGCGGAGGTACCGTGCCGGCAATGGCTGGAAGGCGATCGAGCAGCATGGCGTCCCTGGAGGGCGCGGAGGCCAAGAGGCCCTGGGTGTAGGGATGGCGCGGGGAGAGCAGGACGTCGCGGACCGTGCCGAACTCGACGAGGTGGCCTGCGTACATGACGCCCACCATGTCGGCCGTCTGGGCGACGACGCCAAGATCGTGGGTGATGAGCAGCACGCTCATGCCCCGCCGTTCGCGCTGCTCCTGCAGTATGCTCAGGATCTGGCCCTGGATGGTGGGATCGAGCGCCGTCGTCGGCTCGTCGGCCAACAGCAGTCTGGGCCCGCAGGCCAGGGCCATGGCAATCATGACGCGCTGGCGCATGCCGCCGGAGAGCTCGTGGGGGTAGACGTCGAAGCGCGCTTCGGGCGAGGGGATGTTGACCTGCCGGAAGAGCTCCACCACCCGCTTCCTGGCCTCCCGCTTCGAGAGGCCGAGATGCGTGCGCAGGGGCTCGGCAGCTTGGAAGCCTACGGTGAGCACCGGATTCAGGGCCGTCATGGGCTCCTGAAAGATCATGGCCAGCTCACGGCCCCGCAGGGAGCGCATGCGGCGCTCGGAAAGCGCCAGCAGGTCCGTGCCGGCGAAGGCAACGGAGCCCGCAACGCGCGCCTGGGAGGGCAGCAGGCGCAGGCAGGCCTTGGCGGTGAGGCTCTTGCCGCAGCCGGATTCGCCCACGAGGCAGGTGACGCAGGCTTCCCTGACGCCGAAGGAGACGTCCTGCACGGCAGGCAGGAGCCTTCCTGCGGCGTCTTCAAAGGCGATGCCGAGGCCCCGGAGCTCGAGGAGGCTTTCCATGCGCTAGCGGGCAACCTGCACGGCGCGGTGCTTGACCCAGCCTTCGCGCATCATGATGTAGGGATCGACGGCCGCCTTCTTCAGGTCGAAGTAGGTGGGAAGCACATCGTCGAGGTCGTTGAAGAAGAAGCCGGTCTGTATGCCCGAGGGCACGTACCAGGGATGGATGACATACGATGCCCAGAAGGCCGGGTACATGAAGTAGTCGCCGGCCCGGCCGAAGGTCTCCCGCACCGAGGAGGGGCCGAAGAAGGGCCAGACGATGTAGAAGCCGTGCCCAAAGCCCCAGCGCCCGAGGGTCTGGCCGAAGTCCTCGCCTTCCGGGTGCACGGGCACGATGGTCTTCTTGTGCTTGGCGACGTCCACGAGCCCGCCGAGGCCGGCCGTGGAGTTGACGATAAAGCGCCCGAACTCCACGCCCGCCTCCTTGAAGCGGAATTGGAGCAGGTTGTTGATGAAGCGCATGGGGAAGAGCAGGTTGTGGAAGACGTTCTTGATGCCCGTGCGCAGCTGCCTCGGCGTGACGGTCTCCCAGAAGCGGTAGGCGGGGTTGGCCACGTAGAGGTAGAAGATGTCGTTGAAGCCGAACCAGAAGCGGTTCCAGGGCTCGATGGGGTCGGCAATGAGCTGGGGCTCGCCGCTGGCGTAGTCGTCGAGCTCCTCGAGATCGTCGATGGAGGCGGTGACCTGCTGATCGACGGAGCGCTTCTTGCGCAGGAAGATGCCAGTCGTGGGCAGGCCGTTGCCGTGCTGGCCGTAGATGGAGGAGGGCACCAAATCCCTGCTGTGCCTGGCCTCGGGCTTGGCGACGTTGACGCGGGCCGTCACGGCGCTCTGCGGGGCGCCCTGGGCTTCGGCAGGGACATGCGCCGTCGCCAGCGCCAGCAGGGCGGAGAAGGCCAGCGGCAGGAGGCGTTCGGCAAGTGCGCTACTTAGCATTGCTGGCGTTCCTGGCCTCGAGGGCCTTGGTCTTGACGCGGGCGGTGAGCTCGTCGGGACTGGAGGTCTGCAGGATGTCCTGGAACTGGGTGCGGTAGTTCTTCACGAGGCTCACGCCCTCGACGATGACGTCGTAGACGCACCAGCCGCCGTTCTTGGGCATCATCCTGTAGTCCACGGGGATCTTCTTGCCGTCCTTCATGGTGAGGATCGTCTTCTGCTCCACGCGGTCGCCGGCCTGGTTGGCGCGTTCGCCCACGAAGACGACCTTTTCGCCGTTGTAGCCGTCGATCTTGCCGAGGTAGGTGCACAGGAGCAGATCGGCGAAGGCGTCGGAGAAGCTCTTCTGCTGCTGGGGGGAGAAGGTGCCCCAGCGCTGGCCCACGGTGCGGGAGGAGAATTCCCTGAAGTCGAAGATGTGGTAGACCTCGTCCTCGATCTGGCGGCGCAGGGGGCCGCGGGTGGCCGGATTGACGTAGCCGGGATCCTTGATGAAGCCGAGGATGCGGGTGACGGAGGTTTCCAGGGCCTGGCGGGACGGCGAGGCGGCCTCGCAGGCGCTGGCTGCAAGCAGGACAAGGGCGAGGGCCAGAGCGATGGCTCCTGCGCGGAAGGCGGTGAAGCGTGCAGTGCTCATTTTTTCACGTCTCCGAAAGCGTATTTGCTGATAAGCGAGCCCAGATCGACGGCCGGCTCAGTATCGCTGATCTCGCCGCCTCGGGGCAGGATGTCGGGGGAGCCGCCAGGGGTGACGGCAATGAACTTGTCGCCGATGAGGCCTGCGGTCTTGACCGAGGCGATGGTGTCGTCGGGGAGCTTGAGATCCCGATCGAAGCGCATGGTGACCACCGCGAGGGTGTCCGTCTCCGTGCGGTGGAGCGCGATGCTCTGAACGCGTCCCACGGGAATGCCGGCCATTTCCACGTCTGCGCCGACCCGCAGACCGGAGATGTTGGTGAAGCGGGCCGTCAGCTCGAAGCCGTCGCTGGCGAAGAGCTCCATTTTGCCGAGCTTGACCGTCATGTAGGCGATGCAGAGGAGGCCGATGAAGACGAAGACGCCGACGGCCGTGGCGCGGGTGCTGCTGTTCATGAATGCTGTTCCTGAAGTTGCGCGGTAAAACAGGGTAAATATAGCTTCCGGCAGACTGCAAGGCAAGCCGGCTGCCGGCTGCGACAAAGCCTTGGGCGTCAGCTCTCGAGCCAGGCCTTCAGGCTGGCCGCAACGGCCGCATCCATGTCCTGTGCGCCGGCGTCCTGGGCTTCGCCGGCCTCGCGGCGCAGGAACTGCCTGAGGTAGGGATCCTCCGACTGCCTGAGCTCCTGGAGCCCGCCGCAGAAGGAGGAGACGCCGTCCTTGAGCACCAGCACGTGGCCGGCAATGCGCTCGAGGCTGTCGAGGTCGTGGCTGACCACGACGATGGTCATGTCGGGATAGTGGCGGTGCATGGAGAGGAGAAGGTCGTCCATGCGGGCCGCAGTGATGGGGTCGAGGCCCGAGGTGGGCTCGTCGCAGAGCAGGATCTTGGGTTCGGCCGCGATGGCGCGGGCAAGTCCTGCGCGCTTGCGCATGCCGCCGGAGAGCTCGTTGGGGTAGTAGTCGATGAATTCTTCGAGGCCCACCATGGCAAGCACCCGCAGGGCCTCGCGGCGCAGGAGAGCCTTCGGCAGGGAGAGGTGCTCGGAGAGCGGCAGGACCGCGTTTTCGCCGAGCGTGAGGGCTCCGAGCAGGGCGCCGTCCTGGAAGAGCACGCCCATGTGGCGGCGCAGCCTGCGGAAGGCCTTCCTGTCCATGGAGGCGATGTCCTGCCCGCCGATGACGATGCTGCCTCCCATGGGCTTGGAAAGGCCGATGATCTGGCGCAGGAGGGTGGACTTGCCGCAGCCGGATCCGCCGAGGATCACGGAGACGGCGCCCCCGGGAAGGACGCCTGTGACGTCCGTGAGCACCCTGCGTTCGCCGTAGCCCGCCTGGAGGCGGTCGAAGCGTATGTCCCAGCTTGCCATGGCCGCTCCTTAGAGAAAGATGGACGTGAGCACGTAGTCCGAGGCCAGAATGAGCACGCAGGAGATGACCACGCCGCTCGTGGTGGCGTTGCCCACGGCTTCCGGTCCCACGCTGTCGCGGCGCATGTGGGTGTAGTAGCCCTGATGGCAGCACACGGCCGTGACGAGCAGGCCGAAGACCAGGGCCTTGACGAAGCCGCAGACGATGTCGTCCATGGTGACGGAGGAGGAGATGCGGTAGAAGTAGGCGCCCTGGTTCATGTTGAGCATGGCCACGCCCGTCAGGTAGCCGCCAATGATGCCCACCACGTCGAAGACGGCGGTGAGCAGGGGGAAGGAGACCAGGGAGGCGGCCAGGCGCGGGCTCACCAGATAGGACATGGAGTTGATGTCCATGACGTCGAGGGCGTCGATCTGGTCCGTGATGCGCATGACGCCGATTTCCGCCGTCATGCTGGATCCGGCGCGGCCGGTGAGCATGATGGCGGTGAGCACGGGGCCGAGCTCGCGGATGAGCGAGAGGGAGACCACGGCGCCAAGAAAGCCGACGGAGCCGAACTTGATGAGCGTGTAGTAGCCCTGGAGTCCCAGCACCATGCCGCAGAAGAGGCTGATGAGCAGAATGAGGAAGAGGGACTTGTGGCCGATGACATAGATTTGGTGGAGGGTCCGCGGGAAGATCTTGGCGCTGGCGAAGATCTGGGCCAGGCCCTCGGCAAGGAAGATTGCCACGCTTCCCATGAAGCCGACGGCGTTCAGAAAGGTTCGGCCCGCGGCCGCGAATATGTTGTCCTTCATTGAGCCATCCAGGGCGCTTGCCAGTCCTGGCCTAGCGCTTCTTCTTGGAGAGGAGCATGGGGGCGCCGAGGCCGGCGCTCTTGAGCCGCTGGCGCAGGGCCTGATCGTCCTTCTCCGTGCCCTTGACGGTGAGGTTCAGGCTGAAGCCCGTGCCGAGGCTGCGGATGACGCAGCTGAAGCCCTTGCGGGCGTAGCGCTTCTGTTCGCTCTTGGCGGCCTCCTGGGACTTCACCGTGGCCAGGCGGTAGGTGTAGGTGAAGGTGGGAACGCCGGGCTCCGCCTTCTCCTGCGGCTGGGCCTGGGGCTTGGGCTTGATGGCGTCCTTGAGGGGCGACTGGGCGGGCACGCCCTGCGGCTGGGGCTTCTGGGCCTGGGGGCGCTGGGCGTCGCCCGCTTCCTCGACGTTCTGGCCAGCCTGGCCGTCCTGTCCAGCATCGGCGTTCCGGCCGTCCTGCCCGTTCTGATCGCCTTGGCCGTCCTGGCTGGCGGGATCGTCCTGGCCCTGCGCAGGCTCTCCGTCCGGCCGCTGGCCAGGCTGTGCGGCCTGCTGGCCTGCCGGCTGCAGCATGCCCGCAATCTCTTCGAGGTGCTTTTCCGGATTCTGGCCGCGGCCGACCATGAAGCCCATGAAGAAGCACCAGCCAAGGGTCACGGCGACGACGGCGACGGCCAGCGCAAAGGCGGGCGCGCTTAGGGTCAGGACGAAGTGGGACGTGCCGTCGCGCCCCTGGGTCTGCCGGAAGAAGTTCTGCAGATGCATTGCCATGGCTTTCTCTCTGGGGGATGCGCCCGCGGGCCGCGGGCGCGGCTACTACATGTGCTCGGGGGCGCTCACGCCCATGAGGCCGAGGCCGCTGGCAACGGCCTGGGCGGCCGCGCGCAGCAATGCCAGGCGCGCGCAGGCGATGGCCTTCGTTTCCGCCTTGAGGATGGGGTACTTGGCGTAGTAGCTGTGCAGGAGCTGGGCCAGCTCCATGAGGTAGTGGCTCACGTGGTGCACGTTGAGGGTTCGCGCGGCCGTCTCCACCATGTCCTGGAAGAGGGCCAGCTTGCGCAGGAGGAGCATGTCGTCCTGCGTGTCCAGGCCTGAGAGGCCCTCGAGGCTGGAGCGTTCGGGCAGGACGACGCCGGCGTCGGCGGCCCTGCGCAGCACGGCCTTGATGCGGGCGTGGGCGTACTGGACGTAGTAGACGGGATTTTCCATGGTGCGCTGCTTCACGGCCTCGAGGTCGAAGTCCACGGCGGCGTCGGTCTTGCGCGAGAGGAACATGAAGCGGGCCGCATCGACGCCCACCTCCTTGACCACGTCGGCGAGGGTTTCGAAGGTGCCGGCGCGGGTGGACATCTCCACGGGCTTGCCGGCCACGAGCAGGTTGACGAGCTGGATGAGCACCACGTCGAAGGAGGCGGGATCCCGGCCCATGGCCTGGACGGCGGCCTTCATGCGCGGGACGTAGCCGTGGTGGTCGGCACCCCAGACGTCGATGAGCCAGTCGTAGCCGCGACCGTACTTGTCGTGGTGGTAGGCAATGTCGGAGGCGAAGTAGGTGAGGGAGCCGTCGGACTTGCGCAGCACCCTGTCCTTGTCGTCGCCGAGCTTCGAGGTCGCAAACCACAGGGCGCCGTCCTTCTCGTAGGTGTAGCCGGCGTCCTTCAGGGCCTGGAAGGCCCTGTCCACCTTGCCGCCGTCGACCAGGGTCTTCTCGGAGAACCAGACCTGGTGCTCCACGCGGAAGTCCGCAAGATCCTGCTTGATGCCGGCAAGGATCTGGTCCTTGGCGTAGGCATAGCAGCGCTCCTGGCCTTCGGCGTCCGAAAGCTGGGCGAGTCCGGGATCCTGGTCCAGCATCTCTTTGGCGATGTCGACGATGTAGGATCCGCGGTAGTATTCCTCGGGCTCGGGCATGGGCCGGCCGGCAAGGCCGCGCAGGCGGTACCACACGGCAAGGCCGAGCAGGCGCATCTGCCGGCCTGCGTCGTTGATGTAGTATTCGGTCGTGACATCGTAGCCGGCCTTGCGCAGGATGCGCGCAAGGCTGTCGCCGGCCGCGGCCCCCCTGCCGTGGCCCACGTGCAGGGGGCCGGTGGGGTTGGCGGAAACGTACTCGACTAGGGCCTTCCGGCCCTTGCCGGCGCTGGACTCGCCGAAGGCGGAGCCCTTTTCTTCGGCCTCGAGCACGACCCGGCGCCAGAAGGCCTGGGAGAAGGTGACGTTGCAGAAGCCGGGACCCGCGGTCTCGGCGCGTTCGACGTCCTGGGCGTGATCCTTGAGAAAGGCGCAGAGCTCGGCAGCCACGTCCCTGGGGGACTTTTTGAGAGGCTTGGCCAGCAGGAGCGCCATGTTGGTGGCGCAGTCGCCGTGCTTCGGATCCTTGGGCGGCTCCACCACGGCCTTGGCCGGCCATTCCAGTCCTTTTTCCTTGAGGAAGTCCGCCAGGGCGGAGCGCACGATGTCGAATGCCTGCATGTCTATGAAACTCCTGAAAGTCGTTGACGCCGGAAAGGGGGAGGGAGGGCCGCCACTAGAGATAGCCCTCCAGGGAGGCCTGGTCGCAGGCAAGGCCCACGCTCACGCCGTCCATGCTGGGGACGCACTTCGAGACCATCTTGCCGAGCACGGCCTTGGGACCCACTTCAAGATAGTTCCGCATGCCGTCGCGGTGCATGCTCTCCATGATCGCAATCCAGCGCACCGGGGAGACCATCTGGACCAGCATGGCCTCCTTGAGGCTCTCGCCGTCGGCCAGCGGGCCGCCCGTGACGTTGGAGTAGACGGGACAGGAAGGCTTGCGCCAGACGGCCTTCTTCAGCATCTTGGCAAGCTCGTCGCAGGCGCCCTGCATGCGCGGGGAGTGGAAGGCGCCGCTCACCTCGAGGGCGATGGCGCGGCCCTTGGCCGCCTTGGCCTTCTGGCCCACCATGTCCACGGCCTCGCGGTCGCCGGAGACGACGTACTGGCCGGGGGTGTTGTAGTTGGCAACGAGGATGGTGAGGCCGGTCTCCTTCGCCGTCTCGGCCACCATGGCCTCCACCTGCTCCAGGGGCAGCTTCACGATGGCCGCCATGGCGCCCTTCCCGTCGGGGTCGCTGCCGGCCATGAGGGCGCCTCGAAGCGACACGGCGGCCAGGGTCGTGTCGAGATCGAGCACGCCGGCTGCGCACAGGGCGCTGTATTCGCCGAGGCTGTGGCCGGCGCAGGCCTGGGGGCGCACCTTCTTCGAGAGCGCCTGCCACAGGGAGAGGTTCATGGCGGTGAGCGCCGGCTGCAGGGCGCGGGTGTCGGCCATGGCCTCCTTGTCGCCCTCCCAGTAGATGCCCCGCAGGGGGAGGCCGCTGGCCGCTTCGGCCTTCTTCCAGATGTCCATGGCGTCTTTGGAGCTGTCGGCGACGTCGCGTCCCATGCCGGGAATCTGGGCGCCCTGGCCCGGGAAAAGAAGGGAGAATTCCTGCATCGTGGTGCGTCCTTGATGTGCCGCCCGCCGGGCGGGTAGGAGGGGAGGAGAGACTGCCCTTATTACGTTGTTTTGTTTCGGCTTGCAAGTGCAGAGCCTGCGGGGTAAAAAGTAGTTTCGCCGCTCCAGACCATCCGTTGTTCGGGCCTTTCTGCGCGGGGCGGTCTAGGCGCGCAGGCCTTCTCGATGCAGACTCCCCCATGAAGCAGCCAACACCCACGCCGGAAGCGCTCCGGGCCTACTATGCCGGCCTTGGCCAGGATCTGGCCATGGACCAGGCGGTCCCCCTCGCGGCCTATCTGGACATGCTCGTGCGCTGGAACAGGCGCATGAACCTTGTCGGCGCGCGCACCTGGCAGGAAGCCGCCCTGCTCGCCCTGGACAGCCTTCCCCTGGCGCGCCTGCTTGACCGGCTTCCCCTGCCCGCGGCGCCCTGCGTCTGGGATCTCGGCGCCGGTGCCGGCCTGCCCGGCATTCCCCTGCGCTGCGTGTGGAAGCGGGGCGTCTGGCACCTTGTCGAGGCCAGGGAAAAGCGCGCCCTCTTTCTGCGCCAGGCCGTCTTCGCCCTGAAGCTTGAGGCGACGAAGGTCTTCATGGGCCGGGCCGAAGCCTTCATGGCCAGGGAAGGGGCCTGCGACTGCCTCGTGAGCCGCGCCTTCATGCCCTGGGAGCGGCTGCTTGCCTTTGCCGGCCCCCATGTGGCCAGCGGAGGCTTCGCCGTCTTCATGCGCAACGAGTCCCTTGCCGGGGAGCCCCTCCCCGAAGGCTGGCGCCTGCACGCCGAAGCGGCCTACGAGGCCGGCGGCAAGGCGCGGCGCCTCGCGGTGCTGGCCAGGGAAGGGCAGGGAGCGGTGGCATGACGGCAGACGACAGGGCCTTTTCCGCCTTCACGGACGCCGGCGGCAGGACCTGGCTTCTTAGGGGCTGCTTCTGGGTGTTCGCCACGGTGCTGCTGGCCTTTGCCATGCGCATGCTCGAGTGGCCCGCCTGGCACGATCCCGAATACCGCCTGGGGAGCGAATGGCTGCTCGCCACCCACGACGCCTACCACTGGGTCGCCGGCGCCGAGGGCTTCGGCTTCGGGACGGGGCATCCCATGAGCGAGATGCTCCGGCTCATGGCAAAGGCCGTGAACCTGCCCCCCGTGACCGTGGCCTTCTGGTTCCCCGCCGTGCTCTCGAGCCTCGTGGCCGGCACCGTCTGCGCCTGGGTCTGGGCGCTGGGAAGCCTCGAGGCGGGCGTGGCCGCAGGCCTGCTGACCTCCATCGCGCCGGGCTTTCTCGCCAGAACCCTGCTCGGCTTCTACGACACCGACCTCGTCACGCTCTTCTTTCCGCTCTTCATGACCCTGGCGCCCGCAAGCTGGGCCATGCGCTTCATGCTCGTGCCCAACATGCTGCTCCAGAAGCTGGCGGCCAGCTTCGGCCCGCAGTCCATGCGGCGCTTCTTTGGGGGCGCCTCCCAGATGCACTTCGGCAACCCCCTGCGCTGGCAGTGGGTCTGCGTGCTCGGGCTTTCCGGCGTCGTCTCCTGGTGGACCCAGGAGTGGCACTCGGTCTTTCCCTATCTCATCCGCTACAACGTGTGCCTGCTGCTGTGCATGAGCCTCTTTCTGGCGCCGAGGGGGCGCAGGAAGCTTCTGCTCGTCGGCGCCATGGCCTACGCCCTGCCGGCCCTGGCCGGCCCGTGGGGCTTTGGGCTCAGCGTTGCCGTCATGTTCGCCGTGGCCGAAAGCGCCCGGCTCCAGCGCTTCTTCACCGACTGGCGCGTGCTTGCCCTGCTGTGGCTGGCAGCCGCCTGGCTCATGGTCAGGGGCGAAATCTTCCAGGCCGTCGCCAACCACGTCCAGGCCTACCTTAAGCACGCGGCCGACGCCAAGGGCGCAGGGGAGGCCGCCATCGTCTTCCCCTCGGTCGCCCAGTCCATCATCGAGGTGCAGGACCTGAGCCTGCGGGCGGCCCTTTCCTACTTCCATCCCTGGATGGAGGCCTCGGTGGCGGGCCTGGCCGGCTACGCCCTGGTCTGCTTCCGCCGCCCCGGCGCCCTCTTCCTGCTGCCGCTGGCGGCCCTCGCCATCCTGAGCACGAAGCTGGGCGGCCGCATGGTCATGTTCGGCGCGCCCGTGGTCGCCATCGGCATCGTCCTGCCGGTCTGCTGGCTGCTTCGCCGCCTCGTCGCCGAGCGCTACCGCGGGGCGCCCTGCGGCATTGCCGCCAGCCTGCTCGCCGGCTCGCTGCTCGTGGCTCCCTTCGTGGAGCTCATTCCCGCCATGAGCCAGGGGCCGATGATCAACCGCCGCCACGCCGAAGCCCTGGCCCGCATCCAGACCATCACGCCGAAGAACGCCATGGTGTGGCTGTGGTGGGACTGGGGCTATGCGGCCCACCACTTCTCCCGCAGGGCCACCATTGCCGACGGCGCCCAGCACGGCGGCCCCTCGCTCTACCTGCCGGCGGCCGTCTTTGCCACGGACAATCCCCGCTTCGCCCGCCAGCTCATACGCTACACCGCAGAGGCCGGCGGCACGCCAGGCGACGTCTTCAAGGGCCTGGACGCCGTCCAGGCCCAGGCCCTCGTGGAGCGACTCCGCTCGCCGGACACCCCGCTCGTCAAGGGCAAGGGCCGGCAGTTTGTCGTGGTGAGCTTCGAGATGCTGCGCCTGGGCTTCTGGATCTCCAACTTCGGCGGCTGGAACTTCCTCCAGGCCAAGGGCGAGGGCGGGGCGCTCTCCATCGTCCCCCAGGCCCTGGCCTACAAGCTCGACGCCGGCCAGGTCCAGGTGCAGGGCGGCGGCTCCCCCGTCCATCCCTGCTCCATCAACGTCTTCGAGGAGACCGGCGTCACCTGCCGCAACTACGTCCAGGAGTGGTTCGACAGCCACCGCGACGCCTCGCCCGAGGAGCAGAAGGCCTTCCTCAACACCCGCCGCAACGTGAACTTCTTTTTCAACCGGGTCACGGGCGAGAAGCTCGCCATGGACGCGCGCCTCTACAACTCGCTCATGGTCCAGCTCCTCCTGGCCGATCCCCAGGATCCCCGCTTCTCCCCCTATTTCAAGCTGCTCTACGACAACGTCTTCGCCAGGGTCTACGAGGTGATGTAGGGCGCTAGTGGTGGTAGGGAATGCGGTGAAGCAGGCATTCGGCCCGGTAGATCTGCTCGAGCAGCACGACCCTGGCCAGCTCGTGGGGCAGGGTCATGGCGCCAAGGCGGATGAGCCGGCGGGCCCTCTCCCGCACGCCGTCCGCCAGCCCGTAGGGCCCGCCGACGACAAAGCAGGGCGTGCCCTGCGCGTCGCGGTCGAGCTTGTCGAGGAAGCGGGCAAAGCCCTCCGAGCTGAACTCCTCCCCCCGCTCGTCCATGGCGAGCAGCAGGTCCTGGGGGCCAATTTCCCTGAGGATGCGCTCGCCCTCGACGGCGCTCCGCCGCGCCGGCTCCAGCGAGGGATCGGCGTCGCGCACCTCGGCCACGGCGAGCTTGCGGAAGCGGGCTATGCGCTTTGCGTACTCGCCGGCGGCATCCTTCCAGTAGCCGGTCCTGATCCGGCCCACGCACACAAGACGCAGAGGTTTGCCAAGCATGTCTCGTTCCCCTTTTTCCGGGCTGTCCGCCAGCCTTGACGACGCTGCCAGGCTCCTTCGGGCCGGCGGGCTCGCGGCCTGCCCCACGGAAACCTACTTCGCCGTTGCCTGCGACGCGCTGAACAGCGCGGCGGTGGACAGGGTGTATCAGGCCAAGGGACGGCTGGCAACGAAGCCCCTGCCCCTCGCGTGCGCGGACCTGGACATGGCGCTGGCCGTGACGCAGGAGCTTCCGGGCGGGGGCGGGGAAGCGGTGCATCCCGCCTTCTTCGCCTTCTGGCCAGGCCCCCTGACGCTCGTCCTCGCGGCGAGACCCGGCCTCTTCAACCCCAAGCTCGTCGATGCCAGGGGCAAGATTGCCCTGCGCGTCACCCCGCATCCGGCCGCCCGGGCCCTTGCGCGCGCCGTCGGCGGTCCGCTCACGGCAACATCCGCCAATCTCCAGGGACGGCCGCCGGCGAGGCTGGCCGGCGAGCTCGATCCGGCGCTGCTGGCGCATCTGGACGGCGTCCTCGACGCCGGTCCCGAACCGCAGGGAGGACTCCCCTCCACCATCGTCGAGCCCCTCGGGGGGCTGAAGGCCCGACTTGTCCGGGAAGGGGCCGTGTCCGCCCGCGCCCTGGCGGAGCGGGGCATAGCGCTGGCCTGAGCGCGGCGAAAGGGGCTCGCCCCCGCCAGGCCAGCCTGCGTCCCTGCCAGGGCCGGCAGAGCGCTCCGGATCGTCGCGGTGCACGGCAGATCTCAGCTCTCCCATCCCTTGCGTGCGGTCCGCCATGAGGGCATACTTTAGGATGCGGCCCGACAAGGAGGACAACGCATGGAAAAGCAGCTGACCTGCCCCCTGTGCAAGGGGAGCTTCCCCGTTTTCGCCAACCCAGCGCCCACGACGGACGTTATCATCCACGGGCCCGGCGGGCGCGTCGTGCTCATAGCCCGCAGGAACGAACCCCTCGGCTGGGCCCTTCCCGGCGGCTTCGTCGACGAGGGCGAGTACGTGGAGGACGCGGCCCGCAGGGAGATGCAGGAGGAGACCGGCCTCGACGTGGTGCTCGAGGGCCTGCTCGGCGTCTATTCGAGGCCCGACCGCGATCCGAGGCGCCACACCCAGACCACCGTCTTTGTGGGCGTTGCCACCGATCCGGCCGCGCTCAAGGCCGGCGACGACGCAGGCGATGCCGTCTGGACCGATCCGGCTTGTCCGCCGTCGCCCCTGTGCTTCGACCACGCCCGCATGCTTGCCGACTACCTCGAGTACCGCGCCGGCCGGCGCGCCCTGGCGTCGCTTTCCACCGACTGGCTCGCCACGCCCCAGGGAAGGACCGGCGGCAGGAAGGCGTAGCTGAGCTTCGCTTCCCCGCACCGCTTCCCCCGCCCCTTTTTCAGCGCCGGCCGCGGCCGGTGTCCCGGAGGTTTCCATGATCACAGCCCTGCTGCAGTGCAATCCCGTCACCGGCGACATCCGGGGCAACGTGGAGATGATTTCCCAGGCCGTGCGCGACGCGGCCGCCAGATCCCCCCAGGTCAACCTCTGCGTGACGCCCGAGCTGGCCCTCTCCGGCGTCAATCCCGGCGACTACCTTTCCATGAACGACTTCGTCGAAGGCTGCCGGAAGGGGCTGGACATGCTGGCCGAGCGCTTCAGGGACGGCCCCGATCTGCTCGTGGGGGCGCCCGTGGTGAGCGTCTACAACGCCTCCCTGCTCAGCAACGCGGCCGTCCACGTTCACGGCGGCGGCTGGGACGTGGTCTCGCGCAAGATCCGCCCCAAGAGCAGCCGCGACCCCGAAGCGCGCTTCTTCGACCGCGGCGTCACCTGCGGCATGCTCACCGTCGAAGGCTGGCGCCTCGGCGTGGTGCTGTGCGAAGCCGACACCGAGGCGGAGTTCTGGACCGTGCAGGGCACGGACCACAACCCCCTGCTCGACCTCATCGCCCGCGGCGTGGACGGCCTGGTCTACATGGCTGCCGTGCCCTACACCATGGGCACCCGCGCCGAGGCCGAGGCCGTGCTCACCCACGTGGCCGCCCGCCACCACGTCCATCTGCTCAGCGTCAACGCCGTCGGCGGCAACGACGGCCTCGTCTATGCCGGCCAGAGCCTGGCCCTCGACCCCACGGGCCTCGTCTACGCCAGAGGGCGCTCCTTCGAGGAGGACGTGCTCGTGGTGGACATGGCCGAAGGAAACGCCCCCGTGGCGGACGTCCCCGCCTGCTGGGAGGCGGGCGTGCTCGGCGCGCTCACCCTGGGCACCCGCGACTTCGTGCACAAGTGCGGCGTTTCGCGCGCCGTCCTCGCCCTGTCCGGCGGCATGGACTCGGCCCTCGTGCTCGCCGTTGCCGTCGATGCCCTGGGCGCGGACAACGTCACTGCCGTGCTCATGCCCTCGCCCTATTCCAGCAGGGGCTCGGTCGACGATTCCGTCAAGCTTGCCGGCAACCTCGGCGTCAGGTACGCCGTCGTGCCCATCGAGCCCATGATGCAGGCCTTCGCCGGCGCCATGAAGCCCTGCCTCGACCTCTTCGAAACCTACGAGGGGGACTTCACCTTCGAGAACATTCAGGCCCGCATCCGGGGCACCCTGATTTCCTCCCTGGCCAACCGCGCCAGGGCCCTGGTGCTCAACACCGGCAACAAAAGCGAGGGCGCCGTCGGCTACTCCACCCTCTACGGCGACGCCGTGGGCGCGCTCGGCGTCATTGCCGACCTCACCAAGACCCAGGTCTACCAGGTGGCCGAGTGGTACAACAAGGCCAAGGGGCGGGAGGTCATTCCCCGCGCCATCTTCGAGAAGGCGCCGTCCGCCGAGTTGCGGCCGGGCCAGAAGGACTCCGACACCATTCCGCCCTACGACGAGCTCGACCCCATCATCGAGGCCGTCATCTCGGCCGAGTCCCGCGTGCCGGCAGGCGATCTCGGCCCCCGCGCCGAAGAGGTGCGCACCCGCATCTTCCGCGCCGAGTTCAAGCGCCGCCAGGAGCCCCAGCCCCTCTACGTGAGCCAGCGCCCCTTCGGCAGGGCCTGGTCGGTGCCCCTGGCCGGCCGCTTCCGCCTGCCCGAGTAGCGCGGCAGGCATCCCCGCACCGGAGCTTGAAGCCTGCGTGAGGCTGGTGTAGGAACGTTCACTTTTCACGACAGACATCCTCAGGAGGGATTTCCAATGGCTGAAGCACCAGAAAAAAATCTAGCTATGGACATCGTCCGCATCACCGAAGCCGCGGCGCTTGCCTCGGCGCGCTGGCTCGGCCGCGGCGCCAAGGAGTCCGGCGACGGCGCGGCCGTCGAGGCCATGCGCAACAGCTTCACCACGCTGCACATCGACGGCGTCGTGGTCATCGGCGAGGGCGAGAAGGACAAGGCCCCCATGCTCTACACCGGCGAGAAGGTGGGCATGGGCGACGGCCCGGTCCTCGACGTGGCCGTCGATCCCGTGGAGGGCACCAACCTGCTCGCCTACGGCCGTCCCAACGCCATCTCCGTCATGGGCGTGGCCCCCCGCGGCTCCATGTTCAGCCTTGACCGCTCCTTCTACATGCAGAAGCTCGTCGTTGGCGCCGAGGCCAAGGACGTCGTCGATCTCGACGCGCCCGTCGACGTGAACCTGGAGCGCGTGGCCAAGGCGCTCGGCAAGAAGGTCAGCGACCTCGTGGTCTTCGTCCTCGACAAGCCCCGCCACGCCAAGCTCATCGAAGACATCCGCAAGGCCGGTGCCCGCATCACGCTTGCCACCGACGGCGACGTGGCCGGCGCCCTCATGGCCGCCGATCCGCGCAGCGAAGTCGATATCATGATGGGCACCGGCGGCACCCCCGAGGGCGTCATCACCGCCTGTGCCCTCAGGGGCCTCGGCGGCCAGATCCTCGGCCGCCTCGATCCCCAGTCCTATCCCGAGAAGGAAGCCATCCAGAACGCCGGCTGGGATCTGCGCGAGATGCTCTCCACCAGCGATCTGGTCAAGAGCGACGACTGCTTCTTCGCCGCCACCGGCATCTCGGGCGGCGACTTCCTCCACGGCGTGCGCTATTCCGGCCGCCATGCCATCACCCACTCCATGGTGCTCAGAGGCAAGACCGGCACGATACGCTACGTGGAGTCCTTCCACGACATCAACCGCCTGCGCCAGCTCAGCGCCGTGGCCTACTAGCGAAGGCCCCGGACAGCAGGGCGCGGGCGCGCCCAGCGCTTCCTGCCGCTCCGCCGGGCCGCGCCGCGGCCTGGCGGAGCTCCCTCGTTTCCGGGACTTGCGGGGTGCATCCATGCTCCAGCTGCTTCTTGTCCTTGCGGCCATTGTTCCGCTCCTGCTTCCCGCCCAGGCTCTGGGCGCCGACGGCAGGCCCTCCCTGGACCGCATGATCGGCTCCATGATCATGTGCGGCTTCCGGGGCGCCGAGCTTGCGCCGGACGATCCCGTGCGGCGCCTGCTCAAGGAGGGGCGTCTTGGCCACGTCATCCTCTTCGACCGCGACATGGCCGCCGGAGGCTCCCGCAACGTCGTCTCCAAGGCCCAGCTCAGGCGCCTGACGGACGATCTGCGCGCCGTCGCCGCAAGGCCTCTGCTCATCGCCGTCGATCAGGAAGGGGGCAGGGTGGCCCGGCTGCTGCCCAGGCACGGCTTTGCCCCGATTCCCTCCGCCAAAGCCATGGGGCAGGACACGCCCGCCGCGACGGAGCGCCTTGCCCTCGGCCTGGGCCGCGAGCTCAGGGAGGCCGGCATCAACCTGGACTTCGCGCCGGTCGTGGACATCGATGCCGCAAAAGCCCCGCGCGTCTCCCTGGTCGCCAGCCAGGAGCGCTGCTTCGGCCGGGATCCCGAACTGGCCTCCCGCCATGCCCTGGCCTTCGGCGCGGGGCTCGCCAAGGCTGGCATCGTCCCCTGTCTCAAGCATTTTCCGGGCCTTGGCTGCGCTTCCGGCGACACCCATCTCGGGCGCACCGACATCACCGCCTGCTTCGACAGACCCCGCGATCTGCTCCCCTACCGCATGGCTGCCGCCCAGGGCTGGCCCGGCATGGTCATGGTCAGCCACGCCGACTGCGCAAGCCTCGATCCCGACCGTCCGGCATCCCTGTCCCGCGCCGTCGTCGAAGGCCTCCTGCGGGGCCAGATAGGCTGGCAGGGCGTCGTCGTGAGCGACGATCTGCAGATGCGGGCCGTGGCGGACCACTACGCCCTGGAAGAAGCCGTGCGCCTTGCCGTGGACGCCGGCGTGGACATCCTGCTTTTTGGCAACAACCTGCACTGGGATCCCGACATGGCGGAGCGCGCCTTCACGGCGCTGCGCCGCCTGGTCGATTCCGGCGCCGTGCCTCAAGCCCGCATCGAAGCCTCGTGGCTTCGCATCCAGAACCTGCTGAACCGGCTGGAACGCGCCGGACAGGCAGGCTTGTAGCCCGCGCGGACCCCGCGCAAGGAAGACGACTATGCAGTACACGCTCAACGCCCTGGCCAGGGGAACCCTGGCGCTGGCCTGCCTTACCCTCTGCCTGGCCCAGCCGGCCCCCTGCGCGGGACCGAAGCAGAAGGCGCCGAAGCCTGCGCCCAGCCAGGCCGCGCCAGTGCCGGGCAAGGCCTTCGACGTCTACCGGGGCCAGCCCGACATGACAGAGGACGAGATCGTGCGCTTTGCCGGCGACATCGGGAGCTTCCGCTCCTGGAGCAGGGCGACGGGCGAAGAGGCGCATCCGGCGCTTGCCGGCGGAAAGCCGGGCTTCGTCTATTCGGCCGCGGCATCCTCCTGGGCCTCGTCCCGAGGCTGGGACCCCGTGCGCTTCTTCTGCGTCATGGGGCGCACGGCCGCTGCCATGGCCATCGTTTCCGAAGGCGGCGACCTCAAGTCCCGCCCCCGCGACATGCCTGCCGTTTCCGAGAAGGAGTGCGGGCTTGTCCGCAGGCATCTGGGCGAGCTGCTGCGGGCTGCCAGCGGCGGAGACGCGCCCAAGCCCAAGTCCCGCTAGGGATACGCTGAACAATGCATCATCGGCTCGACTGCTCCTTGACATTTCAAGGAGCTAGTCGAGCCATCTCGCTGAAAAACGCCTATTATCAGTGCGTCCCTCGGGGAGCTGACCCCTCGGATGCCTGTCGCCTCCGCACGGGGAGGAAGAGGCACGGCTGCGTGACCAGGCGCCCTTCTGTCGGGCGTCGCCGGCCTCGCCCTGCCGCGAGCTGGTCCAGTCATGAACCGGCCCTGTTCGGCCTGGCGCGGCGCTCGCCCCGCTGGGCCTGGTGGGCCTGGACGATCTGGACGAGCTGGCCCGGCCTGGCTGGCCTGATCTTTCGCGGTTAGTCGCCCTGCTTCTGGGCACCCTGCTTCTGGGTGGCATCGGCCTCGCCCCAGTGGGCCGCCATGAGCTGGCTTCCGAGATCGTCGTCCATGCCGTAGCGCTTTCGGAAGGCGTCCTGGCTGTCGGAGTCGCCGATGAGGTACAGCTTGTCGCCCATCCTGAAGACGTAGGTGGCAACGGGATTGACGGTCACCGAGCCGTCTTCGCTGTGCACGGCGAGCACGCTGCAGCGGGTGTTGTTGCGTATGCCACTTTCCTTGAGGGTCTTGCCGGCGAGGCGTCCGTGCACAGTGTAGCAGAACACGGCCAGGCGCTCGTTGAGCATGATCATGCTGTCCGGGGAGAGCAGGTTGACCACGGTGGAGCTCACGAGCGAGGAGAGCGAGAGCACGAGATCTGCGCCGGCCGAGTGCAGGCCGCTCACGTTGCGGTCCAGCGAGGCGCGCGAGATGATCTGGGCGTCTGGGCGCAGCTTGCGGCAGTAGATGGTGAGGTAGATGTTGGAGTCGTCGTCGTGGGTGGTGACGATGATGGAGGGTGCCGTGCGGATGCCGGCCTGCTCCAGCACGTTGAGATCCGCGGCGTCGCCGCAGACGATGGGGGTTGATCCCACCTTGAGGTTGGGCTTCTTGTCCACGATGATGCAGGGAATCTCGCGTCTGGACAGGCTTCTGGCCACGGCAACGCCCACGCGGCCGGCACCGAGGATGATGGCTGCCTGCTGGTTTTCCGGCACGCTGTCGGCCTGGCTCACCAGGCGGTTGAAGGCTTCAAGCTGTTCGTCGGTGCCGGCGACGACGAGCACGGTCGAGTTGGTGAAGACCGTGTCCAGGCGGGGCAGGGAGAAGATGCCGCGTTCCCAGACGCCGACCACGTTGACGCCGGTGTCGTGGCGCAGGGCGCTCTGCAGCAGCGTCTTGCCGGCAAGCGGGGTGCGCATGACGGGCGCCTCGCCGATGCAGATGCGCCCGAAGCGGCCGAGCACGCTGAGGCGGCGGCTGGGCTTGATGACGCGCCTGGCGAGCGCCTCGCCGAGCAGGCTGTAGAAGTGGAAGCAGCGCGAGCAGCCCGCCATGCGCAGGACGTCTCTGGCCGCCAGCTGGGCCACGCCCGTCACGATGGTGAGCTTGGGCGCCGCCTCGCGGGCCGAGAAGACGACGTTGCAGCTGCGCACGTCCGAGTCGAGGACCACGAGCTGGGCTGCCTTGTCGGCCTGCAGGCGGCGGTAGGTTTCGGGGTTGTCGTGCCAGCCGAGCACGGCATTGAAGCCCTGGTCGATGAAGGCCAGGGCCTTCTGGGTGTCGTCGCAGATGAGGATGGTCTCGACGCCGACGCGGCCGAGGGCGAGCGCCAGATCCAGGGCTATGGGATCGGTGCCGGCGATGAGCACGTGGCCGGCCGTCTCCGGCGGCAGCGACCGCGGCACCCGCTCCTTCTTCTGCCGCTCCAGCCATGGTTGGTAGATGTGCTGGATGAAGGTGAAGGGCAGGATCACCATGAAGAAGAGTATGCCGAAGAGCAGAACCAGAATGGAGAAGGCTCGGCCGAGGTCCGTCGTGAAGGTGATGTCGCCGAAGCCGAGGGTCGTCATGACCGTGAGCGACCAGTACAGGCCCGTCAGCCAGGAGTGCTGCTGGCCCTCGTAGAGCATGATGTATCGGAAGGCGATGCTGAAGACCGCAAGCGACAGGATGAGGATGACCGCGAAGAGCCGCACGGAGGATGCGTGCTTTCTGGCCGCGCCCTTGGACATGAGGGTCATCAGCATCTCAAGGGGAAGAAATTTCATCATGCGTTGATGCTCCGGCAGGGGGGAGGGCGCCCGCGCCGTCGGCGCCGGGAAAGGCCCTGCCTGCCATATTCGGCCATATGGGCCTTGAGCGCAATGCAAAAGTTCCCGTCCAGATCCGGGCGCGGGGCGCATTGCGCAGGCCTGTGAAGTCGATTAAGGTTTTCGCCATATCTCCAAAGGAGGACGCCGCTTATGGTATTCGACACGATACGCCAGATGGGCGAACGGGCCCGCCAGGCCTCCAGGCTCATGGCCAGCGCCAGCCCCAAGGCCAAAACGGACATGCTCTACGCCCTGGCCAGGCTGCTCATGGAGCACAGGAAGGACATCATTGCCGTCAACGCCAAAGACGTGGAGGATGCCCGCAAGCTCGGCCTCGATGCCCCCCGGCTTGACCGCCTGACCCTCACGCCGGCCATTGTCGAAGAGATGCACAAGGCCTGCATCCACGTGGCCGAGATGCCCGATCCCATCGGTGCCATGGACCGCCAGTGGCAGCGCCCCAACGGCATCCTCGTCGGCAAGATGCGCGTGCCGCTCGGCGTCGTTGCCATGATCTACGAGGCCCGTCCCAACGTCACCGTCGATGCGGCCATACTCTGCCTCAAGGCCGGCAACGCCGTCATCCTGCGTGGCGGGCGCGAAGCCGTCAACTCCAACCGCTACCTCGCCTCCATGCTCCAGCAGGCGCTGCAGGAGGCCGGCCTTCCCGAAGACGCAGCCCAGCTCGTGCAGACCACGGACCACGCCGCCGTGACTGCCCTGTGCCGGCTCGACGAATTCGTCGATGTCATGATCCCCCGCGGCGGCGAAGGCCTGGTGCGCACCGTCACGGAAGCGGCCACCATGCCCGTGCTCAAGCACTACAAGGGCATCTGCCACTGCTACGTCGATGCGTCTGCAGACCTCGACAAGGCGCTTGGCATCGTGTTCAACGGCAAGGTGCAGCGCCCGGGCGTGTGCAACGCCCTCGAGTGCCTCCTTGTCCACAGCGCCTGCGCCGAGGCCTTCCTGCCCATGGTCGCCGAGCGCCTCGGCAAGGCCGGCGTCGAGTTCCGCGCAGACCCGCGATCCCTGCCCCTGCTCGGTCCGACGGCCAGGGCCATGCAGCCCGACGACTGCGGCATGGAGTTCCACGACCTCATCCTCGCCGTGCGCGTCGTCGATTCCATGGACGAGGCCCTGGACCACATCGCCAGGTACAACTCGAACCACACCGAAGTCATCTGCACCAACGACCACGCCAACGCCATGCGCTTCCTCCGCGAGGCCGACGCCTCCATGGTGGGCGTCAACGTCTCCACGCGCTTCAACGACGGCGGACAGCTCGGCCTCGGCGCGGAGATCGGCATCTCCACCTCCAAGCTGCACGCCTACGGCCCCATGGGCGTCATGGAGCTGACGACCACCAAGTTCGTGGTGCTGGGCGACGGCCAGGTGCGCGGCTGATGGCAGCCGGCTCGCCGGCCGAAGGGCAGGGCATAGCCGTCCTCGGCGGCACCTTCAACCCGCTCCACGTGGGCCATCTGCGCCTTGCCATCGAGGTGCACGAGGCCTTTGCGGGCATCGCCTCCAGGGTGGACATCCTTCCCAACTCGCGTCCTCCCCACAAGGCCAATGCTTCCATCCTCCCCTTCGCCATCCGCGCCGCCCTCATTCGGGAGGCCTGCGCCCCCTATCCCTGGCTTTGCTGCAACGAACTGGAAGGAGAGCGCGAAACCCAGTCCTACACCTGGGACACGCTCGGCATCTTCGCCGGGCGCGAGCCCGGACGGCGGATCTACTTCGTGCTCGGCAGCGGGGACTTCGAGATGCTGCCCACCTGGAAGTGCGGCCTGCGCCTGCCGGAGCGCTGCACGCCGGTCGTCGTGCCGAGGGGCTTCTATCCCCTCGGGCGCTTCCAGGAGACGGCCCTTGGCTTCTGGCCCGGCGCCGAGCCTGCTGAATCAGCCGTTCCCGGCGCCTCGTGCATGCGCACGCCCAAGGGAGAGGTCCTCTTCCTGCCCGTGCCCTGGCTCGACGTGAGCTCCTCCGCCGTCAGGGAGCGCTGGTCCCAGGGCCGCAGCCTCGACTTCCTGGTGCCGGCCGGCGTTGCCAGGCTGCTGGAGTCGAGGCGGTCCGACATTGCCTGCCACTGGCTTGGCGTCCAGAGGGAGCCGGAAGCATAGCCCTGGTGCAGCCGGTTTTGCCGGAGGAATGCTGCCATAATGAGGCCGTTCTTTTTAGCAGCTGCCGTTTGCTTTTTTAGGATCTTGAATGTACATTTTGATCGTCAAAGCTGCGTGTGCAAGTGCGCAGCCTCGATGCCCATCCTTATGGAGAAGCATTCTCAATCAAGCGTTCTCAATCATAGGTTAGCCTGTGGGGGTACTACATGAAGTCCATCCAGAAGATTCTCTGCTCCATCGACCTGTCCGAGCACAGCGCGGAAGTAGCCGAATACGCTTCCCTCATTGCCACCAAGCTCGGCGCTGAAGTCACCGTTGTCTACGTTGCTCCGACCTTGAGCCAGTACACCGGCTTCAAGGTTCCCCAGAGCGACATCCACGCCTTTGTCGGCGAGATCGTCAGCGGCGCCCAGGCCAGCATGAACGCCTTTGTTGCCGAGCATTTCGAGGGCGTGAAGGCCGAAGGCGAAGTCCTTGTCGGCTACGCCTCAGATGAAATTCTGGCCAAGGCCAAGCGCGACGGCGTCGACATGATCATCATGGGCACGCACGGGCGCAAGGGCATAGACCGCATCATCTTCGGCTCGGTGGCTGAGAAGGTCGTCAAGAACTCCACGATTCCGGTGCTGACCATTCGTCCTTCCAAGTAGCCAGAATTACGGGAAAAAGTCCTTGAACGGGCGACTTCCGGAAGTGTGCCGGGGTCGCCCGATCTGTTTTTTCAGTGCAGCGCCAACTTTTTTTTGCGAAAGCTGAAAAATTTGTTGACAGCAGGGGCCTCTGAGCGTACTTCTACACGTGCGGTACGTCTCCATCGTCTATCCGGTTAGGACAGCGGCCTCTCACGTCGCTAAGAGCAGTTCGAATCTGCTTGGAGACGCCATAAATTTCCAGAAAAGACGCACATAGCGATATGTGCGTCTTTTCGTAGGAAGGACCGAACTCTCGCCTTTGCCGGCAGGATCGGTTCCTTGCCCCGCGGAGAGGTATCGAAGCGGTCGCAACGAGCTCGACTCGAAATCGAGTT
>DFDR01000233.1:35479-39066 GCA_002369295.1 Desulfovibrionaceae bacterium UBA3823
CGTGGGTTCGAATCCCACCCTCTCCGCCATCAATGTTGCCAAGCAAGCCCCGCAAGGTCTAACCCCTTGCGGGGTTTGACTTTTTTCTGCCTGACCTTCCGTAGTTCACGGGCTTCAAGCCGCTGGTTTGGCTCTGCGCTGGCCGCATTTTTGGCCGCACGGGGGAGTGGAAGATGCCGTGCGGCCAGTGGCAGGGAATCGTCCTGCATTTCGGCCGGGAGGGGGCTGGTGCTGAGGCTTGGGATTGTGGCAAGTTGAGGGCAGGCAGCGCGCTACAGGACAGGAGCCGGCATGCCAGTCCTGTTCCTGACAAGCAACGGAGCGCCGTCCCAGACGGCCACTTGGACGTCATCGCTGCGTGCTTCGCCGGAAGAAGCCTTCATGGTTCCGGCGCCTCTGGCTCAGAGTCTGGCGGAAGAGAGCTGGAGCGGGCCATGCCCCTTGCTTGGCAGATTTTCGACGCGACTTGGGAAAAGGGGCGCGTTGCGCTGGCAGATCCAGATCCGAAGATATGACTTTGGAGTCGCCTTCGTCCAGTTTTGCTTCTGTTTCCGTCTCCGTCCTGCAGTCTTCTGGCGTTTTTGCAGGCTAGCGGGAGACGCTCTTTCCAGTGGCGCACGACATGTCTTTGATTCGCTTCGGCTCTATTCGCTTGACGCTTTCGGCGATGGTATATATTTTCAACATATACCAAGGAGGGCCTATGGATACTGCGAGTCTTTTCATGAATGGAAGGAGTCAGGCGGTGAGACTCCCCAAGGGATACCGCTTTTCCGGCAACCGGGTGTGCATCAAGCGCGTTGGGAAGGCCGTGGTGCTGTTTCCCCACGACGAGCCTTGGGAAACGTTGCTGGATGCCCTCGGCCAGTGCACCCCGGACTTCATGGACGAGCGGAGCCAGCCGCCTTTGCAGGAGCGCGAAGCGCTATGATCGTCATGCTCGACACGAATATCTGCATCTACCTCATCAAGAACAATCCCCCCGGCGTCCGCCAGCGCTTCGAGGCCTACCGTGCCGGGGAAATAGGGGTTTCCAGCCTCACTGTCGCTGAACTCGCCTATGGCGTCAGGAAAAGTTCTGCCCCTGAGCGCAATGGCCGCGTACTGGAGGCGTTTCTGCTGCCGTTGGTAATTGTTCCTTTCGACATGGCTGCGGCACAGGCTTACGGCACCATCCGGGCCAGTCTGGAGCGGCGAGGGCAGTCCATCGGGGGCATGGACATGCTTATCGCAGCGTCGGCTTTGGCTAGGAAATGCACGCTAGTGACGCATAACCTCAGGGAATTCGCGCGAGTGGAAGGGCTTGTCTGCGAAACATGGGTGCAGGCGTAAAGAAATAGACTGTACCCCTCGTCAAGGAAAATGATGAACTCCGGAGCCCCGGATCAGGTCCGAAAAGTATCTATCGAGCTGCAGGTCCCACATTGCGGTTTTTTCGGGTCTGTCCGCTTCGTGGGGGGGGCATTGCCCGGCGGCAGGTGCGTTGAGGAGCCCCTCCTTCCAGGCTGTATTTGGAGATCCGGGTCGCTGGCATGGTTGCCGGCCGATGGACTTGGGCCTGGCTCCGGAGCCTGTCTGCCCCGCGAATCGAGCGAGAGCCAGAAAGAGGAGCAGGAAGACGCAAGTTCCATTGGCGAGATGAAAAGCCAGATTCCTGCCTTCGATGCGTAACATTGACAGCTGTCTTGCCGTCACTGCATGAGCAAGTATTCATTGTGAATACAAAAGGATGTCGCATGCCTTCCTCTTCCATCGCCACATCCTTCCGCACGGAGAAGGAAACAATCGACCGGCTGGATGCGCTGGCCTCGTCTCTGGGACGCAGTCGCAACTGGCTTGTCAATGAAGCCGTCAGCGACTATCTGGCGTACAATGAATGGTTTGTGGAAAAGGTCCGGGAGGGCATGGATGCCGCCATCCGGGGAGACTTTGCCTCTGACGAGGAAATTGACGCGGTGTTCCGTACGTATGGAGCCCGCTGATGTCGCGCTGGTCGCGCCCTAAAGTGGCTCACTTAGCAAGACAAAAAAGTGACAATTCGTCAGGTTGCGGATAAAGTGGCGCGCGTCCGGCGGCCACTCTTCTGGCCGTCGTCCCTGTCGCCATGCGGCCGGCGGGAGCGAAAGTTTGAAGTCTTTGGACGATGCCGCTGAAACGTAGCATGCATCTAGGTGCAGAATGACCAAAGAGTACAAGCAGATCTTCGCTGGCCTGTTCTTTCTTCTCGGGCTTGCGTGCATCGTCTTCTATGCGTTTTCACACTACATGGACAGCAGGACGGCTCAGGACGTGCGAATGATTGCACACGGCCACCTGCAGGGGATAATGGAGCAGGAGGCGAGTCGCTTCGAAGCCATCAAGGCCATACGGCGCACGCAGGTAGACTCCCTCAGGGCGACGCTTCAGGAGCTGGAAATCGAAGCGGACAGCAATACCGTCAAGAGCGCCATCATCCGCGCGTCGCTCTTCCAGAATCTCGCCAACTGTTCTCTCCTCGATGCGGAAGGCAATCTTTCCACCGTGTACGGGTCCCCCCTTCTGAAGCTCGGCGATCCAGACTTTCTGCTCAAGGGGATTCTCGGCGGCCGGCAGATCGTGACCGGCGGATGGACGGACAGCGGGCAGCTGATCATCTATGCCGCCCCCCTCTCGGTGTCCATGCCCGGCGGGAGGCGGAGCGTGGGGATTCTGTGGTGCAAGCCCATTGCCATGTTCCAGCGGATGATGAATCTGGACGACCCGATGTCGCTCGTCACGTTCCGGCTTATCCGGCGGGACGGCAGCTACGTCGTTCAGAGCAGGGGAACCGGGAAGGACAACTACTACAGCAATCTTCTAACCTACTGCACGCCTGAACGCAGGACCGTCGACCAGGCCGTGGACGACATGAAGCAGGCAGTCGCCACCGACGGAGCGTTCGAATCGAACTGCAGATACGTCAATGCGGAGAAGGGCATCGACGAGCGCAGGAGCTTCCGCGGGGTCCCGCTCAAGGACAGCAACTGGTATATTGTGGGCATCCTTCCCTACGGCGTTCTCAACGACGCCATGGAGGAAATGGGGGCGTCGATGGCCAGGGGCGCCCTGGCGTCGGTCGCCGTGCTGGCGGCCGGCATCCTGCTCGTGTTCCTTCTCTACCTGCGCATGGTCAAGGCCCAGATGAAGGAGGCCAGGGACGCCAGGAAGAAGGCCGAGGAGGCGCAGGCGGTCGCCGAGCTCGCCAGCCGGACGAAGAGCGAGTTCCTCTCCAACATGAGCCACGACATCCGCACGCCCATGAACGCCATCGTCGGCCTGACCAGCATTGCCAGGGATCACGTAGACGACAGCGCCCGCGTGGACAGCTGCCTTAGGAAGATCATGATCTCCGGCAAGCAGCTGCTCGGCCTCATCAACGACGTCCTCGACATGTCCAAGATCGAGAGCGGCAAGATGACACTGAAGCTCGAGGAGATTTCCCTGCGCGAGACCATGGAAACCATTTGCGACATCGTCCGCCCGCAGATCAGGGACAAGGGGCAGAACTTCGACGTCTACATCTCGAACATCCTCTCGGAGAACATCTACTGCGACGGTATCCGCCTCAA
>DFDR01000052.1 GCA_002369295.1 Desulfovibrionaceae bacterium UBA3823
ACATGTGAATGGATTGGGGCACGACCTGCCCCTGGACTCACTCTCTTCAGGAAGGACATTCCGCCATGAAAAAGCTTCTTGCCTTCGCCCTGCTCGCCGTCTTTGCCCTGTCCACGCAGGCCTTCGCCAAGAAAACCTACGTCAACGGCATCGATCCCAACTATCCCCCCTTCGCCTACGTCGATGAAAAGACTGGCAAGCCCGCCGGCTTCGACGTCGATTCCATGAACTGGATTGCCAAAACCATGGGCTTCGCCGTTGAGCACAAGCCCATGGCCTGGGACGGCATCATCCCCGCCCTCCTTGCCAAGCAGATCGACATGGTCGCCTCCGGCATGAGCATCACCGACAAGCGCCGCCAGCAGGTGGACTTCTCCGATCCCTACTGGCATGTCTCCCGCGTGTTCCTCGTCAAGAAGGACTCTGCGATCACGCCTGAAGACATTCTCTCCAAGCCCGTGAAGCTCGGCGTCCAGCGCGGCACGTCCGAAGCCGAAGCCATCAAGAGCGAACAGAAGGAGAAGGGCTACACTTTCGAGCTGCGCGCCTACGACTCCGCCCCCCTCGCTGTTGAAGACCTGCTCAACGGACGCATCGATGCAGCCCTTATGGACAGCCTGCCTGCCAAGAACGCCATCGCCACAGGCCGCGACGTCAAGATCTGCGGCACCCACGGCGTTCCGGACGACTTCGGCGTTGCTGTCCGCAAGGAAGACGCCGAGCTGAAGAAGCTCATCAACGAGGGCTACAAGAAGCTGATGGCCGATCCCTACTGGGAAGAACTCCAGAAGAAGTACGGCCAGTAAGATAGTCACCCATTCTTTCCGCCGGCCGCCGGCGCATGAAGCCGGCGGCCGGTGCAGTCAAGCTGAGGCACATGCACTCCCTCACCGTCATCGTCCAGGCTCTGCCCTACATTCTGCAGGGCACGGCCGTTACCGTGGCCGCCGTGGCGCTCGCCCTCGGCATGGGCCTTGTGTTCGGCGTTCCCTTCGCCATGGCCCAGGTCTACGGCCATCCCCTCCTCAAGAAGCTGGTTGCCCTCTACGTCTGGTTCTTCCGCGGCGTCCCCATCCTCGTCCTGCTCTTCCTCTTCTACGGCTTCTTCATCAGCATCGAGTTCATGGTCGATCCCTTCCTGATCTCGTGCCTCGTCATGGGCTGCACCAGCACGGCCTACCAGTCGCAGATCTTCAGGGGCGCCATCGAATCCCTGCCCTCCGGCCAGATGAAGGCGGCCCGGGCACTCGGCATGCGCGACGGCCAGGCCATTGCCAGCATCATCCTGCCCCAGGCCATGCGCCTCTCCATTCCCGGCTGGGCCAACGAATTCTCCATCCTCCTCAAGGACTCTGCCGTCTGCTACGTGCTCGGCACCCAGGACATTATGGCCCGCACGGCCGCCGTGGCGGCCCGCACTCACGAGCATCTCGCCCTCTACGCCACCACAGGCGTCATCTACTTCATTCTGACCATCATCGTCCTCAAGCTGCTCCGCAGGCTGGAAACCAAGATGCAGATTCCCGGCTACAGCACAGGAGCAGGCTTTGACAGCGGAGCCATGGCATGAGCAACAGCGAAAAACAGGACACGATCCTGCAGGTACGGCATATCTCCAAGACCCTTGGAGACAAGAAGATCCTGTCAGACTGCTCCCTGGACATGAAAAAGGGCGAACTGAAGGTGCTCATCGGCCCCTCAGGCGCCGGCAAGAGCACGCTTCTGCAGTGCATCAACTGCCTCATCATGCCCGACGAGGGCGAAATCACCCTGCAAGGCGCCAAGCTCTACATGCAGAGCAAGCGGGAACTGTGCGCCTACCGCACCAAAGTCGGCATGATCTTTCAGGATTTCAACCTCTTCGACCATCTCAACGCCATCGACAACGTTGCCATCGCGCTGTGCAAGGTCAAGGGCATCGACAAGAAAACGGCCCATGCGCGTGCCATGCAGGAACTCGAGCGCGTCGGCCTTGACAGCAAGGCAAGGCTCTATCCCGCCCAGCTCTCCGGCGGCCAGAAGCAGCGCGTGGCCATCGCCCGGGCGCTGGCCATGGATCCCATCGTCATCCTGCTCGACGAGCCGACCTCGGCGCTCGACCCCGAACTCGTCGGCGAAGTGCTCAACGTCATACGCGAACTCTCCAAAGCCGGCATGACCATGATCATGGCAACCCACCAGATGGAGTTCGCCAGAGCCGTGGCCAACGAAATCGTCTTCATGGAGAAGGGCGTCATCATCGAGCACGGCACCCCGGCAGAGCTGCTCGCCGAAGGCGCCAAGACCCGCACCCGCGACTTCTGCACCACCCTTCTCAGCATGGAGAGCGGCGCCGATGTTTGATCCCGAATTCCTCTACGGCGAAATACTGCCGGCGCTCAACCGCGGCGTCGTGCTCTCGCTCCAGCTCATCGTGCCGGCAGCCGTCCTTGGCTTTGCCGGCGGGCTGGCCCTCGGCTGCCTGCGCACCTTTGGCACGCCCTGGATGCGGGCCCTCGGCAACGGCTACACCGCCGTCATCCGCGGCGTCCCCCTCGCCGTGCAGCTCATGATGATCTATTTCGCCTTGCCGAAAATCGGCATCTACTTTGAGCCCTACGGCGCGGCGCTCCTCAGCTTCATCCTGTGCTCGGCGGCCTACCATTCCGAATACGTCAGAGGCGCCCTGCTCTCCATCAAGCAGGGCCAGTTCAAGGCAGCCCAGGCCCTCGGCTTCACCACCCTCCAGACCGTCATCTGGATCATCGCCCCCCAGGCGGCCAGACGCGCCCTGCCCGGCTGCGGCAACGAGATAGTCTACCTTGTCAAGTACTCCTCCCTCGCCTATCTCGTGACCTGCATGGAACTCATGGGCGAAGGCAAGGTCGTGGCCTCGGACACCTTCCGCTTCACCGAGGTCTTCCTCGTGGTCGGCGCCTACTACCTTGTCATGGTGACCATCGCCACATGGCTGCTCCACTGGCTCGAGCAGCGCTACCGCATCCCCGGCTTCGGCTCCCAGTAGCGCCCGAGACCTTCCTTGGCATTTTCTCCCCGCCAGCTTCGCAGACAAGCCGGCGGGGAGCTTTGCTTTCTGCCAACATGCCGTAATTTCTCTACATTATTAAATCGATATATCTTGATATATTGATTTTTTAATCGCAACTCCCGCCTGTTGATTTTTTCGCAACATCCATTACCTTCCTTCCCGGAGGAATCGACATGCTTCGAAGAGTGGATCTGCACACCCATTCGTGCGCATCGGACGGCACGGACACGCCGGCAGAGCTTGTGGCCAATGCGCACAAGGCAGGGCTCGGCGCCGTGGCCCTCACCGACCACGACACGCTCTCCGGCCTCCCCGAGGCACAGGAGGCGGCGAAGCAGTACAGCGATCTGGAGTTCGTCAGGGGCGTTGAGGTGTCCACTGGATCCGATCAGGGCGAGATGCACATTCTGGGCCTCTGGGTTCCCGAGGACGCCGAGCCCTTGGAAAATGCCCTGGCGGAGATGCGCGGCCGCCGCGGCGAGCGCAACGAAAAGATAGTGGCAAAGCTCTGCCAGCTCGGCTGTCCGATCACCATGGACGACGTCATGCGCGAGGCGGGCGGCGAGTCCGTGGGCCGGCCACACATCGCCATGGCCCTCATGACGAAGGGCTACGTCAAGAGCATCAAGGAAGGCTTTGACAAGTACCTCGGCCAGACCGGCAAGGCCTACCTCCCCAAGGACGTCATGGAACCCGAGAAGGCCGTGTCCGTCATGTCGCGCATTGGCTGCTCGGTCGTCATTGCCCATCCTCTGCTGCGCCCCTATCCTCCGGGCTGGGTCTACGACTTTGCCAAGCGTCTTGTCCCCTGCGGCCTGTGCGGCATCGAGGCTTGGCACAGCGAGCACACGGAGGCCGACGCCCGCGAGTGCATCGCCATCGCCCGGCGCCTCGACCTCTGCGTCTCCGGCGGAAGCGACTACCACGGACGCAACAAGCCCCGCATCGCCCTCGGCACGGGCTACGGCAGCCTCTTCGTCACCTGGGACGCCTACATGCTGCTGAAGCGCTGGCGCAAGCACCGGGGCTTCGCCTGCTAAGTCCCCCCCCGTTTTCCCGAAAGCAGACGGCCGGCGGAAGGCA
>DFDR01000142.1:0-2907 GCA_002369295.1 Desulfovibrionaceae bacterium UBA3823
GTGCCCGGCAACGGCGACAGGCTCGCCTGCCAAGGGCGCAAGGCAGACTCTCCCCTGCGACGCCGGCTGGCTGAAGGGGCCCCGCGCCTGCCAGCGCCAGGGAAGTGCCGTGCGCAGGGTCCGCAAAGGCTTGCGGATCGCCTGCGGTTGCGTATAGTCTGGCGCAAAGGAATTCTGGAGGACAAGGACATGCTTATTTCCAACTGGATGACCAAGGATCCCATTTCCGTGCTGCCGTCGACCCCCTTGAGCAAATGCCAGAAGCTCATGAAGCTGCGCGGCATCCACCGGCTTCCGGTGGTGGACGACGACAACAAGGTCGTCGGCATCGTCTCCGACAGGGATGTCAAGAGCAACCTGCCGTCCAAGGCCACGACCCTGTCCGTGCATGAACTCCAGTACCTGCTGGCCGAGATACAGACCAAGCAGATCATGACCCCCTCCCCCGTCACGGTGCGGGAGACGGAAACCGTGTCCAAGGCAGCCCTGCTCATGCTCGACGGCAAGTTCGGCGGCCTTCCCGTAGTCGACGACGACGGCCATCTGACCGGCATCATCACCGACCAGGACGTCTTCCGGGTCTTTACCACCCTCGCCGGCGCCCGGGTGCCCGGCATCGAGCTCACCCTCGAAGTCTCCACCGTCGAGGGCTCTCTCAAGAACGTCTTCGAGGTGCTGCGCCAGCAGGGCGCGCGCGTCGTCTCCCTCATGACCCAGTTCGGCGAGGGGGAAACCCGCGAGGTCTTCATCCGCCTGCAGCGTCCCGAAAGCGTAGCCCAGGCAACCGCCATACGCGCTGCACTCAGTGAGCAGTGGAAGCTGCTCGAGTGGACGGAGGTGCAGGGCTAAGCCCCCCAGAGCAAGGCCTGCGACGTGGCGAGTTTACTCATTGCTCTTGCCAGCCCAGTGCTTTTATGGCATGTTCCAAGGTGTGAAGCATATCGGAGCCTAGCTCTCGAATATACTGCAATGTTAGCCGGTTCGTTGGATTACCGGCTAGGCGTCCGGCGGGCATGAGGCTTGCAGGCCGCTTTCAAGAAGTCCAAGGAGGACACGCATGGCTGAAGTACAGTTCCAAGGCAAAACGTTTGAAGTGGACGAGGACGGCTTCCTCCTTCACTTTGAAGACTGGTGCCCTGAATGGCTCGAGTACGTCAAAGAATCCGAAGGCATCAAAGAAATCTCCGCCGACCATCAGAAGATTCTTGATTTCCTGCAGGATTACTACAAGAAAAACGGCATTGCCCCCATGGTCCGCATTCTCTCCAAGAACACGGGCTACAAGCTGAAGGAAGTCTACGAGCTCTTCCCCTCCGGCCCCGGCAAGGGCGCCTGCAAAATGGCTGGCCTGCCCAAGCCCACCGGCTGCGTGTAGTCAGCACACTTTCGAACATAAAGACGGGGGAAACCCCGTCTTTTTTTTGTCTTTTTCCCCAGCCCCCTTCCTGCGCCGCCGGCAGCATGCGCCAGGTTCGGGAACGGCGAGACAGGCATGACAAAGCACGGCTCCGGCACCCACACTGGTCTGGCTGGCGACAGCCCTGAAGGCCGTCCCCGGCGCGAAGGCAAGATCCCGCCTGCGGGCGCTGCAGACGCCTGCCCCGACGTCTGCCCTGAGGCCTGCCCTGCGTCCGCGCCAGATCTCGAGACGGACCCCGAGACGGATCCTAAGATGAGTTCCGAGACGGGTCCCAAGGCCGGCGCCAAGACGGCTGCCGCCACCTGCCTGAGCACCCCCAGCGACGTCCCTGGCCAGGACGAGCTTTCTGCCAGCGAGGACTGTCCTCCTGTCGATGCCAGGCACGCAGACAGAGCGCAGACTGACGGGGCACAAACGGACAGACCGCAGTCCGACGGGGCTGCTGACGGTGTCTCTGCCAGGCCCCGCCGCTGGCGCAGCTTCTGTGCCTGGCTTGTCGGCATCCTGCTCGCCGTGCTGGCGCTGCTGGCCTGCGCTGGCGGCCTGCTCCTCTGGTGGGCTTCGCACGACCTGCCGGATCTGGCCCGCCTCACCGGCTACCGCGCCCCGCAGGCGACGACGGTGCTTGCCAGAGACGGCTCGGTGCTTGGCACCATCTGCCGGGAGCGACGCTACGAGCTTGCCCTCGAGGACATGCCGGACCAGCTCGTCAAGGCCGTGCTTGCCATCGAGGACGCCTCCTTCTACCTCCACCCTGGCGTGAACCCGCTGGCCATCCTCCGCGCCTTTCTGGTCAATCTGGCCCGCGGGCTCAAGAGCCAGGGCGGGAGCACCATCACCCAGCAGCTGGTGAAGCAGCTTCTTTTGAGCTCAGAGCGCAGCTACGTGCGCAAGATGAAGGAGGCCCTGCTGGCGACCCAGCTGGAGCGGCGCTGCACCAAGGAGCAGATACTCTCGCTCTATCTCAACTTCATCTACCTCGGCGCCCGCAGCTACGGGGTCGAGGCCGCGTCGCGCACCTACTTCGGCAAGCACGTGCAGAGCCTCACGCTGGCCGAGGCCGCCCTCATCGCCGGCCTCCCCCAGGCCCCCAGCCGCTACAATCCCTTCGTCAACCCCAAGGCCGCCAAGCGCCGCCAGCTGGAAGTCCTGCGCCGCCTGCGCGAGCTTGGCTGGATTTCGGATGCCGAGCATGACCAGGCGGCACAAGAGCCGCTGGTCTACTGGAGCATGCCCGAGAGCGCCCCTGGTCCCGCCCAGTGGTACTTTGAGGAGGCACGGCGCCTTGTCTGCGAGTTCTTCTCCCAGGCCACCCTGCGCGCCCTGGACATCGAGGCGCGAAGCTCCGGCGAAGAGTGGGTGGCGCAAGCCGGCCTCACCATCCAGACGGCCATGGATCCCCTGCAGCAGGACCTGGCGGCCCGGGCACTGCGTCGCGGTCTTGAAGACCTCGACAAGCGCCAGGGCTGGCGGGGGCCGAAGGCGAG
>DFDR01000142.1:3028-5871 GCA_002369295.1 Desulfovibrionaceae bacterium UBA3823
CTCCTCGGCTGCGCCTGGGTCGAGGCGCTGGTGCAAGACATCTCCCCCAGAGGCCTGCGCGTCCTGCTCGGCAAGGGCTACGAAGGCTTCATTCCCCATGCCTCCATGGCCTGGACAAGACATGTTTCGGCGCAAAGCCCGCTTCCCCGGGAGCAGGCCGCCATCAGGCCAGGCGATCTCGTCTGGGTGCGCCTGCCGCGGCCCGACGAACAGGCTGAACAGACCGAAGCGGCCAGGCTGGCCGAAGCCAGCAGGCAGGAAGCGCCTGGCCGGCAGTCCCGGCACGCCAGCTCTGCCAGCAAAGGCAAGGAAAAGGCCGGCGGCAAGGTTGCCAGAAAGACTGACGGTCAAGCTGACGAAAAGGCTGGCGGAAGCAGATCTCCCGGCACGAAGGGCAGGCAGAACCAGGGTACGTCTCCGGCTGCAGGCCAGGCCGAAACTGCCTCGCAGACGCCCGCCCCCTGGGATCCCCGCACCGCCAAGCCCGGCGAGCCCATCCCGCTGCGCCTTGAACAGAAGCCTCTCGTGCAGGGAGCGCTGGTCTCCATCGAGCCCCAGAGCGGGGACGTGGTCGCCCTCGTGGGCGGCTACGACGCAGAAGCCTCGCACTTCAACCGGGCAACCCAGGGCCGGCGCCAGCCTGGCTCGGCCTTCAAGCCCGTGGTCTACTCTGCGGCCCTCGACCTTGGCTTCACGGCGTCCTCCGCCCTGCTCGACGCGCCCTACAAACTTGACGATCCCGCCACAGGCGAGATCTGGCGGCCAGAGAACGCCGACCACAGGCACCTTGGCCCCCTTGCGCTCCACGAAGCCCTCGCCAAGTCGCGCAATACGCCGACGGCCAGGGTCGCCGAGATCATCGGCCTTGCCAACATCGAGACCCGCGCCCGCCAGCTGGGGATAGAAGCGGAGTTCCCCGAATCGCCTTCGGTCTGCCTCGGCGCGCTCTCCCTGTCGCCGATCAACCTGACCCAGAGCTTCGTTCCCTTTGCCAACCAGGGACTCGGCGTGCGTCCGCGCATCGTCGTCTCGGTCAAGGACGCCGAGGGGCGGCTCCTCTACAGCCAGGCGCCCTTCCACTGGCAGGCCGTCTCTCCCCAGAACGCCTACCTCATGGCCAGCCTGCTCCGCGAGGCCGTCGTCAAGGGAACGGGCCGCAAGGCCGCCGTCGAGGGCTTGAACATTGCCGGAAAAACAGGCACGAGCAACGAGGCGCGCGATGCCTGGTTCGTGGGCTTCTCGCCCTACCTCGCCACAGGCGTCTACATCGGCTTCGACCGCATGCAGAGCCTCGGCGCCGGCGAATCCGGTGGAAGCCTTGCAGCCCCCGTCTTCCGGGCCTACCGCGAGCAGGCGGACCAGGCCTACCGGGACGCCCCGCAGGACTTCGCCAGGCCTCCAGGCATCGTCATGCAGGGCGGGCTCCCCTTCGCCGGCACCCCCACGCAGGGCTTCTGCGCCATGCAGCAGGAACCGCCCCCGGCACTGCCGCAACGCGAGCTTCCCGAGGACACGAGCAAGGCGGCGGAGGAGCTTTTACGCAATGCCTTCTGAAGCCGAAGGCCACTCTGGCACCCTCGCCCGCCACGGGGCATCGCGGCCTCCTGCCAGTCCTGCCAGGCGAGGCGCGGCACCGCGTTCCCCCACGTTTTCCCCAAGCCTGCACCGAATCAACGGCCTGGCGCAAGCTGGGTCTGCAGCCGGACGGCGCCGGCACCGGCCCCGGCCCCGATCGAGCATCAGCAACGGCTGCGCCTGTCCCCCATGCCGACTGCAGCCCGATTTGCCCAACCGCCCCAAACTGCCTTAATTCCCGAACTGCCCGACTATTCCCCCAGAGAAGGAAGCACTCCGATGATACCCTACGGCTCCCACGTCATCTACCTGACTCCCAAAGGCAAGCGCTACATCAAGATCCTCAGCGAAACCGAAGACTGGCACAGCAACGAGGGCGTGCTGCAATCCGCGGACGTGCACATGGCCGACTTCGGCGACACGCTGCTTACCAGCCTCGGCCGTCCCGTCCAGATCCTCGAGGCCACCCTCCACGACATCCTGAAGGGCGTGAAGCGCCTCACGCAGATCATCTACCCCAAGGACGCGGCCTACATCTGCATGCGCCTTGGCGCCGGTCCCGGCCGCACCGTCGCCGAGGCCGGCTGCGGCTCAGGCGGCCTCACCTGCGCGCTCTCCTGGTTCTCCGGCCCCACGGGCCGCGTCGTGAGCCACGACGCCAGAGAAGAGTTCGTCAAGCTCGCCCGCCGCAACCTCGAATGGGCCAAGCTTGGGACAAACGTCGAGATCCATTGCCGCGACGTGAGGGATGGCTTCTGCGTCGAGGGCGCAGACGCCCTCTTCCTCGACATGCGCACTCCCTGGGAGTGTCTCGACCAGGCCGTCCGGGCAGTTCGTCCGGGCGCTGTTTTCGGCTTTCTCCTGCCTACGGTCCTGCAGGTGTCGGAGCTCTTGAAGCATATGGAACGAGGCCCCTTCGACAGCATCGAGGTAGAGGAGCTCCTCCTGCGCGGCTGGAAGCCGCTGGCCGACCGCCTGCGTCCCAACGACCGCATGATCGCCCACACGGGCTTCCTCGTCTTTGCCCGCCACCAGAAGCGCAGCGAGTCCTTCGATGCCCTCAGGCCCAAGGGCACGCGCGAGCGCAAGCAGGAAGAGGCGCTGAGGCGACGCCTGGCAGAGCAGGACGCCGAGCCCGAAGCCGATCTCGGCGGGCCTGGCGACGACGCCGAATAGTCCGCAACCTGCAGTGCCTTGCGCAGTCCTCATGCCGGCAATGCGTGCTCTCTCGAAAATTGCCGGCGATGGCGGCTTGCGATGACGAATTG
>DFDR01000142.1:5932-7055 GCA_002369295.1 Desulfovibrionaceae bacterium UBA3823
ATGATTGCCAGCGGAGACTGCTGGCAAAGTTCAGGCAGGCTATGCTGCCTTCGTTCTGGCAAAGCCCCTGAGCAGGCCTCGCCAGGACGCCATATCCCAAGGAGGAGAATGCCATGCCGCTCAAGAAGCTCACCATCTGCGTTGCCGGCGGCGGCAGCTGGGGCACGGCCCTGGCGCACATGGCGGCAAGCCATGGCCACAGGACAACAATCTACATGCGCAGGCCCGAGGTCTGCCATGCCGTCAACACCCTGCATGAAAACCCCGCCTATCTGCCCGGCCTGCGCATCAGCAAGGCCGTCCAGGCCAGCACCGATCCGGCCGTGCTGGACGCCGAATGCGTCATCCTGGCCGTCCCCTGCCAGCAGCAGCGCGCCTTCCTGGAGCATCACCGGCGCTTCTTCCAGCAGCACGCCACAGTGCTGAACGTGGCCAAGGGCATAGAGCTTGCCACCCTGAAGACCGGCTCTTGCTTCGTGCCCGAGATCCTGAAGGAGAAGGCCGTGCGCTACGCCGTGCTCTCCGGCCCCTCCTTCGCCAAGGAGGTCATGAAGAACAAGCCCACGGCCGTCGTCATCGCCAGCGCCGTCCCGGATCTGGCCGAAGACCTCATGCAGAGCCTCTCCTCCCCCTCCTTCCGCTGCTACGCCTCCCACGACGTGGTCGGCTGCGAGGTGGGCGGCGCCGTCAAGAACGTTATCGCCATCGCGGCGGGCCTGTGCGACGGCATGCAGGTCGGCACCAACGGCAGGGCAGCCCTGGTCACCCGGGGGCTTGCCGAAATGAGCCGCCTCGGCGCCGCCCTCGGCGCCCAGCCCCTCACCTTCATGGGCCTCACCGGCCTGGGGGATCTTGTGCTCACCACCACGGGCGACCTCTCCCGCAACCGCCAGGTCGGCCTTGGCCTTGGCCAGGGCAAGTCCCTCGACGAGGTGACCCGGGAGATCGGCATGGTCGCCGAAGGCGTCAAGACCGCCTTCGCCGTGCAGAAGCTGGCGCAGAGCCTCAAGGTCTCAGCCCCCATCACGGACGCAGTCTGCGCCATCCTCGACGGCTCGCTCAAGCCCGAGGACGCCGTGCTCCAGCTCATGACCCGCGGCCTGCGCATGGAGTAGCCTGCGCA
>DFDR01000055.1 GCA_002369295.1 Desulfovibrionaceae bacterium UBA3823
TCGTCACGAGCCGCGTCTCCGGCCATCTCATGGCCCTGCACTTCACGGAAGGGCAGCGCGTCAAGCAGGGCCAGCTGCTGGCGGAGATCGATCCGCGTCCCTTCGAGGCCGCGCTTTCCAAGGCCAAGGGACAGCTCGCCAGAGACCAGGCAGAACTTGCCAATGCGCGCGTTGACCGGAACCGCTACGCCAAGCTCGTCAGCAAAGACTTCGTGGCCCGCCAGACCTTTGACCAGCAGGATGCCAAGGTGCGCCAGCTCGAAGGCACGGTTGCCTCGGACAAGGCCGCCGTGGAGGCGGCAGCCCTCGATCTGGCCTACAGCCGCATCACGGCGCCCGTTGCCGGCAGGCTCGGCCTGCGCAGCTACGACATCGGCACCATGGTCACGGCCAACGATGCCGGCGGCCTTGTCCGGATCACCGAAGTCGCCCCCTGCTACGTGGTCTTCACCCTGCCTGAGAGCAACATCGACCTCATCACCCAGGCCATTCGCCGGGTGGAGGGCGAAGTCGACAGCGGCAAAGAACCCCAGATGCCCCTGGTGGAGGCCTGGAGCCGGGACCAGTCGAAGCGCATCGCCCTGGGGCGCCTGCTGACCGTGGACAACCGCATTGATCAGGCCACGGGCACCATCAAGCTCAAGGCCGTCTTTCCCAACGAGGACGAAAGCCTCTTCCCCAACGAATTCGTCAACGCCCGGATACGCATCCGCACGCTGGACAATGCCGTCACCATTCCGCCGTCCGCCGTCCAGCTGGGCACCGCCGGCAGCTTCGTCTTCGTGGTCGATGCCGAAAACACGGCCCGCAAGCGCGAGGTGAAAACTGGCATCTCGACCGGCGCCATCACCGTCATCGAGTCTGGCCTCAAGGCCGGCGAGACCGTGGTCGTGGACGGCGTCGACCGCCTGCGCGACGGGACCAAGGTGCGGGTTGCGGCCGTGGTCGAAACCGTCAGGATGCCGGACGGCACCAAGCCACACGCCACCGAAAAGGGACCTGAGGCGATTGCGCCCATGACGCAGGGCGGAGCCCCCGCAGGCCCCGGAGGTCCCGGACGCGGACCTGGCGGCATGCGCGGACAGGGCCGTCCCGACGGTGCACCCAACGCCATGGGAGCCGGTCGGCCTGGCCCCGGCAACCCCCAGACTCAGGGCAGGCCCGAGGGTTCCCGAGGACCGCGCGACTCCGCCAACCAGGGCAGACCCGGCGGCACCGGCACACCTGAGGGTGCAGGCCAGCCCGGCAACGAGCGCCCCCGCTAAGGGAGCAGGCCCGTGAACATCTCCAGAATCTTCATCCTGCGCCCCATCGCCACGTCGCTCATCATGACGGCGCTTCTGCTTTCGGGGCTGCTGGCCTACCAGTTTCTGCCCATCGCGGCACTCCCGCAGATAGACTATCCCACCATCCAGGTGCAGACCTTCTACCCCGGCGCCTCCCCTGACGTCATGGCCTCGGTGGTGACTGCCCCGCTGGAGACGCAGTTCGGCTCCATGCAGGGGCTCAAGCAGATGAGCTCCATGTCCACGGCAGGCTCGTCGGTTATCACCCTGCAGTTTGATCTCGCCATGCGGCTCGACGTGGCGGAGCAGGAGGTGCAGGCAGCCATCAACTCGGCAACCACCCTCCTGCCGGGCGATCTGCCAAATCCACCGGTCTACAACAAGGTCAACCCGGCAGATCCGCCCATCATGACGCTGGCGCTCACCAGCGACACGCTGCCCATGACGAAGCTGGAGGACCTGGCCGACACGCGCCTGGCGCAGAAGATCTCGCAGATCACGGGCGTCGGCCTGGTCACGCTCTCCGGCGGCGAGCGCCCTGCCGTGCGCGTGCAGGTGAACCCCAAGGCGCTGGCCCAGAAGAACCTGACGCTGGCCGACATCCGCACCGCCATCACCCAGGCCAACGTGAACTCCGCCAAGGGCAGCCTCGACGGCCCCCTGCGCGCCTCCACCATCGATGCCAACGACCAGATGACCTCGGCCGAAGAGTACGCCAGGGCCATCATCGGCTATGCCAACGGCGCCCCCATCCGGCTTGGCGACGTGGCCGACGTCGTGGCGGGCGCCGAGAACGCGCTGCTCTCGGCCTATACCGTGCACAAGGCGCCGGAGGGCCAGCCCCAGCAGCAGATCAAGCAGTCCATCATCCTCTCGGTGCAGCGCCAGCCCGGCGCCAACGTCATCCAGGTGGCCAACGGCATTGCCAAGCGCCTGCCCATGCTCCGGGCCGCGCTCCCCAAGTCCGTGGACGTCGAGATTGTGACCGACAGAACGGCCTCCATCCGGGCCACGGTGCTCGACGTGGAGCTCGAGCTCGTGCTGGCCGTGGCGCTCGTCATCGCCGTCATCTGGCTCTTCCTGCGCAATGCCAGGGCCACGCTGATCCCGGCGCTCGCCGTGCCCCTCTCGCTGGTGGGCACGCTCGGCGTCATGTACCTTGCAGGCTTCTCCCTCAACAACCTGACGCTCATGGCCCTTGTCATCGCAGCCGGCTTCGTGGTCGACGACGCCATCGTCGTCATCGAGAACATCTCGCGCTACATCGAAGACGGCATGAAGCCTGTGGCGGCAGCCATCAAGGGTGCTGGGCAGATCGGCTTCACCATCGTCTCCCTGACGCTCTCCCTCGTGGCCGTGCTCATCCCCCTGCTCTTCATGGGCGACGTGTCGGGACGCCTCTTCCGGGAATTTGCCATCACCCTCGCCGTCACCATCCTCATCTCCGCCGTCGTCTCCCTGTCGCTCACGCCCATGCTCTGCGCGGTCTTTCTCAAGGCGCAAAAGCCCGGCCACGGCAATGACGCCCAGCAGTCCGGCTTCTTCCCCAAGCTTCTCCACGCCTACGACGTCTGCCTCCAGGCAGTTTTCCGCCACCAGCGCCTCATGCTCTTTGTCGCCGTGGCAAGCGTCGCCGTGACGGGCCTGCTCTTCATCGCCGTTGCCAAGGGCTTCTTCCCCATCCAGGACAACGGCATCATCCAGGGCGTTGCCGAAGCCCCGCAGCAGACATCCTTCCAGGCCATGCGCGGACGCCAGCAGGACATCGCCGACCTCCTCCTGACCGACCCCTGCGTCAAGAGCGTCTCCTTCTTCGTCGGCGTCGACGGGCAGAATCCCTCTGTTGCCACGTCGAGGCTCAATATCGCCCTGACGGATCTGGAGGAGCGCTCTGAACGGGCGCCCGCCATTGCGGCGCGGCTCATGGATCTCGCGCGGGAGCGCCTGCCCGGCATTGAGCTCTACCTCAATCCCGTGCAGGACCTCACCATCGAGGACAGGACCTCGCGCACCATGTACCAGGTCGCCGTCGAAGCCGTCACCCGCGAGGAACTCGGCGTCTGGGAGGAAAAGCTCAAGCGCGCCATGGAAGCCAAGCCCCAGGTGGACCGCGTAGCCAGCGACCTCATGCCCGAAGGCACCATGCTCTACGTGAACGTCAACCGGGACCAGGCAAGCCGGCTCGGCGTGACCATGCAGGACATCGACAACGCGCTCTACAATTCGCTCGGCCAGCGCCTTGTCTCCACCATCTTCACCCAGACCAACCAGTACAAGGTCGTGCTGGAGACGGCGCCGCAGTTCAGGCGCGGCCCCGTGGACATCGAGGCCGTCTACGTGCCGACCTCCTCCGGCACGCCCGTGCCCGTCACGGCCGTCGCCAGCATCGAGGAGCGCCCCGTGCAGCTCGGCATCGCCAGGCAGAGCCAGTTCCCCGTGGCGACCATTTCCTTCAACGTGGCCGAGGGCTGGCATCTGGGCGACGCCGTCGAGGCCGTCCAGGAAGCCATCGCCGAAATCAAGGCGCCCGACTCCGTGCGCATCGCCTTCCAGGGCGCCACGCAGGCCTTCCTCGGCTCCGCCAGCAACGAGCTCTGGCTCATTCTGGCAGCCATCGTCACCGTCTACATCGTGCTCGGCGTGCTCTACGAAAGCTACGTGCACCCGGTGACCATACTCTCCACCCTGCCCTCGGCCGGCATCGGCGCCCTGCTTGCCCTCATGCTCTTCGACATGGAGCTCGGCGTCGTCGGCATCATCGGCATGATCCTGCTCATCGGCATCGTCAAAAAAAATGCCATCATGATGGTCGACTTCGCCCTCGAGGCCGAGCACAAGGAGGGCAAGGACACGCTGGCAGCCATCCACGAGGCCTGCCTCCTGCGCCTGCGCCCCATCCTCATGACCACCATGTGCGCCCTCCTAAGCGCCCTGCCCCTGATGCTGAGCACGGGCATGGGCGCAGAGCTCAGACACCCGCTTGGCGTCACCATGGTGGGCGGCCTCATTTTCAGCCAGATTCTCACCCTCTTCACGACGCCCGTCATCTACATCTGGTTTGACCAGTTCGCCAGCAAGCCTGCGCCGTCGAGACTCGCCAAAGCGCAGAGCAAGGCCCAGGCCGGCCAGGCCAGCGGAGAGATCCGGTGAGCGCCCTCGGCGAATGGTGGCGCAGGCTCTGCCAGGCCTTCTTTGCGCCTGAGCCCCAGCCGGCTCCCCAGGCCGTCTCCGGCGACGAAGACGAGGACGACGGCGCCGAAACGCTTGGCCGGCCCAAGCGCTTCGGTCCCGAGGTGCTTCCCGTCAACCTCTCCTCGATCTTCATCCGCCGTCCCGTGGCGACGACCCTGCTCACCATCGCCCTTGCCCTTGCCGGCGCCGTCTCCTTCCGCCTGCTTCCCGTGGCGCCCCTGCCCGAGATGGACTTCCCCGTGGTCTTCGTCATGGCGAGGCTCCCCGGCGCAGGTCCGGAAACCATGGCCACCACGGTGGCCACGCCGCTGGAGCGCGCCCTCGGGCGCATCGACGGCGTGAACGAGATGACCTCGTCGAGTTCGCTGGGCCAGGCCCGCGTCGTTCTCCAGTTCGAGACGAGCAAGGACATCAACGAGGCGGCCAGAGACGTGCACTCGGCCATCAACGCGGCCCGCTCGACCCTGCCGACCATGCCGTCCAACCCCACGTACCGCAAGGTGAATCCCTCGGGCGCGCCCATCCTCATCCTGCGGCTCACCTCGGACACGGTGCCGAACTACGCCATGTACGATGCAGCCCAGACCGTGCTCTCCCAGAAAATCTCGCAGATACCGGGCGTGGGCGAAGTCAGCATGGGCGGCGGCGCCATGCCGGGCGTGCGCATCGACGTCAATCCCGAGGCGATCTACCGCGCCGGCCTTTCCATGGCGGACGTCGCCTCGGCGCTCCGGCGCGCCAATGTCTTCATGCCCCGCGGCATGCTCTCGAACAGGGAGCACTACTGGCTTGTCGGCATCAACGACCAGCTCTCCACGCCCGAAGAGTACGGCGCCCTGATCCTGGCCTGGAAAAACGGCGCTGCCGTGCGGCTGCGCGACGTCGCCAGCATCTCCCATGGCCCCCAGGACGTGCGATCCCTCGCCCTCGCCGACGGCAAGCCGGCCATCCTGCTCATGGTCTTCAAGGCGCCGGGCGCCAACGTCATCGAGACGGTGGACAGCATCAAGGAAATGATCCCCAGCATGCGCAAGTGGCTCCCCGAAGGCGTGACCCTCGACATCGGCATGGACAAGTCCATCACCATCCGCGCCTCGCTCAGGGAAGTGGAGGCAAGCCTCCTCCTCTCCATGGCCCTTGTCATCCTCGTGGTCTTCCTCTTCCTGCGCAACGTCAGGGCAACATCCATCCCGGCGGTGGCGGCACCGGTCTCGCTCATCGGCACCTTTGCCGTCATGTACGTTGCCGGCTACACCCTCGACAACCTCTCCCTGATGGCCCTCACCATCGCCACGGGCTTCGTCGTGGACGATGCCATCGTGGTTCTGGAAAACGTGGTGCGCCGGCTGGAGATGGGCGAGACGCCCTTCAGGGCGGCCATGCACGGCGCCAGGGAAGTGGGCTTCACCATCGTCTCCATGACGCTCTCGCTCGTTGCCGTCTTCATCCCCATCCTCTGCATGCCGGGCGTCATGGGAAGCCTCTTCCGCGAGTTTGCCGTCGTGCTCTCCGTCTCCGTCCTCATCTCCATGGCCGTCTCCCTGACGACGACGCCCATGATGTGCGCAGGCCTTCTCAAGGGACGGGGCGAAATCGCGGCCCTGCGCGAGCACCGCATCCAGGATCCGGAACCTGGCCTCACGGGCAGGATGCTCCGCTTCGGGGCCGCGGCCGGCCGGATGTGGGGGCACTGGCTCGACAGCCTGCGCGACGCCTACGCCAGAAGCCTCAAGGCCGTGCTCCGCCACAAGGGATTCACCCTCTTCATTTTCTTCGCTGTGCTCGCAGCCAACGTCTGGATGTACGTCGTCATTCCCAAGAGCTTTTTCCCCGAGCAGGACACGGGCATGATCATGGGCGGCATCCGCATGGATCAAAGCCTCTCCTTCCAGGCATCCAGCAGGAAGCTCAGACACATCCAGGCCATGCTCCAGGCCGATCCCGCCGTGGAGAAGGTCTCCTCGTTCATTTCCGGCGGCCGCGGAAGCAGCGGCATCTTCATCGCCCTGAAGCCCCTGCGGGAGCGCAAGATTTCCGTCCAGCAGGTCATCAACCGCCTGCGCCCCAAGATGATGGCCGAGCCCGGCGCCCAGGTCTTCCTCATGGCGGCCCAGGATCTGCGCATGGGCGGACGTTCCGCCCGGAGCCAGTACCAGTACACTCTGCAGAGCGACAGCATCGCCGAGCTGCGGGAATGGGGCACCAGGCTGAAGGAGGAGATCGCCAAGAGCAGAGTCGTTGCCGACGTGGACAGCGACCTCGAAGAGCACGGCCTCGAGACCTACGTCACGGCAGACCGCGACCGCATGGCGCATTACGGCGTCACCATGCAGGCCTTCGACAACGCCCTCGGCCTCGCCTTCGGCCAGACGCAGGTGAGCACCATCTACAAGGACCGCAACCAGTACAAGGTCGTGCTCGGCTTCGACGAGCCCTGGCTGCAGGCGCCGGAGTCGCTTCAGGAAGTGCGCATCCCGGGACGCGACGGCCTTGTTCCGCTGACCTCGGTCGCCGAGATAGGCTTCGGCTTCAGCTCGCTTGCCGTTGCGCACCAGGGGCAGTTCGCGGCCGTCACCATCTCCTTCAACCTCGCCTCCGGCCATTCCATCTCCGAGGCGCAGGCCGTCATCGAGGAGGCGGGCATCCGCATCGGCATGCCGGAGACGGTCTTCGGCAGCTTCCAGGGCAGCGCCAAGCTCTTTGCCGACACCGTCAAGACGGAGCTGCTCCTTATCCTGGCCGCCATCGTCACCCTTTACATCGTCCTCGGCGTTCTCTACGAAAGCTTGATTCACCCCGTCACCATCCTCTCCACCCTGCCCCCTGCCGGCGGAGGCGCCCTCATCGCTCTCATGATCTTCGGCATGCAGTTCAGCGTCATCGCCCTCATCGGCGTGCTCCTGCTCTGCGGGCTTGTCAAAAAGAACGCCATCCTTGTCATCGACTTCGCTCTGACGGCCCAGCGCACCCAGCGGCTTGCGCCCGACGAGGCCATCGTCGAGGCCTGCCGGCTGCGCTTCCGCCCCATCATGATGACGACCTTCGCCGCCATGTTCGGCGCGGTACCGCTGGCCCTCGGCCAGGGAGACGGCGCAGAGCTGCGCCAGCCCCTCGGCGTTGCCATCGTGGGCGGCCTTGCCTTGAGCCAGCTGCTTACGCTCTACACGACGCCCGTCGTCTTCCTCTACCTCGACAGCCTGCGCCGACGCTTCCGGGCCTGGTACCTCAGCCTCAAGTACGGTGCCAGAAAGGCCAAGCTCATCATGGCCTTCAGCGGGCCACGGCCGTGATCGCAGCCGCCCCCTCACGTTCTCTTTCCTCCGCGACATCCACGCCCTGCCAGAACATGCCATGCGCATCCGCCTCCCCGACATCCTTTTCTTCCTCCTTGCCGGCGCCTTTTGTCTGGCCGCCTACTACGGCGTCCAGGAACTCTCTCCCAGCGGCGTCTGCATGGACAGCGATCTCCAAAACTATACGCAGATTCTCGCCCGGCAGCTGGACCCCTCTGCCTTCGAGGCGGATCCCGTTGCCTCCGACTTTGCCTTTTTTCCAGGCGTGCCCAACCTGCTGACGATTCTAGCAGGCTGGCTGGCCATGGACAGCGGCGCCGTTGCCGGCATCTTCCGGGCAGGGGCCCTGACTATCTGGCTCTATCTTGCCGGCTTCTTCCTGCTCGGCCACTGGCTCTTCAAAAGCCGTGGCCTCGCCGTCATGCTGACTGTCCTCATGAGCGTCACCGTTTACTGGGGGTTTGGCACCTTCTGGGGCGCCACCCATGCCGATCCCGTGCCTAGGGTACTCTATGCAGGACTCTGCTTTCCCCTGTGGATCTGGATTGGCTGCGAGGCCGTGCGGAAAGCTTGGCTCAGGCCCTGTCTGCTCTTTCTCATTGGCTGCTCCATAGGCGTGCACAGCGTCAGCGCCATTGCGTGCGCAGCCATGTTCCTCATGGCCTTCCTCCTGTCTCCGGGGAAACGGACATGCTCTCGCAATCTCCTCCATACCCTGCTTTGCGCGCTTGCCTTTCTTGCCGCCGCGCTGCCCCTGCTGAAGCTGCTTGCTGGCGGGCACGCCGCACCGGCGTCTTCCCAGGAGATTGCTCTGCTCAAAGAGGTCTGGCAGGCCATGGGAACCCGAAACTGGACAACGCCTTGGAACACGCTTGGCCGAACGCTGCTCCACTATGCAACTGGCGAGCCTATCCTGCCTGCCGGCATCGTCTGCTTTGCCACAGCCTGGATATTCCGCAGCCGTCTGCCAGAACAGGCAAGAACGCTCCTTTCCATGCTGCCGGGATTCATTCTCGGACTGGCGGGCATGCTGCTCCTGTGTCTTGCGGAAATGCATCTGGCCCCGCGCCTAGGCTACAATGCGATGAGCCTGGATCTGCTCCGGGGAACGCGTTTCCTTGTCCCCCTTGCGTGGATCTCAATCCTCATGCTGGCAGCCTGCTTCTGGAGCAGACTGCCGGCACTGCTCCGCATAGCCATTCCCGCCATCGTCTGCATAGCGGCATTTCTGATGTCACAAGACAAGCAGAACATCGCAGCCCGGCACGAACTCGCCAGCGCTCTGCACATCCATGCGCTCGAGCCGGCGCGCTTCGCCGAGAGGAGAGCCTTGGCCCAAGGCTACCGCAGCGCCCTTGAGGCGCTCAAGACGCACTCGCGCTCCAGCGACCTCGTCTATACGGAGCTGAGCGACCTCGCAGTCCGCTACTACGCCCGCCGCCCGCTTGCCGCAACCTACAAGGACGGCTGGCTGCTCTACTACGCAAGGAACACGCGACTCGCCAAGCCTTGGCTTGCCGAGTTCAACGCCCGCAAGATCATAGCCGGAAAACACATCGTTGCCTTCCATGCAGGTCTGGACAGCGCAAGCGAACACAGCTCCGCAGGCTGGACTCCGGACGCGGCAACGGATGACGCCATGGCCCGCACGACAATCCATTTCGCAACCGTCCACGGGGCTTCCTGGCTGCTGGTCCGCGCCAGCGACGCCATGCTCAGGCTCCTGCCTGAGGCAGACATCATCTTCTCCAGCAAGGACTGGATCGTTGCCAAGGCGCCGATGCTCCAGCAGGATCTAACGCCATTGCCGCCTGCTCCGCCGAGCCAAGACGGCAAGGCGCTTGCGCCGCAGAACCCGAAGAAGTAGACATGCCATGCTCTTCAACTGCCCCAGCAAAAGGCGTACCCATGATTCTCTCTCTTGCCCAAAGGGCCATAGCCCTTGCGCTTGACCCGCAGTTCCTCCGTTTCCTGCTCTTCGGCGGCATTGCCACGCTCGTCAGCTTCTTTGGGGGCGTTGCCCTCTACGCTTTCCTTGACGTGCCCTACGCGCCGGCCGTCTTCATTGGCTCGGCAGCCGCCATCTTCGTCAACTTCGCCCTCAATTATCTTTTCAACTTCCACTACCACGGTCGCTCCATGGCTGCCCAGTTCGCGACCTTCGCCTCCGTTGCCGGCATAGGCACCGTCCTGACAACGCTGCTGGCCAAGAGCCTGCTGCAGGCAGGACTCTGGCTCTTCCCCGCCTTCAGCCTGCTTGACGTAGAAGTGGCGTGCCATGTGCTCGCCATCGGCATCGTGACATTCTACTCCTTCTTTGCGCACAAGTACCTCAGCTTCAACAAAGGCATTCTCGCCCCGCTGAAGACGTTCGCCTTCCGCCTGCTCCGCAGGGCGAAGTAGCCTCCTCCCTCATCCCGCCCCCTCAGCGACGGCGAAGCAGGAGATAGGATGAGTTTTCAAACAACAGGTCGCCGAGGCGCAGAAGCTCGTCCCGGCAGTCCACGCGACGCGTCAGCAGGAGCGGGGCTTCGCCGTCCCTCCATACGGAAATCCACCCCTGCGGACTAGTGGCAATGATACGCTGCATGGCCACCCAGCGACGGGCAATGGCCGGCTCCTTGGCGTAGTAGATAATGTTGCCGTCCTTGAAGCCAGGAGCCATGGGGCAGTGCGCCGCATAGCGCACCGCCATGAACTCGCTGTCGCTGAACACCAATTCTCCCGGGCGGATGCTCTTCTGCAACGCTGTCAGGGCTTCCATCTGCAGGGC
>DFDR01000207.1 GCA_002369295.1 Desulfovibrionaceae bacterium UBA3823
GCTCCGGGGCTTTTTGCGTTTCCGGTGCCAGACGCTTCGCTCCAGCCGGTGGCACCCCACTGGACGCTGGCTGTATGTCAGCTTCTCCTGGCACCCGCCTGATTCCTTCTCTCTCCACGAGCTTGACTTTTTGGGGGCTGAAGAGTAAATCCGCCAAAAAGTTAAAATTGAACTTCAATTTTCATTTCTGATATCTGAAACAGGGGTGGCGGAACTGAATCCGCGCGTCCCGGTTACCCAGAGTAGAGCACAAGGGAGAACGACTATGGAGCAGGGCAGGGAGCTGGAGCTGCAGCAAGGAATGGAGCATGAATTTCACTCGCTGGTCGAGATTGTGCACAGGCAGGCGCTTGAGGCGCCCGACAAGCTGGTGCTGACATTCCTCGCAGACGGTTCCATAGAATCTGCAGTCAACTGGACGAGGGAGCGGCTGGACCGCAGAGCGCGGGCCATAGCCTCTGCCCTGCGTCGTTCCGGCAAGGCCTACCGGCGTCCGGTGCTGCTCATGCTGCCTCCTGGCCCCGAGTTCGTGGCCGCCTTCTTCGGCTGCCTGTACGCGCATGCCATTGCCGTGCCCATGACGCCTCCGGGCCTGGCGCGCATGGCGCGCACTTTCGCTAGGCTGGCGCGCATCGTGTCCGACTCCGAGTCGCAGGTCTTCATCACCACGGACAAGCTTTCCGCGGCCGTCGACGGCGTCATCGAGCGTCTCGAGGTGGCGCGCGACATCCAGATACTCAAGGAAGACGAGATCGAAGACGACCTTGCCGCGGAATGGACGCTGCCCGCCATCCAGCCCGGCGACATAGGCTGGCTCCAGTACACTTCAGGCTCGACCAGCGACCCCAAGGGCGTCATGGTGAGCCACGGCAACATCATCGCCAACCTCGACTGCATCATCGAGAGCATGGAGATCAACCGCGAGCAGCCCATGCTCAGCTGGCTTCCCCCCTTTCACGACATGGGGCTTGTAGGCGGCATCCTCACGCCCGTGTACCGTGGCCTCACGGCCGTGCTGATGCCTCCCATGTCGTTCCTGCTCAGTCCCTACAACTGGATGCGGGCGGCATCCCACTACAAGGCGCAGGTGACGGGCGGCCCCAACTTCGCCTACGACGCCTGCTGCGACAAGATCAAGGAGGAGAAGCTCGAGACGCTCGATCTCTCCCGCCTGCGCGTCTGCTACTGCGGCTCCGAGCCCATACGCTACAGGACCGTTGTCCGCTTCATAGACTACTTCAAAAAGGCGAAGCTGCAGGAGTGCCAGTTCTATCCCTGCTACGGCCTGGCGGAGAACACCCTCTTCTCTGCGGGCAAGTACTTCAACAGGGACGAAGACGTGCTCTGGATCGACAGGGAAAAGTACGCTGCCAGCGAAATTGTTCCCGCCAGTCCGGAGGCTGAGTCGTCGATGGCCCTGTGCTCCAGCGGCAGGGCCGGCTACAACAACGCGATCCGCATCGTCGATCCCGACACCCTGGAGGCCAAGGCCGACGGCGAAATCGGCGAGATCTGGATCGGCGGCCCCTGCATCGCCAAGGGCTACTGGAAAAATCCCGCCGTTTCGGAAGCGACCTTCGGGGCCCGCATCGCCGGCACCGGCGAAGGGCCCTTCATGCGCACGGGCGACCTTGGCTTCCTGGCCAAGGGCTCGATCTACATTTCCGGGCGCTGCAAGGAAATGATCATCATCAACGGCCGCAACTTCTTCCCCCAGGATTTGGAGCAGAGCGTTGTCCAGAGCGTGGCGGGGCTCGAGCAGAACGGGGCCGCCGCCTTCGGCGTCGACGTCGATGGCAGAGAGGGCCTGGTCGTTGTCTTCGAGGCCAAGATGCCCAAGGAAAAGCTGGAAGGCGCCCTGGCGGAGATACGGCAGATCTTGAGCGAGGAGTTCGACGTGCGTCCGCACGCCGTCGTGCTCGTGAAGCGCCACAGCGTTCCCAAGACCACGAGCGGCAAGATCCAGCAGGCGCACTGCCGCCAGCTCTACCTCGACGGGGAGCTGCCTGTGCTGGCGGAATGGCGGGAGCAGGAGCTGGAAGGCGCCGCAGACGCCTGGGGCGCCGTTCCCGGCACGGAGCAGGAGGCGAGGGACGATGCCCGTCGCAGGGCCGCCCAATGGGAGGACTGGCTGAAGAAGGGCCTTTCCGCCCGTCTCGGCGCCCATGCCGGCGCGATAGCTTCGGACACCCCCTTCTCGGCGCTCGGGCTCAACTCTTCGGCAGCCGTCGCCCTGGCCAAGGAAATCGGCGATGCCTGCGGAAGAAGCCTTCCGGCAACGCTCGTCTACGACTACGGCTGCGTCAGGGATCTTGCGGCCTTCCTTGCGGGTGCTGGCGAGGGCAGGGCCGCATCGGCGGCCGCCGGCGAAAGAGCTTCGGGGCCCGTTGCCGTCATCGGCATGGCGCTGCGCTTCCCCGGCGCCTCCACGCCTGAGGCCTTTGCCGGCGAGCTGTTCGACGGCATCGACGCGATCACGGAAGTGCCGGCAGAGCGCTGGGACGCCAGCGCCATCTACAGCCCGGATCCCGACGCCGAAATGCGCTCCTCGAGCCGCTGGGGCGGCTTCGTCGACGGCATGGCCGACTTTGATCCCGAATTCTTCGGCATCTCTCCCCGCGAAGCAGGCGAGATCGACCCCCAGCAGCGCCAGCTGCTCGAGGTGGCCTGGGAGGCGCTGGAGCGCGCCGGCATAGCGCCAGGTTCGCTTGCCGGCAGTCGCACGGGCGTCTTCGTGGGCATAAGCCAGGCCGACTACGAGCGCCTGCGCATGGCTTCGGCAGAACCGCTCACCCTCTACTCGGGCACCGGCAGCGCGAGAAGCATAGCCGCCAACCGCATTTCCTACGTCCTCGGCCTGGAAGGCCCGAGTCTGGCCGTGGACACGGCCTGCTCCTCTTCCCTCGTGGCCCTGCATCTGGCCTGCCAGAGCATCAGGCAGGGCGAGAGCTCGCTGGCGCTGGCGGCCGGCGTCAACATCCTGGCCGCGCCGGAAGGGCACATCGTCTTCTCCAAGGCCCGCCTCATGGCTGCCGACGGCAGGTGCAAGACCTTCTCGGACGATGCCGACGGCTACGTGCGCGCCGAAGGCTGCGCCGTGCTTGTCCTCAAGTCCCTCGAAAGGGCGCAGGCCGACGGCGACAGGATACTCGGCGTCGTCAGGGGCACTGCCGTCAACCAGGACGGCAGAAGCAACGGCCTGACTGCGCCCAGCCGCAGGGCCCAGCGCAGGGTCATTCTGGAGGCCCTTGCCAATGCCGGCCTCAAGCCTTCGGACATCGACCTGGTTGAAGCCCACGGCACGGGCACGAAGCTCGGCGATCCCATCGAGTTCGGCGCCCTGGCCGACGTCTTCGCCGGCACGCGCCCTGAGGGCCGTCCGCTGGTGCTTTCCTCGGTCAAGACCAATATCGGCCATGCCGAGGCGGCCGCCGGCCTTGCCGGCGTGTGCCGCGTGCTGGTTGCGCTTGGCGCCTCAGCCATTCCGCCCCACCTGCATCTGAAGAAGGTCAATCCCGAAATCAGCCTGGACGCCATTCCGGCCGTCATTCCCACCGGGGCCATGTCCTGGGAGGCGAGCCCAGACCGCGTGCGCCGGGCCGGCGTGAGCTCCTTCG
>DFDR01000210.1:0-9406 GCA_002369295.1 Desulfovibrionaceae bacterium UBA3823
TCAACATCTCCTGCCCCAACGTGCATGCCGGCGGCTCCCTCTTCGGCCAGGATCCCGGCCAGGCGGCCGCCGTCACCGCAGCCGTGCGCGCCGGCGCGCCGGACAAGCTCCTCATCGTCAAGCTCACGCCCAATGTCACGAGCATCGCCGACATTGCCCGAAGCGTCGAGGACGCCGGCGCCGACGCCGTCTCCTGCATCAACACCCTCCTCGGCATGGCCGTGGATCTGCGGACCCGCCGGCCCCGCCTTGCCAACGTGGTGGGCGGCCTTTCCGGCCCCTGCATCAAGCCCGTGGCGCTGCGCTGCGTGTGGCAGACTGCCCGCGCCGTCAAGATCCCCGTCATCGGCGTCGGCGGCATTGCCTGCGCCGAGGACGTGCTCGAATTCGTGCTCGTGGGCGCCAGCGCCGTGGAGGTGGGCACCGCCAGCTTCATGCGTCCGGACGCGGCCTTCCGCATCGTCCAGGATCTTCCGCGCGCCATGGAGGCCTTCGGCGTGCAGAGCCTGGACGAGCTGCGCGGGCAGCTCAAGGCCTAGGCATGGGCACAGACGCCCCCGACATCAGGCCCGTGCGCACGGCGGAGGAGCTGCGCGCCTTCGTCGATCTGCCCTTTGCCGTCTACGGCAGGGACGATCCCTGGGTCCCCAATCTCAAGCGCGACGACCTGGCCCTGCTTACGCCGGGCAGGCACCCCTTCTGGGAGACGGCGCGCCGGGAGCTCTTTCTGGCCTATGAAGCCGGCCGCCCCGTCGGCCGCATCGCTGCCATCGTCGATGAAAAGCACAACGGCTTCGCCCGCGAGCGCTGCGGCGCCTTCGGCTTCTTCGAGTGCCTGCCCCGTCCCGACGCAGCCCAGGCCCTGCTGGCTTCGGCTTCGGCCTGGCTCAAGGCCGAGGGCATGGACTTCATGCGCGGCCCCCTCAACCCCTCCACCAACTATACCTGCGGCCTGCTGGTCGACGGCTTTGCCGAGCCGCCCGCCATCATGATGCCCTGGAACCCCCGCGAGTACGCGGCCTGGTTCGAGCGCTTCCACCTGCGCAAGGAGCAGGACCTCTTTGCCTACCGCATCCTCAAGCAGACGGCGCACATGACGCCGCAGGTGCGCGCCGAGCTCGCCCGCCTCAAGGCGGAGGGGCGATTCACGGCCAGGGCCTCGTCCAAAAAGACCCTGGCTGGCGACGTGCGCACCATGCTCGACATCTACCGGGAGTCCTGGAGCAAAAACTTCGGCTTCTCGCCGCTCTCGCCCAAGGAGGCCGAGAGCCTTGTCAAGGATCTCACCCTCTTCCTCGACCCGCAGTTCTTCGTGCTCTTCTTCCACGCAGGCGAACCCGCCGGCGGCATGGTGGCCTTCCCCGACTACACGCCCCTGCTCAAGCGCCTCAACGGCAGGCTGAGCCCCCTGCTTCCCTGGCACTACTTCCGGACCCGGAAGCTCTTCGGCCAGGGCTACCGCATCATCCTCTTCGGCATCAGGGAGGCCTTCCGGCTCATGGGCCTGCCCCTGCTCGTCTTCGACTACATGCTGGAGAAGGCAAAAGGCGCGCCCGACTTCCAGTGGGTGGAGGGCTCCTGGGTGCTCGAGGACAACGCGCCCGTCTGCGATCTCATCGAGGACTTCTCCGGCACCATCACCAAGCGCTACCGGATCTACCGCAAGGATCTCGTCTAGCCGGCCCCGCCGGGCTGGATGCTGTCCCGCCAGGTCTCGTCCTGCCAGGCCCGTCCGGCTGGACCCGGCCCCCGCCGCCGGCCCCGATCCCCGAGGCTCCGGCGCCAAGGAAAACGCCCATGTCAAACGCCACTCCGGCGCCTGCCAGCCTTGCCGGCAAGCGCATCCTCGTCACCGGCGGCACCGGCTTCGTGGGACGCCACCTCGTCCCCATGCTTCTCGAGGCGGGCGCCGCCGTCACCGTGCTCACCAGGTCCACGTCCAAAACATCCCACCTGCCTGCCGGGACCCGCTTCGTCCAGGCAAGCCTCGCCACGGGCGAAGGCCTGGCGGACGCCTTTGGGGAAGCCGACCTCGTCGTCCACATGGCGGCCCTGCTCTTCGGCCTCGGCTGGCAGGACTACCTCAAGGCCAACTGCCGGGCAGCCCAGTGCCTGGCCTCCGCATTCAAGGAGGCGGAACGCCGGGGCAGGGCTCCCTGCCGCGTGGTCTTCGTCTCCTCCATGGCAGGCGCCGGCCCCTCGGCCTCGCCCCAGGGCCGCTCCGAGCAGGAGCCGGCATCGCCGGTCTCGGCCTACGGCTGGTCCAAGCTCGTCTCCGAGAACGTCCTCAAGGCCGGCATCGGGGACCGCCTCGTCGTGCTCAGGCCCCCCATCATCTACGGCTCGGGCGACCTCGGCCTGCTTCCCGTCTACCAGGGGCTGCAGCTGGGCATGGCCTTCTGTCCCGGCCTGGCGCGGGACTTTCCGGTGGCCGCCATCCACGTGGACGACATGGCCAGAGCCGTCATGCTGGCGCTTTCGCCTGAAGCCTCCGGCACCTACCATCTTGGCGACGGCAAGGCCTACCCCATGGCCGAATTCTACCGCGAAGCGGCCAGGGCGCTGGGCGTCAAGGCCCGCATTGTCCGCCTGCCCCTGTGGTTCATGGGCGCAACGGCTGCGCTGGCCACGGCCTTCGGCGTGCTCGTGCGCCTCTTCCGCAAGGGCGGCCGCGCGCCCAACTGGAACTTCGACAAGTTCCGCGAGGCCAGGGAGGCCGGCTGGATCGTCGATGCCTCCCGCATCCGGAAGGAGCTCGGCTTTGCGCCCCAGACAAGCCTCGAGGAGGGCATGCGGGAAACCATGGAAGGCAACTGGGCCCTCGGCCTGCTCAAGGACAGGCGCACTGGCCGGCGCTAGCGGAAGGCGGTCCGAGGCTGCCCTCCCTTGCTTGACGACCCCCTGCACGCCCCCTACAAGAGGGGGCGCGCCGGGCCACGCCCCGGGGACGGGCCTGCCCTTCCGCCATGCGGATGGGGAAGGCTTTGCGCAAGCCCATTCAAGGAGGAGGCGCCCTTTCGCTCCGGGCGCCTGAGCGGACGTTGAAAATCACCCTGCACGAAATATCGAAGTCCTTCGGCGGACGAGACATCTTTTCCAGCTTTTCCATGGACGTGGAGCCGGGCATGCGCCTGTGCGTCTGCGGCCCCAACGGCATGGGCAAGTCCACGCTCCTGCGCATGATAGCGGGCGTGGAGTCCGTCGACGGCGGGCGCATCATCATCCCCAGGAACTGCCGGCTCGGCTACGTGGAGCAGGAGCTCGACGCCAAAAGCCTCGAGACGCCCCTCATCGCCTACGTCATGGACGTGGTCCACGACTGGAGCGAGTTCTGGACCGAGTGGGAGGAGGCCTCAGCCAGGAAGGACGAAGCCCGGATCCAGGCCCTCATGCACCGCCAGGCCGAGCTTGAGGCTGTCTACGGCTACAATCCCGAGCAGCGCGCCAAGGAGGTGCTCTCGGGCCTCGGCTTTGCGGAGCGCAAGTGGCACCGCACCCTGGGCGAGCTCTCCGGCGGCTGGCGCGAGCGCGCCAAGCTGGCCCGCGTGCTCACCGCCGGCGCCGACGTGCTCCTGCTGGACGAGCCCACCAACCACCTCGACATCGATGCCGTGGAGTGGCTGGAGAGCTTCATCGCCTCCTTCCAGGGCTCCCTCGTCTTCGTGGCCCATGACCGCGTCTTCATGGACCGCGTGGGCACGCACGTCCTCTACCTCGGTCTCTCCAAGCCCGTCTTCCGCAAGGCCACCTACTCCCAGTTCCTGCGCCTCCAGGACGACTACGAGGAGCAGCGCGAGCGCGAGGCCAAGGCCCTGCAGGCCGAACTCGACAGGAAGATGGCCTTCGTCGACCGCTTCCGCTACAAGGCCACCAAGGCCCGCCAGGCTGGATCGCGCCTCAAGCAGGTCAAGAAGCTCGAAAAGGAGCTCGAGGGCTACCGCCCCGAGCCCAGGCGCAAGGAGCTGAGCTTCGCCTGGCCCGAGCCGCCCCACGCCGAAAAGGTGCTTGTCTCCACCGTAGATCTGGCCTTCAGCTTCCCGGACGGCAAGACCATGTGGCCGCCCCTGACCTTCAGCATCTTCAACGGCCAGCGCATCGCCCTCGTCGGACACAACGGCTGCGGCAAGTCCACGCTCATCAAGCTGCTGGCCTCCCGCCTCGCCCAGACCTCGGGCACCATCCAGATAGGCTCGAGCGTGCGCCTCGGCTACTACGCCCAGCACCAGATGGATATCCTGCGGCCCGACCAGACCGTCATTTCCCAGATCCGGCGAGCCTCGGATCCGCACCTCACGGAAAACGAGCTCATGAGCGTGCTCGGCCTCTTCCTGCTGGGCCAGGACTTCTTCGACCGCGAGGTGGGCACCCTTTCCGGCGGCGAGAAGTGCCGGCTGGTCCTTGCCGAACTCTTCCTCAAGCGCTGCAACCTGCTCCTGCTGGACGAGCCCACCAACCACCTCGATCTGGAAAGCCGCGAGGCCCTCGCCGAGGCCCTGCGCAACTACCAGGGCACCCTGCTCATGGTGGCCCACGACCGCTGGCTCCTCAGCGAGACAGGCTGCGAAATCTGGGCCGTGGACAGCGACGGCATCGAGCGCTTTGCCAGCTTTGCGGCCTACGACGAGTCCAGGCGCCGCAAGCAGGCCGAGGAGCAGACGCGGCTCAAGGCCCAGGCACGGCCGCAGGCCATGGCTGCGCCTGCCGAGGACGCCCCTGCCAGGAACGCCCTCTCCCGCGACGAGCTCAGGCGCCTCAAGCGCGAGCAGGCGGAGGCCCGCAACGCCCTGCACAAGAAGCTCAAGCCCCTCAAGGACAAGTACGCCAGGCTCGAGCAGCGCCTTGCCGAAGCCATGGAGGAGGAGCACGAGGCGGAGACCAGGCTCGCCGATCCCGCCACCTACGCCGACCAGCAGGCCTACGGGAAGCTTGTCACCCGCTACGAGGAGCTCAAGGCCGAATGCGAGGACCTCATGGAGCAGATGGCCGCCATCGAGAGCGAGATGGCCAAGGCGGAGGCATAGCGCATGGCCCTCAGGGAGATACGCGTGGCCGCCGGCGTCGTGTGGCGCAGAGGCAGGGACGGCGCCTGCGAGGCGCTCTGCTGCCAGCGCCCCCAAGGCAAGCCCATGGCCGGCTTCTGGGAGTTTCCCGGCGGCAAGCTCGAGCCGGGCGAAGACGCCCTGCAGGCGCTTGCCCGCGAGCTGAAGGAAGAGCTGGGCATCGCTGTCCGCAGGGCCTTGCCCTGGAAGTCCTTCGTGCACGACTATCCCGAGCGGGACCTGCGCGTGCATCTTTTCTTCTTCAACGTGGCCGCCTTCGAGGGGGAGATCGTCCCAAGGGAAGGCCAGGCCTTTGCCTGGAAGCAGCCCCGGGATGCCGGGCTGCTCGGCTTCCTCCCCGCCGACGCCAGCATCGTCCGGGAGCTCGAGCCCCCGGCGGAGCTCGGCTGAGCGGCCTCGTCCACCAACCTCGACCAGCGGAAACGCAGCAAGGAGCGGCACAGCATGCAGCATGCCGAACGCAGAAACAGGCTCAGGGAGCTTTTGCAGCGGAAAAATCTGGACGCCCTGCTCGTGAGCGCCGCCTCCAGCAGGTACTACCTTTCCGGCTTCGAGCTGCACGACGTGCAGCTCAACGAAAGCGCGGGCTTCCTCGTGGTCACCCGCCAGGGCCGCGACTTCCTCTGCACGGATCCACGCTACGAGGAGGCTGCCCAGCGCCTCTGGCAGGGAGACGACATCGTCGTCTACAGAGAAGGTCCGGCCAAGGCCGCGGCGAAGCTGCTCAAGTCCTGCGGAACGCGCCTTGGCTTTGACCCCGACGCCGTGTCCTTTGCCTTCGGGGCGGAGCTGGCCAGGGAGGTCTCCCTCCTGCCCTGCCGGGGCCTCGTGGAGCGCCTGCGCCGCGTCAAGGACGAAGAGGAGATTGCGTGCCTTCGCCGCTCCTTTGCCCTCAACCATGCCCTGCTCGAGTGGATTCCGGGGCAGCTGGAGGAAGGCATGACCGAGGCCGAGGCAAGCTGGCTCGTCGAGCGCTACTTCAGGGAGCACGGCGCCTCGGAACTCGCCTTCCCGAGCATCGTCGCCTTCGGCCCCAACGGCGCCCTGCCCCATGCGGCGCCGGGCGCGGCGAAGCTTGCGCCCGAGATGCCGGTGCTCTTCGACGTGGGCTGCCGCGTGGACGGCTACTGCTCGGACCAGACCCGCAGCTTCTGGTTCGGCGAAAAGCCGACGCCCGAGTTCGCGCGCGCCAGGGCCCTCGTTGCCGAAGCTCAGAATGCCGCCATCCAGATCATCGCCCCCGGCCTGCCCATGTGCGACGCCTACCATGCTGCCAGCGCCGTCTTCGAGCGCGCGGGCTGCGCCAGGCACTTCACCCACTCCCTCGGCCACGGCGTCGGCCTCGACACGCACGAGGAGCCCAGCCTGAGTCCCAGAAAGACCGCGCCCCTCGAGGCCGGCATGACGGTGACCGTGGAGCCGGGACTCTACTATCCCGGCCTCTTCGGCATCCGCCTCGAGTACACGGTGCTCGTCGGCAGGCAGGGCGCGGAGGTGCTCTAGATGCGCCGCGTCTTCCTCGTCGGCCCCAGGGCCTGCGGCAAGACGACGGCGGCCCTCGCCCTGGCTGAGCGGCTGCAGGCCCCCTGCCTCGACACGGATGCCCTGATCGTCGAGGCGCTTGGCGAAAGCATCGCGGACTTCGTTGCCCGCGAAGGCTGGCCTGCCTTCCGCGAGCGGGAGACGGAGGCGCTCCGGCGCGCCGTCGAGTCAACGGAAGAAGGATCCGGCTTTGCCGTCGTCGCCACGGGCGGAGGCATGGTGCTCAAGGAGGAGAACCGCGCCCTCATGCGCGCGGCCGGGCTCGTCTTCTTTCTCGAATGCCCGGCCGCGGAGCTTGTCCGGCGCCTCGAGGCATCGCCGCTTGCCTCCCAGCGCCCCTCCCTGACCGGCAGAAGCGCCGTCCTCGAGGCCGCGGAGGTGGCTGCCCAGCGCCTGCCCCTCTACCGCAAGGCCGCAAGCCACGCCCTCGACAGCTCCAGACCCCTGCCCGAGCTTGTCGAAGCCATGATCGCAGTCCTGCGACAGAGTTCCGGCTAGCCGGGCGCGGCGCACCCCGGCCAAGCTTTTCCGCATCTCGCCCTTTTTTGCGACGCCCGTTGCAACCGGCCGAATCGCAAAGCGAATTTGGATAAACTGTTTCGCCAACCAAGCGTTCAAACTCGTTAAACACGTTGACACAAGGGGCTAGAACAGTTACCGAATTCAGTCGAAGCCTGTATACTCGTCCAAGAGGAGGAAGGAACGTGCTGGATTTAAACATAACTATGCTTTTTCAGCTGGCGAATTTCCTGATTACCCTCTTCGTTCTTAACCGTCTGCTCATCAGACCCGTCCGCGGCATCATCGCTGAGAGGAAAGCCCTCATGGCGAACCTGACTGGCGAGGCCGAGTCTTTTGAGTCGAAGGCCCAGAGCCGCCTCGACAACTACGAGGCGGAGCTGACGAAGGCCCGTCAGGATGCGACCGTCAATCGTGAAGACGGCCGCCAAGCCGGACAAAAAGAGCAGCAGGCCCTTATCGAAGAAGCGCAGAAAGACGCCCAGAAGATTCTGGGCGAAGCCCGTGCCAAGCTGACCGCTGAAGCCGAGGCTTCCCTGGTCGAGCTGCGCTCCAAGGTAGGGAATCTCTCCCAGCAGCTTGTTGCCCGTGTTCTCAACGGTTAAGACCGCTGCGATGTGGAGTCAGCCACATAACAGGAGGTGGGAGGCATTGAGGAAAGGAACCGTGTATAAAGCCTTAGCGGGAATGATGGTGCCGGCGCTGCTGGTCACCCTCATATGCGCCGCGCCTGCTCTGGCTTCGGAAGGCGGCCATGATGCTCCGCGGTGGGGCGACTTTGGTTGGCGCTGCCTGAACCTCGTCATTTTCGTTGCGATCCTGTGGCACTTCGTTGGCAAGATGACTGTCAACTTCTTCAGGAACCGCAAGAAGAACATCGAGGAAGGCATCGACAATCTCCAGGCTCGGCGCGAAGCCGCCGAGGCGCACCTGGCCGAGATCGAGACCCGCATTGCGAACCTTGACGCCGAACGCGCCGCGATTCTCGAAGAGAGCAAGGCGCAGGCGGAAGCCCTCAAGCAGGACATCATTGCCAAGGCTCAGGATCAGGCGAAGCAGATTGTTGAGATGGCGAAGGCCGCCGCTGAAAGCGAAGGCCAGAGCATCATTCAGCAGGTGCGCGCCACTATCGCCGACGAGCTCATTGAAGCTACGCGCGAGCAGCTCATCGCTTCTCTGAACAAGAAGAGCCACGAGCAGCTCATTGACAAATCCTTAGAGAAGGTGGTGCTGCAATGACCGACACCCGTATAGCCCGTCGCTATGCAAGCGCAATCTTCGCTTTGGGAGAAAACGAAGGCAAGACAGCCAACGCCAAGCGGGGCGAGACCCTGAAGGCTCTCGACTCGCTGCTGGACGAAAGCCCTGCCCTTGACCGGGTCTTCAAAAGCCCGATCATCACAGTGGCCGAGAAAAAGAAGATCGTCGGCAATCTTCTCGCCAAGCTCGATGCAGACCCCGTGACCCGGAACTTCTGCAACCTGCTTGCCGACAAGGACCGTCTGGCCTTCTTCCGCGCCATCGTCCAGGCTTTCACGAAGAAGCTCGACGAAGCCCAGCAGATCATCCGCGGAAAGCTCACCACGGCCATCGCCCTGTCGGCCGCCAAGCAGAAGGCCGTCAAGGCCGACTTGGAAAAGAAGGCAGGCAAGGCCATCGAGCTCTCCTTTGACGTTGACAAGTCCATCCTCGGCGGCGTCGTCCTCACGGTTGGCGACCGAGTGCTGGATGCGAGCCTGCGCGCGCAATTGGAGATCCTCAGGGAGACTTTCAAGAGGGGTAATTAGCACATGCAGATCAAAGCAGACGAAATCAGCAAAATCATTGAGGAAGAGATTCAAAACTACGACCAGCGCGTAGAAATGAGCGAAACCGGCACCGTGCTCTACATCGGCGACGGCATCGCCCGCGTCTACGGCGTCCAGAACGCCATGCAGTTCGAGCTCCTCGAATTCCCCGGCGGCATCATGGGCATGGTTTTGAACCTGGAAGAAGACAACGTCGGCGTTGCCCTTCTCGGCTCTGACATGGGCATCAAGGAAGGCGACACCGTCAAACGCACCGGCAAGATCTTTTCCGTGCCGGTCGGCGACAAGGTCATGGGCCGCGTGCTCAACCCGCTCGGCCAGCCCATCGACGGCCTTGGCCCGGTGGAGAGCACCGAGACCCGCCCCGTGGAAATCAAGGCCCCCGGCATCGTTGCCCGCAAATCCGTTTGCGAGCCCATGCCCACCGGCCTGAAAGCCATCGACGCCATGACGCCCATCGGCCGCGGCCAGCGCGAG
>DFDR01000210.1:9473-9771 GCA_002369295.1 Desulfovibrionaceae bacterium UBA3823
TCGGCGACCGCCAGACCGGCAAAACTGCCGTCTGCATCGACTCCATCCTCGCCCAGAAAGAGACCGGCATCCACTGCTTCTACGTTGCCATCGGCCAGAAGAAGGGCACCGTCGCCCTGGTTGCCGACACCCTGCGCAGGTACGGCGCGATGGAGTACACCACCATCATCTCCGCCACCGCCTCCGAGCCGGCTCCTCTGCAGTACATCGCCGCCTACTCCGGCTGCACCATGGCCGAGTACTACCGCGACAAGGGCGAGCACGCCCTCATCATCTACGACGACCTCTCCAAGCAGGC
>DFDR01000210.1:9820-10003 GCA_002369295.1 Desulfovibrionaceae bacterium UBA3823
CCTCTCCAAGCAGGCCGTGGCCTACAGGCAGATGTCCCTCCTGCTCCGCCGTCCTCCCGGACGCGAAGCCTTCCCCGGCGACGTCTTCTACCTGCACAGCCGCCTGCTTGAACGCGCGGCCAAGATGAGCGACGAACTCGGCGGCGGCTCCCTGACGGCTCTGCCCATCATCGAGACCCAGGC
>DFDR01000210.1:10057-11349 GCA_002369295.1 Desulfovibrionaceae bacterium UBA3823
AGACCCAGGCCGGCGACGTGTCCGCGTACATCCCGACCAACGTTATCTCCATCACCGACGGCCAGGTGTACCTGGAGCCCAACCTCTTCAACGCTGGCGTCCGTCCCGCCATCAACGTCGGCCTGTCCGTCTCCCGCGTCGGCGGCGCCGCCCAGATCAAAGCCATGAAGCAGGTTGCCGGCACCATGCGCCTCGACCTCGCCCAGTACCGCGAACTGGCGGCCTTCGCCCAGTTCGGCTCCGACCTCGACAAGGCCACCAAGGCCAAACTCGAGCGCGGCGCCCGTCTGGTCGAACTGCTCAAGCAGCCCCAGTACCAGCCCATGCCCGCCCAGGAGCAGGTTGCGTCCATCTACGCCGCCACCCAGGGCTTCATGGACGATGTGCCTGTTGAGAAGATCCGCGACTTCGAAGCCAAGTTCCTGACCTTCCTCCGCGATACCAAGAAGGACATTTTGGATACTATCCGGGACAAGAAAGTGCTCAGCGACGACGTCAAGACCGCCCTTAACGGCGCGATCCAGTCGTTCAAGCAGGGCTACAACGCCTAGGAGGTACCATGCCTTCACTGAAAGACGTTAAAATGAAGATCACAGGCGTCGGGAAGACGAAGCAGATCACCAAGGCCATGAACATGGTCGCATCTGCCAAGCTCCGCGGCGCCCAGGCGAGAATTGAAAAATTCCGCCCGTATGCGCAGAAATACCGGGATGTGCTCACCTCCCTGGCCAGCAAGGTGGAAGGTTCCTCCCACCCGCTGCTCGAGGTGCATCCCGAGAAGAAAGCCTGCGCCATCATCCTTGTGACGTCCGATCGCGGCCTGTGCGGCGGCTTCAACGCCGCCATCATCGACAAGGCAGTCAAGCTCGCCAAGTCGAAAGCCGAGGCCGGCATGCAGGTGAAATTCGCCTGCGTGGGACGCAAGGGCCGCGATGCAGTCCGCCGCATCCCCTCCTTCGAAATGATGACCTCCTACGCCGACCGCATGGGCTCGCTGGACTTCGCTCTGGCCAGCTCCGTGGCCCAGGAGTGCATCAGCGGCTACGAGAACGGGGAACTGGACGAGGTCTACCTCGTCTACGGCGAGTTCGTGTCCATGGCGCAGCAGCCCCCGCGCGTCATCCAGCTGCTTCCCTTCGAGGCCCCTGCCGCAGAGGCCGCGGAAGACGCCGACGCCAACAAGGGGCCGTCCTGCGACTACCTGTACGAACCCAGCGAGGACAAGCTCCTCGGGACGATTCTGCCCACCTACATCAAGGTGCAGGCATACAGGGGCATGCTCGACACATCTG
>DFDR01000112.1:0-1379 GCA_002369295.1 Desulfovibrionaceae bacterium UBA3823
CATCATCGGCCTGAACAACATCGCCCTGAATGATCCCGAGACGGGCGGCAGGGTCAGGGCTACATGGAGAAGATCGGCGCCTCGGCCAACCACCTGCTCGGCATCATCAACGACGTGCTGGACATGAGCCGCATCGAGTCCGGCCGCATGGTTATCAAGGCCGAGGAGTTTTCCTTTGCCCGCAGCCTGGAGCAGGTCAACGTCATTATTGCCGGCCAGTGCCGGGACAAGGGCGTGGCCTACGACTGCCAGCTCAAGGGCAGCATCGACGACTACTACGCCGGCGATGCCATGAAGCTCAGGCAGGCGCTCATCAACATCCTCGGCAATGCCGTCAAGTTCACGCCCGAAGGCGGCACGGTGCGCTTCCTCGTCGAGGAGGGTCCGCGCTACGAAGGCCGGGCAACGCTCAGGTTCGTGATCAGCGACACCGGCATCGGCATGAGCAAAGACTTCCTGCCGCATCTCTTCGACGCCTTCAGCCAGGAGGATTCCTCGTCCGTCAACAAGTACGGCAGCACCGGCCTCGGCATGCCCATCACCAAGAGCATCGTCGAGCTCATGAACGGCCACATCGAGGTGGACAGCGAAAAGGGAAGGGGCACGACCTTCACCGTCACGGTGACGCTCGGCATATCCAGCCGCCGGAGCGCCGACGCGCTGGCGGGCGACCTCGTTCCCAGCGACATGCGCGTGCTCGTGATCGACGACGACCCCATTGCCCTGGAGCACGCGCAGATCGTGCTCAGCCACATTGGCGTCGTCTGCGAGACGGCCGCATCGGGCCAGGAGGGCCTCGACAAGATCCGGGTGCGCCACGCCCGCCAGCAGGACTACAATCTCGTGCTGGTCGATCTGCGCATGGACGGCATGGACGGCGTGGAAACCACGAAGCACATCCGCTCCATCGTCGGCCACTGCACGCCCATCATCATCCTGACCTCCTTCAACTGGGAAGACATCGCCGACGATGCCAGGGCCGCGGGCGTCGACCGCTTCATGGCCAAACCCCTCTTCGCCGGCACCGTCATGGAAGAGTTCCAGGAGGCCTTCAGGTCGAAGAACGCAGTCCTGGCCGCCCAGACGGCGGGCCTCCAGGGCAGGCGCGTGCTCGTCGCCGAGGACGTGGACGTCAACGCGGAAATTCTGCTCATGGTGCTCGCCATGCGCGGCATCGAGGCCGACCACGCCACGAACGGCCGCATCGCCATCGACATGTTCCAGCGGCACGAGCCCGGCTACTACGACGCCATTCTCATGGACATGCGCATGCCCGAGATGGGCGGCCTCGAGGCTACGCGCGCCATCCGGGCCATGGCGCTGAAGCGCCCCGACGCAGGCCGCATTCCCATCGTCGCGCTCACGGCCAACGCCTTCGA
>DFDR01000112.1:1475-6605 GCA_002369295.1 Desulfovibrionaceae bacterium UBA3823
AACGCCCACCTCTCCAAGCCCGTGGAGCCGGAGATGCTCTTCAAGACGCTGGAAAGCCTGCTCGCAGGAAAGCCTCCCCGGCAGGAAGCCGGCAGCGCCGGAGCGCATGCTGAAGGCAAGGCGCAGGCTCCAGACGGCCAGCCGGCCCCCGAAGCGGGAGAGGAACGCCGGCAGAGCTAGGGACGCACTGCTGCAAGGCGTTTTTCAGCGAGATGGCTTGACTAGCTCCTTGAAATGTCGAGGAGCAGTCGAGCCGGTATTGTTCAGCGCATCCCTAGCGGCGCTCCAGGCCCTGCTGGCGGCACCAGCCCTCGGGATCCTCGACGCCGGCCGCCGCAAGCCTTGCCCTGTGCTCGTCGAAGAGGGCCCTAAAGTTCGGCCCGCCGGCCAGAATGGACTCGGTGTGCCGCGCTTCCGCGGGATCGGGTCTGGCACGGCAGAATTCGACGGCATGGGCGCGCTCGGCAAGGCCTTCGACTACGGCCGCCGCATGGAGCGTGAGCCCGTGCTTCACGGCATGGAGGCAGGTGGCGTGGCGGGGGGTGCCGATCCAGGCGTCGCAGGACGCAGGCACGCCCTGTGCCTGCGCTTCGGCATGCGGCGCCTCGGCATGGACTGCGCCGGGGGCAGGCAGAAGCAGGGCCAGGGCCAGGACAGAGAGGGGGAGGGGGTGCAGTCGCTTCACGGCGGCCTCCTTCAGGGCAAGCGGGGGACAGGCGGTCAAAAGGCGGCCTACTGCCGCACGTAGGGGATGGGTTCGTCGTCGGGATTGTCCGTGACGAAGAGCAGCATGCGGTTTCCGGAAATCTGGCAGGCAAAGCGGTCCGTCTTGCCGGCGTCCCGGCCCGTCTCGTGGTGCATGACGAGCATGGCGCCCTTGAGCTCGAAGGTGCCCGAGCCCATGATCTGGCCGTTGTAGAAGCCCTGGAAGCGATTGCCCTGGAAGATGAAGCCGAAGCTCACGCGTCCCTGCCTGGCCCAGACCCAGCGGCCCTCCAGCGGGGTGGCGCCGGGAGCGGGCTGGCCGAAGCCCTGGCCTGGCAGGGGCGGCTGCGCCTGTCCCCACTGGCCTGGCGGGAACGGCTGGCTCGGCGGGGTTTGCCCGACGCCCTCGCGGGCAAAGGCCAGCGTCTGGCCATTGGGCCAGAGCATGACGAAGGTGCTTCCGTTGCAGATGAAGCGGTTTTCGCCCTGCTGGCCGGCATAGGGGCCGCCGGTGACCTGGTAGAGGAAGCGGCCGTCGGGCGTTGTCTGAAAGAAGCCCTCGTCGATGAGCTGGCCGTTGACGGTCTGGACGTAGCGGTTCTGGCTGAAGCGGATGGTGCGCGGCCCCTGGGGCGTCTGGGCAGTCCAGGCGCCGTCGAGCAGGGCCTGCGGCTGGATCCTCTGGCAGGGATTGCGCCCGCCGCCGGGGGAGGCTATGTCTGCCGATGCGGGAAGGGGGGCCGCGAGGACGAGGGACAGCGCGCCGGCAAGTGCCGGGAGAGCCTGCTTCAGGGCGGGAAGAAGCTTCTGCGAATGCGCCATGGCTAAGCCTCCTTGGATTGGGGGAGGGCGGGCGCGGAGCCCGGGGACATGCGCCTGCACGCCTCACGCCGGAAGTATAACCCTTTATCCGGCTTGTCCAGCGCTTTGGCTCTGGCGGCCTGGCGGCCCTGGCTCAGGGTGCCCGCGCCGTGCCAGGCCCGGCGGAGGACTCCTGCCGGCACGGCGCCTGCCCGGGGCCGCGAGCCCAGGCAGAAACGCGCGTCCGGGCTTTGCAGGCGCGACCAAAAGCCGTATGCTCTGCCCCGGCTGCGCCCGGCCCCGTCCCCGCGCAGCTTCCCCCCCCAACTTCGTCCGCCGCATCCCGGCAAAGGAGACGCCATGGCCCTGGCAATGCCCCCGAACCTGCCCACGCCCGTCCTGACCCGCAACGCCGAACTCGTCCTCGCCAAGCGCTACCAGCGCAAGGGGCCGGACGGCACGGTCCAGGAATCGGTCAAGGAGCTCTTCTGGCGCGTTGCCGCCTCCATTGCCGAGGAGGAGGCCAAGTACCCGAACTCGCCCTGGAAGGCGCCCGAGCTCGCCCTGGCCTTCTACAAGCTCATGACGAGCCTCAAGTTCCTGCCGAACTCGCCCACGCTCATGAACGCCGGCACGCCCCTGGGGCAGCTGGCTGCCTGCTTCGTCCTGCCGGTGGGCGACTCCATCGAGGAGATCTTCGACGCCGTCAAGTACGCGGCCATGATCCACAAGTCCGGCGGCGGCACGGGCTTTTCCTTCTCCCGCCTGCGCCCGCGCAACAGCATCGTCGGCACCACCGGCGGCGTGGCCTCGGGACCCGTCTCCTTCCTGCGCATCTTCAACACGGCCACCGAGCAGATCAAGCAGGGAGGCACCCGCCGCGGCGCCAACATGGGCATACTGCGCATCGACCATCCCGACATCCTCGACTTTATCCGCGCCAAGGAGAAGGAGGGCGAGTTCAACAACTTCAACCTCTCCGTGGGCCTCACCGAAGCCTTCATGGACGCCGTGGAGCAGGGCAGGGACTATGAGCTCGTCTCGCCCCGGACGGGCAGGGCCAGGGGCAGCCTCAACGCCCGCGAGGTCTTCAGCCTGCTCGTGAAGAAGGCCTGGCAGTCCGGCGATCCCGGCATCGTCTTCCTGGACCGCATCAACCGCGACAACCCCACGCCTGCCCAGGGCGAGATCGAGTCCACCAACCCCTGCGGCGAGCAGCCCCTGCTCCCCTACGAGGCCTGCAACCTCGGCTCTCTCAACCTCTCCCTCTTCTGCCGGGAGACGGGCGCAGGCCAGCGGGACGTGGACTGGGAGGAGCTTGGCGGCGCCGTGCGCCTTGCCGTGCGCTTCCTCGACAACGTCATCGACGCCTCCCGCTATCCCCTCGCCCTCATCGAGGAGAAGGTGAAGCTCAACCGCAAGATTGGCCTCGGCGTCATGGGCTTTGCCGACCTGCTCTTCAAGCTCGGCGTACCCTACGATTCCGAGGAGGGCATCGCCCTTGCCGAGCGCCTCATGGCCTTCATCGAGGACGAAGGCCACAGGGCGAGCGAGGACCTGGCCAGAGAGCGCGGCCCCTTCCCGGCCTTTCCCGACTCCGTCTTTCCCGCCAGGGGCGCCAAGCCCCTGCGCAACGCCACCGTGACCACCATCGCGCCCACGGGCACCCTCTCCATCATCGCCGGCTGCTCCTCCGGCGTAGAGCCGATCTTCGCCCTGAGCTTCACCCGCAACGTCATGGACGGCGAGCGCCTGGTCGAGCTCAACCCCGTCTTCGAGGAAGCCTTGAAGGACGCAGGGCTCCAAAGCCCCGAGCTCATGCAGGAAGTGGCGGAGCAGGGCGGCATCCAGTCCCTCCGGGCCCTGCCCGAGGAACTCCGCCGCGTCTTCGTGACCGCCATGGACATCGGCGCCTCCTGGCATCTGCGCATGCAGGCAGCCTTCCAGCGCCACACCGACAACGCCGTCTCCAAGACCGTCAACCTCGTCAATTCCGCTACGGAAAAGGACATTGCCGACATCTACTGGCTCGCCTACCGCGAAGGCTGCAAGGGCGTCACCGTCTACCGGGACGGCTGCAAGAGCGTTCAGGTCCTCGCCACGGGCAAGGGCCAGAAGAAGATGGACGGCCAGTCCCAGGCCAGGACCGCGCAGGAAGGGCCTGCCCAGGAAAAGCCTGCCCAGGACGCCCCCGGCGCCTGTCCAGCGTGCCCCGCGGCCTCTGCCGGCGCGGCGCCAGCCGACGACGGGCCTGCCGGCGACGCCAAGACCTCCGTGCGCCGGCGGCCCGACATCATGTACGGCTTCACCCAGAAGGTGCCCACCGGCCTCGGCGCCATGTACCTCACCGTCAACGAGCTCGACGGCAGGCCCTTCGAGGTCTTCGCCACCATCGGCAAGTCGGGCCGCTCCATCACCGCCAAGGCCGAGGCCATAGGACGCCTCGTCTCCCTGGCCCTGCGCTCGGGCGTGAACGTCAAGGACGTGGTCGCCCAGATCAAGGGCATAGGCGGCGAGCACCCCGTCTTCCGCAGCAAGGGCCTGCTCCTCTCCATCCCGGACGCCATCGCCTGGGTGCTGGAAAGCCACTACCTCAAGGACGGCAAGGCGGGCGGCACCGTGCAGGACATCGAAGACGGCCATCCCTGCCCCGAGTGCGGGGAGCCCCTGGTCTTCCAGGAAGGCTGCCTCTGCTGCCCTGCCTGCGGCTTCTCGCGCTGCGGATAGCGGAAGCCTCCGTCTGCAGACGGGCCCCTTTGCCCGGATCTCAACCCCGCGCAGGCATACCCCAAGGAGGCAGACATGCGCTGGACAACCCATCAGGTGGGGGCCGTTGGCCTCGCCCTGATGCTCAAGCTGCCGGCTGCCGGATTGCTGGCAGCGGCCCTTGGCGGCATACTGCCCGACCTCTTCGACCAGCGCATTGCGGCCTGCTTCCGCAGCCGCCAGAAGGCCTTCAACCGCATCCACCGGGGCTTCACCCACTGGCCCGGACTGTGGCTGGGGCTGCTCGCCCTGGCCCTCTGGCTCATTCCGCCCCAGTTCAGCACCCTCGCCGCCCCAGCAGCCCTTGGCCTTGCCGCCGGGGGCCTGAGCCACGTGCTGCTGGACATGCTCACGCCACAGGGCATCCCGCTCCTGCCCTTCACGCACAAGGGCCGGGTCTCCCTGAAGCTCTGCCGCACGGGCGGTCCTGGCGAATGGCTTTTTCTGGCAGCCATGCTCGCAGGCCTCGCCTTCTGGTTCCGGGAGAGCCTGCTCGACAAGGGGCTGGCAGGCACGCTGGCTGCGGTGCTGGGCCTCTAGGGATACGCTGATTAATTCAGCATCGGCTCAACAACCCTTCGATAATTCAATGGGTTAGTTCGGCCTTGTCGCTGAAAGATGCCTTTAATCAGCGCTTCCCTTATGTTGAACTGTACACACGATCTTGCCGTGGTGCCGCTCCATGGTTGCATGGTCGTGGCAGAACATCGCAACGGACTTGGGATCTGCATCCTCAAGGCTCGTTCACCATGTGGCGCCCTGGACGCCGGGCTCCTCGGGAAGGAAGCGCTGGCTCTTGCCGTTCCTAAGATCGACTCTGACTTCGGCTGTGCAGCGGACGCCCCGCCCCTCGAGATC
>DFDR01000110.1 GCA_002369295.1 Desulfovibrionaceae bacterium UBA3823
GAAGGACTGGGATTGCTCCCAGAGGTTGAGCAGGTCCTCGTCGTCCATGTCCTGGACCTGCGTTTCGAAGGGGGTGTCCTCGTCGTCGGAACAGAGGATGTGGTTCATAGTGGCTCCTCGTGGGCTTACTCGGCGTTCAGGAAGGTGACCGTTTCAGGCTTGTCCATGAGCAGGGAGGCAAAAAGCTCGTTGCCCTCGGGGCCGGGATGGATTCCGTCGGTCAGCATGCCGGCGAAGCTTCGTGCCATGAGTTCGGGAAAGAGGTTGGCGCAGGGCAGGTTGAGCTTCCTGCAGACCTCCTGGGCAAGGGCTGCGTAGCGCTCGAGGCGGGCGCAGGCCTGTTCGTCGGCGAGCGGGGGCGGGCAGATGAAGAGGGTGGGGGCTATGTTCCTGGCCTTGGCGAGCAGGGAGGCCAGCGCCTCCACCATGCCTTGGGGATCGGCGCCCTGCAGGGCGTCGACGGTGCCCGCGCAGAAGGCGAAGCGGGACCGGATGCCGGGCATGAGGCGGGCTGTGTACTCCGCTTCGAAGCGGGCCGCCACGTCTGCCAGCTTCTGGCGTCTGGCGCCGAGGTTGTAGAAGGTTGCAGGCGGATACTCGTAGCAGCCGCGCTCTGCGCCCTTGAGGGCAAGGCGGCTTACCCAGCCGCCGGGCATGGCGCTGTCGTTGACGCCAAGGGTGACGGAGTCGCCAAAAAAGAACCAGGTATCGGTGCGGTCGCGTCCCACTAGCATCCCTCCTCGCATGCCCCGCCGGGCATGAACTGGGCGGTTTTTCTGACGTGCAGCAGCATGGCCAGATCCTCGAAGGGGCCAAGGGGCGCGAACACGGCTCTGCAGATCAGGAGCGGGGAGAGGTATCCGGCGCTCCAGTCGCAGGTGAACTCGACGTCGCAGCCCGTCCCCGGCGCGCGCAGGTTGCACACCAGGGCGCGGACGTCGGCGGTGCGGGGGCCCTTCTTGGTTTCCCTCGTGAACAGGAACTCGTCCTGCTGCCAAAAATCAAGGAAGCACTGTATGCCTTCGCCGCTTCGTCCGTCAAGGGTGACGGCAAAGCGCTCGGCGCTGGCCTGGAGGGCCTTGTCGGCCCAGGCCGCGCGCTCGGCCCTGTAGGCGCGCATGCCTCGGGGCAGGCAGGCGTTGAGGCCGGACAAGAGGGCCTCTGCCGGCATGTCCTGGCGCAGGGTGGCGGAAAACCATTCGCAGCTGCTCTCGACTCCGACGGGCAGGGCCCTGCCGAAGCTTAAGAGCGGCATGGGATGGAAGCCCTGGGAGAAAGCCATGGGCACCCTCGCCCGGCGCAGGGCCCTGTCGAGCACGGCCTGCAGCTCCAGCTGGGAGAGCCAGCAGCTCTCCTGGAGCTTTTCGTGCCAGATGCGCCAGGTGGCGGCCCTGGCCGTGAGCGAGGCCTCGATCTGCGGGGGCCTGGCGGAAATTTCCCTGAGCACGATGCGCCCGCGCTCGTCGCGCCGGGGCTGGTTGGGCTCCTGGTCGCGCTGGGGGAAGACGAGGCGGTTCCTGTGCTCCTCCGCTCCCTGGCGGGGGAGCAGCGACGGAGCGCCCTTGCGGTCGCAGGCGCCGCACTGGCGGCAGGCATGGTAGCGGCAGTCCTCGGTGACCTTTTCCTGCAGGGCCCGCTCCCACTCGCGGCGCAGGAAGTTTTCGGAAACGCCGCTCTCGATGTGCGACCAGGGAAGGCTGGCGCCCAGGGGAAAGCCTTTGATGCAGGCATCCTCGTCGAAGCCTTCCTCCTTGAGCGCCTCCTGCCAGGGCTCGAGGCAGAAGTGCTCCATCCAGCCCTGGAAGACGGCTCCCTTGCGGAAGGCGCGCTCCACCACGCCCGCCATGCGTCGGCCGGCCCGGGAGAGTATGCCTTCGAGATGGCTGACCTTCGGCTCGTGCCAGCGCATGACGAGCCCCTTCTGGCGGCGGAAGAGGCTGTGCACGAGCTCAACCCGGCGCGCTATCTCGGGAAGCGGAATCTGGTCCACCCACTGGAAAGGCGTGAAGGGCTTGGGCACGAAGGGCGAGAGGGCCGCCGTCACGGCAAGCCTCGGCGCCCCCCGGCCGCCGGCTTCGCGCACCTTGCGGCAGAGCTCGAAGATGGCTGCCAGATCCTCGTCGGTCTCCGTGGGCAGGCCGATCATGAAGTAGAGCTTCACCTGGCGCCAGCCGTACTCGAGCAGCTTCTGCACGTGCAGCAGGAGCTGCTCCTCGGTGACGCCCTTGTTGATGACGTTGCGCAGGCGCTGGCTTCCCGCCTCGGGCGCCAGCGTGACGCCCGTGCGCCTGAGCCTCGACATGCGGTCCATGATGCTGTCGTCGATGGAGCCCACGCGCAGAGAGGGCAGGGAGAGCGAGATCTGCTCCTCGGCGCAGCGGTCGAGGGTGCGCGAGCACAGGGTCTTGAGCGCCGAATAGTCGCCTGCCGAGAGGGAGAGGAAGCTGATCTCGTCGAAGCCCGTCTCGTCGAGGCAGTCCTTGAGGATGCGTTCCACCGTCTCTACGCTGCGCTCCCTGGCCGGGCGGTAGACCACGCCGGCGTGGCAGAAGCGGCAGAAGCGCGTGCAGCCCCTCGCTATCTCGAGAGAGAGGCGGTTGTGGACCGTGGCGATGGGCACCACCTGGCGGGCGGGGTAGTAGGCCTTGTCGAAGTCGGCCACGATGCGCCGGGAGGGACGGGGCAGGCCGGGATAGCGGGGCTGGAGGGATCCGTCCGGCGCCTCCTGGAAGAGGGAGGGCACGTAGATGCCCGGAATCAAGGCAAGCTCCCGGAGCAGGGCCTGGCGGCCCTGGCCGAGCTTCCTGGCCCTCTCGAGGGCCTGGCAGAGTTCGGGCAGGCTTTCTTCGGCGTCGCCGAGAACCATGGCGTCGAGAAAGGGGGCCATGGGCTCGGCGCTGATGGAGGCGCCGCCGCCCGAGATCACGAGCGGACAGGCGGAAAGGTCGTCCGGCCGGTCTGCGCCGCGCAGGGGAATGCCGGCGAGGTCGAGCATGTTGAGCACGTCCGTGTAGCAGAGCTCGTGGGTGATGGAGAAGCCCACCAGATCCATGTCCTTCAGGGGCGTGTCCGACTCCAGCGTGGCCAGGAGCGTGCCGGTCCTGCGCAGGAGCGCGCAGGCCTCGGCGTCGGGTTCGAAGCAGCGCTCCGCCCACCACGAAGGATTGGCGTTGACGGCGCCGTAGATGATTTTCGATCCCAGATGGGACATGCCGACGCTGTAGAGGTCGGGAAAGCACAGCGCGCAGCGCAGCGAAACGGCGGCGGGATCCTTGTGGACGGCGTTCTGCTCGATGCCGGTGTAGCGGCTCGGCTCGCGCAGCAGGGGGAGAAGGGAACGCATGGTGCTCCTGATGGTGCTCTGTTAGGGGTGCCGGTAAAGGCGCTCAAGCGACAAGAAGGGGGCGGCGCCTGGGCGCGGCCCCCTTCAGGGAAAAAGCTCGTCTCGGACTAGTGGATGAGGCCGGAGCCTCCGCCCTGCTGGCCCGCGCCGGAGCCGAAGTGGAGCTTGCCGAGGCCGTTGGCCACCGTGAGGTTGGTGGTCACTTCGATGTACTTGTCCTGAAGCTCCTTGGGCGTGTCCGTGAACTTGTGGAGCACGAACTTGCCGGCGAGAGCGACGTTGAACTTGTTCTCAAAGGGGAAGCCGTAGGGGGTCACGAGCATCTGCATGCCCTGCTGGGTGGGCACGTTCTGCAGCTGGGCCGCATCCTGGAGCTCGTCCTTCTCGGGGTCCCACTTGCCGATGACGATTTCGCCTGAGACAAGTTTCATCATTCTGATTTCTAAAGAAGCCATGGGCATCTCCTTGTGAAAAATTTCCAGTGAGGTAGCATACCGGCTTGCGAAGTCAAGTTTTTATTGCCATGGGCGGAAAAGCGGCTAGTCTGTGCGCATGAACACCTTTCCATCCCTAGCAGACGAAGACAGGGAGCGCCTGGAAGCGGCCCTCGGGCACCGCTTCAAGGACGTTTCCCTGCTGGAGCAGGCCCTGACCCATTCTTCCTGCGCCAACGAGCACGGCTCCGGCACGGAGCACAACGAGCGCCTCGAGTTTCTGGGCGACGCCGTCATGGAGCTGTGCGTCTCCACGGTGCTCTACCGGCGCTTCCCCCATGCCCGCGAAGGCGACCTGACGCTTCTGCGCTCCTCCCTTGTCAGCACCCGGAGCTTCGCGCGCTTCGCGAGGCTGACCGGCATAGACCGCTGCCTCTTCCTCGGCAGGGGCGAGGATGCCCAGGGCGGCAGGGAGCGCGATACAGTGCTCAGCGACGCCTTCGAGGCCGTGGTGGCAGCCGTCTACGAGGACGGCGGCTTCGAGGCCGCACGGCAGGTCGTCGACAAGGTCTTCGAAGGGCACTGGCCCGAGCACGCCAACGAGTCCAGAAAGGAGCGCGACCGCAAGACGAGCCTCCAGGAGCTCTGCCACCGGCTCTTTGCCGGCGAGCGGCCTATCTACGTGCAGATTGCCGCCGAGGGGCCGAGCCACGCCCGCGTCTTCACCGTCGAGGTGACGCTTCCGGACGGCCGCGCCTTCCGGGCCGAGGGCACCTCCTGCAAGCGCGCCGAGCAGAATGCCGCTGCCAAAGCCCTTGCCGCCCTTGTTGCCGAGCCCGCAGGGGCGGGAAGCCGGAAGATCCATGCCAAGGGATAGCGGGCCTGCAGGAAGGCCTTGCTACGAGCCCCAGCGCGCGATGCGGAAGCCCCGCTCGCCCGGGACGGGGCAGATTTGCCTTCTTGAAAGCCGTGCAACACGGATGGGCCAGCCCAGCGGGGGATGGGCGAGGTGGTAGGCAAAGTCCTCCAGGCCTTCCGGCTGCCCCTGCACTTCCATGGCAACGCAGCCGTCCGGCAGGTTCATGACAAAGCCTGTCAGGCCAAGCTTTCCGGCAAGGCCTCTGGCGTACCAGCGGAAGCCGACGCCCTGCACTCTGCCGTCGGCCAGCATGGCTTCCCGCACCAGGCCGCTTCCGCCCTGCTCCCGTCCTCCAGCCGCTTTGTCCATGTCCTGCTCCTTTGCCGGCCTGCCAAGGCCCGGGCCTGTTCGGCATCCTGCCCGCAAGCGCTCTGGCGGCCGGCGGCAAGGCAATGTACAAAAGCTTGACATCCCTGCGCAAGGCTGGACGGCAGGGCGCCTAAAAACTGGGCAGGAGCGCTGCCGGCCCCCTGCCTGGCTGGATCGTGAGGCGCTCCAGGCCCCCCCCCTTCTGGAGGGGAAGGGATGCAGCCATGCTCCAGAAGCGCTTTCCTGCGATATTGGCACGGCGCTTGCAGAAATGACAGCGACGCGATGTGCAGGCGGATTCCGCGGCCAGAGCGCCATCTCAACACGACAAGGAGTGCAATGCCATGCTGCGTCGAAATCTCTTGGTCCTTTCGGTTCTGGCAGCCGG